>JAFGAV010000062.1 GCA_016933515.1 Candidatus Aminicenantota bacterium
GCGGTTCGAATCGCTGCGGAAGCTCCGGGTTTCTCAGTCGGCTTCGCGATACGCTCCCCTTCGGGGAGCTGTGCTCAGCCGGCCGGCCTCCAGCATCTTCCGGAGACAGCTCTAAATTTGTTTTATGAATATTAACCTCCCTGGCCCTCCTGGGAAATCAGGAGGGCAAAAGGAGGCTGTCTCCGGATATGTCGGCCAGGAACCCCTCGAAACCCGTCGCTTCCTTGCTGAACCGCTCATGGCGCCTCGACCCTCCCTCCCGGCCTGAGTCGGGATTGTGAAGTATGCTTTTTGGGAACGCGGCGGCAGGACGCCGCTTTGGCGGGCAGGTCGGAAGGGGAGGGCTGACGGATCCGGGGCAAATGTGCTAGATTAGGGCGCATGAAGAGAAGACCGACGACGGCAGGCGTGAAAAAAAAAGGCCGCGCCGCTCCTGTCGTACCCGTTCCGCCCCGGGGCCGGAAGGAAAAAATCATCGTCGTCATGCCGGCCTATAACGCCGAAAAGACTCTGGAGAGGACGCTGCGCGACATCCCGAGGGAATGGGTGGACGACATCATCCTCACCGACGACTGCAGCTGGGACGGGACGGTGGCCCTGGCCCGCCGTCTGGGACTCAAGGTTTTCGTTCACGACCGCAACCGCGGCTACGGGGCCAACCAGAAAACCTGTTATTCCCAAGCGCTGAAAATGGGCGGGAACATCATGATCATGGTTCATCCCGACCACCAGTACGACCCGCGCGTCATTCCCCAGCTCGTCCGGCCGCTCATTAGCGGCGAGTGCGACGCCGTTTTCGGCTCGCGCATGCTGGGCGGACATCCCCTTGAGGGCGGGATGCCCAAATGGAAGTATCTGGCCAACATCTTCCTGACGGCGTTGGAAAACGCCGTATTTTACATGTACCTGACCGAGTACCACTCGGGTTTGCGGGCCTACTCGCGCCGCTTTCTGGAGACGGTGAACTTTCCCGTCCTGTCGGACGACTTCGTCTTCGATTCCGAGATCATCGCCCAGGGCGTCATCCACGGCATGCGCATCCGGGAAATCCCCATCGAGACGCGCTACTTTCCCGAAGCGTCCCAGATCGGTTTCGCCCGGAGCGCGGTTTACGGGCTTTCCATCCTCAAGACACTGGTCAAATTCAAGCTGCATAAAAAGGGCCTGCTCCGCTTTCGGATGTTCAACTCCCGCCGGGCCTGAAGCCGCGCGGCGGCGCCGACCGCCGAAAGAGGCCCGGCTATCGGGCGGCGGCGCGCAGGCCGAAACGGTAAGGATGTTCCCCCGTCGAGACGTCCGAACGCTTCCGGAGGTCGATACTCACCCGGTAGAGATGAGCGTTTTTCCAGCGGTAAGACGGCGGGAAGTTGTAGGTGACGGTTTGAAATTCCCTGCGCGTCCGGCCGCGGTAAAAGGTGTGGTCGAAAAGCGCGAGCTGGAGGGCGTAATCGCCTTTGTCCGACCCGACTTCAATCCGGAGCGCGTCGAGCGGCCGGCCGGAGGCGAAATAAAAATCGTATGACCGGTCGTCCTGGAGAAGGAGAAATCGACCGGGAGGATCGGCGGGCCTGGCCGCGCGGGACAGACCGAAGAATCCCACCCTCCCTGTTTCGGGGAGGGTCATCCGGACCGGGTTGAGGAGCACGGCGCGCGGGTAGAACGCCAGCCAGAAAAACAGAAGGGCCGCTCCCGAAGCCGCCAGGGCGACATGCGCCCCGAAGCGGAGGGAAAGGTTTTTCCCCGGCCAGAGCGCATAGGTCAGCATGAAAACCAGGAGCAGGACGGGCCAGAGGACGTTGGGCTTCCATCCGGCTTCCGCGGTCTTGAGGTAGGACGGCAGGAAGTCTGTGATCTGGAAATGGAGGTTGCTCAGGCTCAGGAAAAGCGCCCCGGCGCGTTCGGTTGCGCCTTCGGTCGTTTCCTGGTAAAGCGCCGCCGGCTGGAGAAGCAAAAGGACGACGGCCGTCAGGCTGAGGACCGCGGCCGCGGTGAAAAGCGCGGAAAAAAACTTCTTTGAATTGAGGGCCAGGAACCAGCCCACGGGAATCGCCAGGGCCCAGACGACCGAGACGAGAGGTCGGGCCTGAGGCGCGTATCCCGTGCGCTGGGTGAGAAACGCTTGGACAAGGATGTAAGGTCCGGCGAGGCCGGCGAGAAGCAGCAGGTCCCGGGTCCTTCGCCGGGCCATGACGATCATTCCCAGGAAGGCGAAGACATAGACGGGCGCGTAGAGCAGCAGCCCGTCCTTCTGGTCAAGGAAATACCCCGCTAGGGTCTCCCAGCGGAAACGGAAGGGGATGCCGGCCAGGATCTTATTGAAGAAGGAGAGGGACTCCGCCCCCGACATCGGTCCCTGCCAGGAGACGGTGGAGAACGAAAGCGAGCCGTAAAGGGTTTTTTGAAAGAAGAGATAGAGGCCGCCCGGGACGGCGGCTCCGGCCAGGACCCAGACGAACCTCCAGCCCACGCCGCGCCGGCGGAGGAGCACCCAGGAAAAATACAGAAACAGCGGAATGAGGAGCAGGGGATACTTGATGGCGTGGAACCAGACGAAAGCGGCGAAGGCCGCGCCGCAAAGGGCGAGCTTGGCGGTGGAGAACGATTCTCCATGGCGGGCCAGGCGGAAGAGCCACAGGGAGAGCAGCGCTATGGCCATTTCGGGATAGACGTGCACGGAGTAGAAAAAGACCGGCGCGGTGAAGCCCGCCAGAGCCCAGAGACCGAGGGCCGGGCCCTCTTTCTTGAATTCCCGGAGGGCGAAGAGGTAGAGCTGCAGGACGAACGCCGCGCCGAGAAGGCTCATGCCCAGTCGCAGAAGAAGGATGAGACCCTGGCGGCCCAGGGACTCGCCGGCGGCGTAGAACGGCAGCAGGAGAAAGGACACGCCGGGCGAATGAAAGGAATAGGCGGCGTCTTTTTCAGGAAGGCCGTGGACGTGGGCGACAAGAGGCAATCCTCCGGCGGGCATGAACGCCTCGTAGTCGCGCGAGGCGTAGTTGTTCTTCAGGTTGAAGTCGCCGTCGTGGAGAAGGCTGTGGGTGATGAGCAGGTAGTGGGGTTCGTCCCCCGAGAACGTCGTCCCGGACGTGGAGAGTCGCACGGATCCGGCGCTGTAAACGAGGACGGCGGCGGCGAAAAGGAGGGCGCTCTTTTTTCTCAGGGAGAGATTCGACCACCATGCGGACGCCGCGCCTCCCCAGGCCGGATGCTCTTTGTGCCAGCGCCGGATGAGGACGGCCTTGAGATACAGAACGGCCGCCAGCACGCCGACGCCCGTCAGGACGAGACGGTCCCGGAGATCGTCGACGGTGAGGTAATGACGGAGAAGGAGAGGCGCAAGGAGGAAAGCGAGCATGGGCAGATAGGCGAGCAGATCGCATCCCAGGCTGCGTCCGTAATCCAGGGTGAACGTCTTTCGCGCCAGCCAGGAATAGACCGCCCACCCACAGAGGAAGCAGGGAAAAATGAGGACGGCCAGGATGAGAATGCTCAAGGGATCGGGCGTCCAAGAGCGGTCCAGGACGGACCAGCGGTCGAGATTGCGGGCGAAGTCCACGAAAAACGCCGACACCAGAGAGGCCAGGAAGACGAGCGCCATCTGGAGCGCGGAGAATTTCTTGAACATCCGCTTGATTGTGAGTCGGAAGCCCGGCCGAAGTCAAGGACGGCCGGGACGGCGGCGGCCGCCGGCGGGAGAGGGATATTGACATGGCCGGCGAAAAAGCGGAAGAATCGTCCTGCAAGGATGAACAATCATGACCAAGCAAAAAAAAGACCGTCGTCTGAGCCGGAAGGTTTTGATCGTGTGTGTGTCGCTCCTCGTCGTCGCGGCCTGTTCGCCGGCGGCGCCGCCCCGGGAGGAAGCGGCCGTTCAGGAATTCGACTGGCCGCTTTCGGGACTCAGGCCGCTTGACGATCTTCTCGAATACAAGCCCTTTCACCTTAACGAGCCGGTTCTTCTGTCCGGGATCCGGCCGGAGGACGACAAGCCGATAAACGCCGCCGCCGTCCTGGGAAAGAAAACGACGGACCGCGACTGGGTGTTTGAAGACGGTCCCGCGGCCGTGTGGGTGTCGGGAATCGACGGCCCGGACGCAGGCGAACCGATCGTCCTGGCCGCCCGCCTCAGGGAAAGGAACGGGGCGCTTTCGGTCGAGGCCTCCTTGATCCTGAAAATCGGTCAGCCGGGGAGGACCGTTCTCCGGCCGGGCGAGCATGTGTACTTCGATCTTCCCGGAAACAAGAGCGTGACATGCCCGATCGAGCTCGACGGCGGCGCGGTCGCGGTCGTTCATCACAACGAATTCGAGTATGTCGTTCTGAAAGCCCTCGAGCCCGGGACGGCCAAACTCAGGATTTTCAGCAAATGGTGGAATGCTCCTGAGAAAAAAATCATGTCGGAGCACGAGCTGGCCGTGGAATGAGCGGCCCGGACTTGAACGTCTTTTTCGGCGTGTGATATCATTCCCGCGTGGACATCTCGGCGGTCATCATCACCTGCAATGAGGAAAAGCGCCTCGAGAACGCCCTGCGCAGCCTCCGGAGTCTGGCCAAAGAGGTTGTCGTCGTCGACAGCCGGAGCACGGACGCCACGGTCAAGCTGGCCAAGAAATACGGCTGCCGGGTGTTCGTCAGGGACTGGACGAACTACTCCGACCAGAAGAATTTCGGCAACGCCAAGGCCTCGCATCCCTGGATCCTGTCCCTGGACGCCGATGAGCGTGTCTCGGCCGAGCTCAAGACCGAGATCCTGGGGCTTCCGGCCGGAGACCCCGCCTGCAACGCCTACTCGATTCCGAGGCTCGTCCGTTATCTCGGCCGTTGGATACGGCATTCGGGCTGGTACCCCGACCGCCGCGTTCGTCTCTTCCTCCGGACGGCGGGCCGATGGGAGGGCGAATATGTCCACGAGAAGCTCGTTCTCAAGGGCCGCGTGGGGAAACTCAGGAATCCCATCCATCATTTCACCTACCGGGACATCTCGGACCACGTGTCGCGGATCAATTCTTTTTCCGAGCTGGGCGCCAAGAAACTTTACGCCGGACGGAAAAAATGCCGCTTTCATCATCTTCTGTTCCTTCCGCCGGCGCGCTTCATTCGCTCGTATATCCTGCGCCGCGGCTTTCTGGACGGCTTCGCCGGCCTGGTGATCTCCGTCCTCAACGGCTACGCCATCTTCCTCCGCTACGCCAAGCTCCGCGAGATCTGGAAGAAGGGGGAAAGGATTGAGCCTGTTTCATATTGACGCCGGCCGGCAATGGCGCGGCGGCCAGCGTCAGTCTTTGTTCCTCGTCCGGGAGCTTCGGCGCAAGGGCTGGCCGGTGACCTTTTTCGTTCAACCCCGGAGCCCTCTCTACGAGAAGGCCCGGGGCGAGGGCCTGCCGGTGCTCGCCCTCCGGATGCGGAGCGAGCTCGGATTCGTCGCCGCCCTGAGGCTGGCTACGTCCATGCGCCGCAGCCGGTGCCGCCTGGTCCACTGTCACGACGCCCACTCCGCTTCGGTCGGCCTGATGGCCGCCTCCCTGGCGGACGTGCCTTTGAGGATCGTTTCGAGAAGAGTGGATTTTCCTCTGCGCCGGAACGCCTTTTCGCGCCGGAAATACGGCCGAAGCGTGGACGCGTTCATCGCCATCTCCCAGGGCGTCAAACGTGTGCTCGTCGAGGGCGGGGTGTCCGAGGACAAAATCGAAATCGTCCCCTCGGGCATAGACTTTTCGGTGTATGAAAAGGACCAGCCGCGCGATTATCTGCACCGCGAATACGGATTTTCCGAGTCCGATTACCTGGTGGGCATCGTCGCCCAGCTCGAGGATCACAAGGGCCACCGCTATCTCCTCGAGGCGTCCCGGATCCTCATGCAGCGCGCCCGGAAGATCAAAATCGTCATTGTCGGTGAAGGCTCCCTGAGGCTCGAGCTGACGAAACAGGCCGAGAGGCTGGACGTCAAGGATGTCGTTTATTTTCTCGGCTTTCGCGAGGACATTCCCAACATTCTGGCCTCTCTCAATCTCTTCGTCCTGTCTTCGCATCTGGAAGGTTTGGGCAGCTCTCTTCTCGACGCCATGGCCTGCCGCCTGCCGGTGGTCGCCACGCGCGTCGGAGGCATTCCCGAAATCGTCAAGCACGGGAAAACGGGGCTGCTCGTCCCGCCCAGGGACCCCGAGGCGTTGGCCGAGGCCATCCTGGCCCTTTACCGCAACCGGGGACTCGCGGCGCGGCTGGGATTGGAGGGCTACATCCAGGTTCAGGCCAAGTTCTCCGTGGAGTCCACGGCCGCCCGGACGATCGAGGTCTACCGCAAGGCGGCGGAGAGGAAAGGGGTGCGTCTCGACGGGCCGTCATGACGGCTGAAAGCTCGGGTCGGATGATCGACCTATGAGCCGTCCCACGGACGCGGGACGGGGCGGAGGCGACGGAGGAGCGAGAGAGAGAAGGATTGATGAAAATCGAGAGCGTGGAGCTCATCAAAGCCCGTCTGCCCTACGCTCATTTTTTCGAGACGAGCTTCGGCCGGGAAACCGAACGGCATTTCCTTCTGGTTGTTGTTCGCGGCGGCGGGCTCGAAGGCTACGGCGAGTGCGTCGCCGAACGCGCTCCTCTTTACAGCCCCGAGACGGCGGACACGGCCTGGCATGTCCTGAAGGATTTTTTCGTTCCCCTGCTCTTCCGCGAGGGAGCGGACCGTCCCGAGGACTTCGCCCTCAAGGCCGGCCGATTTCGTGGAAATCCCATGGCCAAGGCCGGGCTCGAGCTGGCCCTGTGGGACCTGGCGGCCAAAAAGAAGGGGGTCCCCCTGAAGGCGCTTTACGGCGGAACGCAGGACGAAATCGCGGCCGGAGTGAGCTTGGGCATCGAGGACACCCTCGACGACCTGGTGAAGAGGGTCGAGGGATACGTCGCCGAAGGCTACCGCCGGGTGAAGATCAAGATCAAGCCCGGCTGGGACGTCGAGGCCTGCGCCGCGGTGCGCCGCCGGTTTCCTGATATTCTTCTTCAGGTGGATGCCAACGGCGCATACACCCTCCGGGACGCCGAAACCCTGAGAAAACTCGACGATTTCAACCTCCTGCTCATCGAGCAGCCGTTCCCGCCCTACGATCTGTGGGACCACAGCCGTCTGCAGCCCATGCTCCGGACGCCACTTTGCCTGGACGAGAGCATAATCTCGCTGGACACGGCCCGCGCCGCGCTGGACATGGGCGCCTGCCGCATCATCAACATCAAGGTCGGCCGCGTCGGCGGGGCGGTCGAGGCGAGGAAGATCCACGACCTTTGCCGGGAGCGCGACGTCCCGGTGTGGTGCGGCGGGATGCTCGAGTCGGGAATCGGCCGGGCGCACAACCTTCATCTGGCCTCTCTGCCCGGCTTCAGCCTGCCGGCCGACCTGTCGGCCAGCCGGCGCTACTACGACCGGGACCTCATCGACCCCGAGATCGAGCTCCGGCCCGGCGGGACGATCCCCGTGCCCCCGGGACCGGGCATCGGCGTCCATCCCGTCGAGGAGCGCATCGCCGCGGCCGCGCTCCTAAGGGAAGTGCTCAGACCTTAGCCTCCGTGGGGGGGGGCGACTCCACCTCGCCTTGACAGCGCGGGATTCCCTGCCTATGATTCGACATCCGAATCGTCATGCGCGACGGGAGAAGCCATCATGATTTATCTGGACAACGCTTCCACATCGTTCCCCAAGCCCGGGTCCGTCTACGAGTTCATGGACGCGTTTTTCCGGCGCGCGGGCGTCAATCCCGGACGCGGGGGCTACGACATGTGCCGGGAAGCCGGAGACCTCCTGGACGCGACGCGCCGGCTTCTCACGGAATTCTTCAACGGCACGAACCCGGACCGCCTGTGCTTCGGCCACAACTCCACGGACGCCCTGAACCTGGCGATCTTCGGCCTCCTGAAGAAGGGCGATCATGCCGTGACCACCACCTTGGAGCACAACGCCGTCCTGCGCCCGCTCTATCATCTTGAAAAATACGGCGGCGTCGAGGTCGACCGCGTCCCCTTCGACGCCGCCGGCTTCGTCCATCCCGAGGACATCGCCCGGCGCTTCAAGAGGAACACGCGCCTGGTGGTCGTCAACCACGCGTCGAACGTCATCGGCACGGTCCAGCCCGTCCGCGAGATCGGACGTTTGTGCCGGGAGCGGGGCGTCCTCCTGGCGGTGGACGCTTCGCAAACGGCGGGCAAGCGTCCCATCGACGTCCGGGCGGACAACATCGACGTTTTGGCCTTCACCGGCCACAAGTCGCTTCTCGGCCCGACGGGCATCGGCGGCCTGGTTGTCGGCGAGGGCGTCACGATCCGCCATACCCGGGCCGGCGGGACGGGCATCCGCTCGGCCGACCGCCTTCACCTCGAGGAGTACCCCTATCGCCTCGAATACGGGACGCCGAACATCATGGGCGTCGCCGGCCTGAACGCCGGCGTGAAATGGGTGATGGAGCAGGGTCTCGAGGCGCTTGAGGCGCGCGAGATGGATCTGACGACCCGGCTTCGCGACGGGCTGCGGGCGATCGAAGGAACCGTTCTCTACTGCCAGGACGACCTGGCCGATCATCTCTCGGTTCTGAGCTTCAATCTCCGGGGGATGGAGGCGGGAGAGGCGGGCGGCATGCTCGACACGGACTACGGCATCGCCTGCCGGGCCGGCCTTCACTGCGCGCCCTTGGTGCACGAGCAGCTCGGGACGGACAAGGCCAAAGGATCGGTGCGGTTCGGCATCGGGCCTTTCAACACCGAGGACGACATCCGGGCGGCGGTCGAGGCCGTGGCGGAGGTCGCCGAAGCGGCGCGCCAAAGGCGCGGCGCCCAGCCGAAGATCTCTTAGGAGGGATTCCCCCGAAAATCCGTCCGAGGTCCGTTCGATTCCCGGGGAGAACCTCCTGCTCGGCCGGCCTCAAAGGAAGGGCCGCCTTTCAATCGTCCGACTCATGCGCCGGTTTCCCGCATTCCGGCCGCGGAGATTGTCCCGGAATCTTGGGCGGCACCGAATCGGGAATTCACAAATTGTGCTATGATAGGCGCACCCTGAGACGGACCGGGGCGCAAGAATGTCGAACATGAATTACAGGAACGCGGGCGTGAACATCGACCTGGCCGACGACTTCATCCGCCGCATCAAGCCCCTGGTCAAGACCACGGGCCGGCCCGAGGTCATAGGCGGGTTGGGCGGGTTCAGCGGCCTCTTCGCCCCGCGCCTCGCCGGGATCCCCGAGCCGGTCCTCGTGGCCTCCACGGACGGCGTGGGGACCAAGCTCCTCGTGGCCGACATGCTGGGGAAGCACGATACGGTCGGGGTCGACCTCGTGGCCATGTGCGTCGACGACATCGTCGTCGTCGGCGCCGAGCCGCTCTTCTTCCTCGACTACATCGCCTGCGGCAAAGTCGATCCCGCCAAGCTTCACGCTTTGGCCAAAGGCATGGTTCGCGGCTGCCGGGAAGCGGGTTGCGCGCTCCTGGGCGGCGAGACCGCCGAGCTCCCGGGCATGTACGCTCCCGGCGCCTACGACTTGGCTGGGTTCGCCGTGGGCATCGTCGGCCGGAAAAAGATCATCGACGGACGGGGCTGCCGCGCCGGCGATGTCGTGCTCGGGCTCGCCTCAAGCGGACTTCATTCCAACGGCTACTCCCTAGTGCGGAAGGTGTTCCCAACGCGGGCGATCAAGGCCGACCCCCTCCTGGGCCGCGAACTCCTGAGGCCGACCCGCATCTACGGCCGAACGATTCTGGCCCTCATCAAAAAAATCTCCGTCAAGGCCATGGCCCACATCACGGGCGGCGGCTTCACCGACAACATCCCCCGCGTCGTTCCGGCCGGACTGGGCGTGCGCATCCGGCGCGGCTCCTGGCCCGTCCCGCGCATCTTCCGTCTTATTCAGGAGCGGGGCGGCGTCGCCGAGCGCGAGATGTTCCGCACGTTCAACATGGGAGTCGGAATGGCCGTCGTCGTGGATCGCCGCGACGCCCCGCGCGCCCTCCGCCTGCTCGCCTCCCTCGGCC
>JAFGAV010000063.1 GCA_016933515.1 Candidatus Aminicenantota bacterium
CCCCTGTCTCCCCGAGCGGGGCCCGAGCCGGGGACCTTTTTCGCTCTCCGGGACTCCCGATTTCTCACCGACGGCCTGGCCGAGGCGCTGCGTCCTGTCGAACGCTTCCTGACCGACCTCAAGGCGGGCGCCGCGCTCCTCAACCTGCTTCCCGAGCCCGAGCGCCCGTCCCGTCTCGTGCGCCCCATCTCCCCGGAATACAAGCGCCTCGAGGATTCGGCCCGGTTCAAGACTCTCCAGGCCGATTTTCTTCGCGCGCTCGAGGATTTCGATGTCCGGTCTCTCAGGGGCGCCGACCCGTCGGCGCTCCAATCGGCCCTCGACGCCTTTTCCCGCCGGACCGCCGCCGTGGCGGCCTTTGCCCGGGAGCGCACCGTCTACGCGGCCGGAAACTCCCACATCGACCTGGCCTGGCTGTGGCGCTGGAGGGAGACCGTCGAAGTCGCGCGGGCCACGTTCTCCACCATCCTGGACAACATGGAAGAGTATCCCGAAATCGTTTATCTCCAGAGCCAGGCCCAGGCTTACAAATGGATGGAAGAGCGCTATCCGGAACTCTTCGAGCGCATCCGCCGCATGGTGAAGAAAGGCCGCTGGGAGATCGTGGGCGGCATGTGGGTCGAGCCCGACTGCAACCTCATCGACGGAGAATCCTTCGTCCGGCAGCTTCTCTACGGCAAACGGTACTTCCGCGAGAAGTTCGGCGTCGAGGTCACCGTGGGCTGGAATCCCGATTCCTTCGGATACAACGCAAACATGCCTCAGCTCTTCCGGAAGGCGGGGCTCGAGGCCTTCGTGACGCAGAAAATCTCCTGGAACGACACGAACGTCTTTCCCCATCATTTCTTCTGGTGGGAAAGTCCGGACGGAACGCGGCTGCTCACCTATTTTCCCCCCACGGGATACGTCGGGGAGCTGCGTGCCGAGGAAGTGCTCCAGGGCGTGAGGCTTTTTGAAAGGAACACCGGCTTGAGAACGCCGCTCATTCTCTACGGCCTGGGCGACCACGGCGGAGGACCGAACCGGGAGATGCTGGACCGGGCCAGGGCGTTCGGCGGGCAGAAAATCTTTCCTCGTCTCGAACACACGACGTTTCAAGGCTTCCTCGGCCTTTTTCCTCCTTCCGTCCTGGAATCGCTCCCCGTCTGGCGGGACGAGCTCTACCTGGAATATCACCGCGGGACGTTCACCACTCAGGCGGAAACCAAGCGCTTCAACCGCAAGTCCGAGGTTCTTCTGGCCGACACCGAGAAGCTGTCGTCCCTGGCCTGGCTGACAGGCGGCGCCTACAGACGCGCGGAGATCCTCCAGGCCTGGGAAAAAGTGCTCATGAACCAGTTCCACGACATTCTGCCCGGCTCGAGCATCCATGCCGTTTACCGCGACGCAAAGGAATCCTATCTCGAAGCCCACGGTTTGGCGGAAAGGGCCCTGAACGAAAGCCTGGAGCACCTCGCCTCCCGGATCGCGACCGATCGGGGTCCGGAGGGCCGGCCTCTCCTCGTCTTCAACACGCTCGCCTGGGAACGAGACGGACTTGCGGCCTTCCCCTTGGAAGCCGGACTCGCTCCCGGGGCGAAAGTGTTCGACGACGGCGGCCGGGAGATCCCCTGCCAGATCGATCCCTCCGGCCGGGAAGCCTCTTTCCTCGCCCGACGCGTCCCGGCCCTCGGATACCGCGTTTTCTGGCTGCGGCCGGAGCCGAACTCCCCGCCGTCCCTCGCCGCGACGGGCTCGGGCGCGCTCCGGGTCGAGGGCACGACCCTGGAAAACGAACATGTCCTCGTCGAAATCGATCCGGAGAGCGGGAACATCCGCCGAATCTTCGACAAGACCAACCGCCGGGACGTGATCGCCGACGGCGCCGAGGCCAATCGTCTCCAGCTCCTGGAAGACATTCCCGATCGCTGGGATGCCTGGAACATCCAATACACGGGCCGGCAATGGAACTTGGACAAGGCGCGGCGCGTGAGAATCGGCCGCCGGGGCCCGGTCCAGGTTTCGATCGTCGTGGACAAGGAGTTCCTCGGACTCTCCAAAACCCGGCGCGAACCCGCTTCCGACTTTCCTTCGTCCTTTTTCAGCCAGGAGATCCTTCTCACCGCCGGAGTGCCGCAGGTCGAGATCCGCATGAAAGCCGACTGGTGGGAAGACCACGTCCTGCTTAAGGCCGCCTTTCCGGTCGCCGTTTCAAGCCGGGAGGCGTTTTATGAAATCCCCTATGCGCACATCGCCCGGCCGACGTCCCGCGTCACGGACCGTGAGCGCGCCCGCTTCGAGGTCCCCGCCCTTCGCTGGGCCGATCTGTCGGACGGCGCCTATGGAGTGAGCCTGCTCAACGAATCCAAATACGGCCACGACATCGAGGGCGGGGTCATGCGGCTGACCCTGCTCCGCTCGCCGCTCGACCCCGACCCCTTGGCCGACAGGGGGCGCCATGAATTCTCCTACGCCCTCTATCCTCACGCCGGGACGTGGCGCGAGGCCGACACCGTCCGCCGCGGCCACGAGTTCAACACGCCCCTTCTCGCCCGGCTCCTGGATCGACGCGCCGGGGACTGGCCCGCCTCGCAGTCCTTCTTCGGCGCGGAGCCGTCCAACGTCGTCCTGTCGGCGGTGAAAAAAGCCGAAGACCGGGACAGTCTCGTTCTCCGCCTCTACGAGGCCGAAGGGACGGCCACCCGGGCCCGGCTGCGCTTTTTCCGCCCCCCCAAGGAGGCGCACCTCCTCGATCTTATGGAAAATCGTCTGGAACGGCTTCGGCTCGACGGCAGGGCTGTCGATCTGGAGTTCGGCCGCTCGGAGATCAAGTCCGTGGAGCTTGTGTATTGAGATGAGGACGTGGCGCCCCCGACGGGATTTGAACCCGTGTTGCCGCCTTGAAAGGGCGATGTCCTAGACCTGGCTAGACGACAGGGGCTGAAGAATGAGCCGTGCTGGGCTCGAACCAGCGACACCCGCCTTAAAAGGGCGGTGCTCTACCACTGAGCTAACGGCCCGACAGAGGGAAGAATTTTACCCTAAAATCGCCTTCAGCGGAAGAGTCCCGCTCAGAGCATCGGCTCGATGCGGGTGATGATCCATCTCCCGCGGTAGTTCGCGCTCGCCGCCTCGTCTTGGAGGAGGTACTGGCGGATATAGAAGCGGTAATTCTTCTCCTGTCCCTCCTTGACGGTCTTCACTTCCACCTGCTTGGAATGGACCTGGCCGGTCAATGTGCGCGCGTTGGCGATGTCGCCCATGTTGAGGGAGAACTTGGTGATCTCCTCTTCCTGAGCGGCCGCGGCCTTGGCATCGTTGTAGCTCTTCTGCAGCTGCTTATGCTCCTCGAAAATGGCGTCGTAGGCCGTCTGAAGGTCCGCCACTTTCCTCCTCATGGCCGCGGAGCGGTTGTACTTCAGCTCGTCCTGAGCGGCGTCCAGATCGTCCTTGGCGTCGAGCGTGGGGCCGATGTGATCCTCCATCTTCGTCTTCAGCTCGAGCTCCGTTTTGTTCAGCTCCGGCAGGAACGCCTCCTCGATCGTCTCCTCGGTGACGGCCGTGATCTCCCAGTCGTCGCATTCGATCATCATGGGCTCGATGGCCATGGACGAAAGCGTGGTGACGTCATTGAGCACCGTGGCATGGAAGTAGCTCTTGAGAAGACTTTCCTCGGGCTTGGATGTGCAGCTCGTCAATGTCAAGAGGAAAGCGACGGCGCCGATAGCAAAAAGGCATTTTCTTCCCATGGATCCTCCTTCCGTATTCATAAGCATTCTGCATTAATATTATAAGATTTTCAACCTCGAAAGCAAGCCGCGGCGGGCTCCATGGCGTTTCGTGCGGTCCTTTAGCGTGAGCCTTGGGCCTGGGGGAGGGCTTCGGCGCCCGGCCGCGGTTTTTCACGCCGCGGCGCAAGGCAAGAAATCTGTTGACACGGTCCGGCGCGTAGAAATAAAATTTGTTTTCATTATGTGAGATTCCTTACGTCTCCCATAATGCCTCCGCCTTGGGCGCAGAAACTTCAAAACGGCGCGGGCCGGCGGCGCGGGGCGGGGATTTTTTTAGATGCCGCCCATGAGATCATGGCCATATATGGGCCTCTCTGCGGTCCTCTCCGCGGGGTCGTCCCTCGCGCCGTCCGCAACGTCAACCGGTTGTCGTCCGAAACCCATTCCGCTGGAAAGGAGGCTTCATGGACATCCAGCGTAAAGTCAAATACGAACATGAGCTGGACCCCGGGTTCTTGGCCAAGATCAAGCGCCTCTCTCACTGCGAAGAAATCGACCGCTGCATCCAGTGCGGGACCTGCAGCAGCTCCTGCCCCATGTCCGTTTACATGGACCACCCTCCCCGCCAGATCATCGGCTTCATCAAGAACGGGTATCGGGAGGAGGCCCTGAGCAGCTTCACCGTTTGGCTCTGTTCCTCCTGTTACACCTGCCAGGTCCGCTGCCCGGCCAAAATCAAGATCACCGACGTCATGTACGCCCTCAAGCGCGAGGCCATCGAGAACAAAATCTATCCCCACCGCTTCTCCATCCCCCTGCTGGATAAAGAAATGACCAAGCTCATCGCCCGCGACGGCCGCAATTCCGAGATGCGGCTGATCCTCAGGCTTTATCTCAAGTCTTTCAAGCCGTTCAATCTTCTCAAGATGACGCCCCTCGGTTTGAAGCTCATGAAAACGGGCCGCATGAGCCTGAAGAGAAACCGCATCAAGGGACGCAAACAGCTTCGGGCGCTCGTCAAGGCCATCAAGGAGAACGGCAAATGAAAGATTATGCCTATTTCCCCGGCTGCTCCCTGAAGGAAAATTCCAAGCATTACGAGGAATCCATCCTGCCGGTGTTCAAGGCGATCGGCCATCCCTTGGAGGAGCTCGAAGACTGGAACTGCTGCGGCGCGACGGCCTATTTTTCGGTCGACAACGACATGGCCGCGGCCGTCTGCGGACGCAACCTTTCCCTGGCTGAGAAACAGGGCAAGGACATCCTGGCCCCCTGCGCCGGATGCTACCTGACCCTGAAAAAATCCAACCTCTTTCTCCAGAGCGGGGCGCCGGAAGCCAAAAAAATCCTGGGCGACCTCAAGCGTTCCGGATGCGAATACCAGGGCCGGTCCGTGGTCAAGCACCCGCTCGAGGTCCTGGTCAGGGAGATCGGACTCGACGTCATCCGGAAAAAAGTCGTCCGGAAACTCACCGGCCTCAAGGTCGCCTGTTACTACGGCTGCCAGGTCGTCCGGCCTTACACCGATTTCGACGACCCCGACCACCCGACGTCCCTCGACGCCCTGATGGAAGCCCTGGGCGCCGAGCCCGTGGATTATTCGGCCAAGACCCGATGTTGCGGGGGGCTTTTGACCGGAACGATCGAGAACGTCGGCCTCAGGCTGAACCATCTTCTTCTCAAGGAGGCCAAACGCAAGGGAGCGGATGTCATCGTGACCGTCTGTCCCTTGTGTCTCTTCAACCTGGAGCTTTTCCAGGACAAAATCATCAAGACTTATAAAGAGGACGTCCGCATCCCCATCTTGTTTTTCAGCCAGCTCATGGGGTTGGCCTTGGGATTGTCCCGGGACGACCTCGGATTTTCCCGCTCCACAATCCCTCTGGATGCCTTCTGGGCCAAGATTCGGAACGGAGGACAAAATGTCTGAGAACGGCAATCCGAGAATCGGAGTCTTTGTCTGTCATTGCGGCACCAACATCGCCGGGAAGGTCAACGTCCCCGAGGTCGTGGAGTTCGCCTCCCACTTGGACTCCGTGGTCGTGGCCAAGGAATACAAATTCATGTGCTCCGATCCCGGGCAGGAACTGATCAAACAGAGCATCAAGGATCACGGCCTGAACAGGGTGGTGGTGGCCTCCTGCTCCCCGCTGATGCATGAGCCCACGTTCCGCGGAGTGACCGCCTCCGGAGGCCTCAATCCCTTCTTTTTCCAAATGTCCAACATCCGGGAACACGTCTCCTGGGTCACGGAAGACCCCGAGCAGGCCACCAAGAAAGCCAAAGCCCTGATTTCCGCCGCCGTCCGCCGCGTGGCTCTCCACGAGCCGCTGCTGAAAAAGGAGGTCCCCGTCCGCCCCGAGGTGCTGATCATCGGCGGAGGCATCGCCGGCATCCATGCCGCTCTGACTTATGCCAACTCGGGCAAGAAGGTTTATCTCGTGGAGAAGGAGCCCTCGATCGGCGGACACATGGCCCAATTGGACAAGACCTTCCCCACCCTGGACTGCTCGGCCTGCATCTTGACCCCCAAGATGAGTGAAGTGGGCAAGCACCCGAACATCACGCTTCTGACCATGAGCCGGGTCGAGGAGATCTCGGGCTTCGTGGGAAATTTCAAGATCAAAATGCGCAAAAAGGCCCGCTTCGTGGACACGGCCAAATGCAACGGCTGCGGCGCCTGCTGGGAAAACTGCCCGACGACCGTGACTCCGGCGGAAAGAATCATCCGCAAAGGCAAGATGATCATCAAAACGGTGGAAAAACCCCGCCCCAATTGACATGACCTTGAGAGACGCGTGCGACATCCTTCAGGCCGACATCCTCACCGGAGAGGAGCATCTTGACCGGGAAGTGAAAATCGTGGGCGCTTCGGACCTGATGAGCGACGTTTTGGCCTTCGGCCAGCCCGGTCTGCTCCTGCTGACCGGACTGGCCAACGTCCAGGCCGTCCGCACGGCGGACATCATCGAAGCGGGCGGTGTGATCTTCGTCCGGGGGAAACGTCCCGACCAGGACAGCGTGGACCTGGCGCGCCGGAACGGGCTGCCCCTCATGGCCACGAGCCTGATGATGTTTCCCGCCTGCGGCCGCCTCTACGAAAAAGGGCTTCACGGCGTGACGAAAACCGTCTCCTCCGCCCGGACGTCTTCCGTTTCGGAAGAACTCCTGACCCGGACCTTCGAGATCGCGGGCGGAGACTTCAGCAAAGCCGGGCACGTCTCCATGGAAATCAAGGACATTCTCCAGGAACTGGGCATCTCTTCCGATCTCATCCGCCGCACGGCCATCGCCGCCTATGAGGCGGAGATGAACATCGTCATGTACGCCGCCCGGGGAACGCTGCGCCTTGATCTTTCCCCCCAGGCCCTCGTGATCGAGGTTGCCGACGAGGGGCCCGGAATCCCCGACATCGATAAGGCCATGACCGAGGGCTTCTCCACGGCCACACCCGAGATGCGTGAAATGGGCTTCGGCGCCGGGATGGGCCTGCCGAACATCAAGAGGAATTCCGACGATTTCTCGATCCGATCGACGGTCGGCCGGGGAACGGATCTGCGTCTGAGCTTCCGCTTGAACAAAGGAACGGCCGAGGAATGAACCAGTATCTGCATTCCATCCGCGTCGATCCCGATCGCTGCAAGGGTCTGATGAAGTGCATGCATCGCTGCCCCACCCAGGCCATCCGCGTCCGGAACCGAAAGGCCGTTATCCTCGACGAGAAATGCGTCGACTGCGGCGAATGCATCAACGCCTGCCCCAACGGGGCCATCGTGCCCTTGACGAATCCCATCGGCGATCTTTCGAAGTTCCGGCGCACGGTCGCCATCCCTTCGCCGGCCCTCTACGCCCAATTCGGGCGGGACATCTTTCCCGACCGGATCCTGAGCGGTCTGAAAAAGCTCGGTTTCGACGACGTCCACGACCTGGCTCAGACCTGCGGGGAGGTCAGCTTCGCCATCCAGGAGTTTCTCAAGGACTACCACGGGCCGAAACCCCTCATTTCCAACACCTGTCCGGTCATCATCCGTCTTCTTCAAGTCCGTTATCCCAACCTCATCGATCAGATCCTGCCCATTGAAGCCCCGCGGGAGCTGGCCGCCCGGGAGATCAAGCGAAGCCTCGCGGAACGGTACGGCCTTCCGGAACGGGACATCGGCGCCTTTTATCTGACGCCCTGCCCGGTCAAGATGGTATCCATCATGCAGCCCGCCGAAAAGGGACGGTCCTTCCTGGACGGCGCGATCTCCATCACGGACATTTACCGGCCTCTTTTGACCTCCATGGATCCTTCGCCCCGGGAAAGCGGCCATCGGAGCCTGGAGAACCTCTGCATTCTGGGCCTCGGCTGGGCGATCGTGGGCGGGATCAGCCGCACTCTCAGACTCAGAAACTCCCTCTCCGTTTCCAGCCTGAGCGAAGTCGTGAGGGTGTTCGACGACATCGAACGGGGCAAACTGACCGACATCGATTTCATCGAAGCCTATTCCTGCCCCCAGGGCTGCGTCGGAGGCTCATTGAACGTGGAGAACATCTATTCCTCTTACAACAAGATCCTCAAGATCATCGAAACGCTGGAGTTCGAAAAAATCCGGGCCTGTCCCGACATTCGCAAGGTCCGCCGAAAATACTCCGAGAACTTCTTCTCGCTCGAAGGCACCGTCGAGCCCCGGCCGCCCAAGCCGCTTCATCCCGATCTGTCGGAAGCCATCAGAAAATTGAAGGAAAGGGACGAAATCCATCGTCGGCTGCCGAAAATCGACTGCGGCGCCTGCGGCGCGCCGACCTGTCTCGCTTTCGCCGAGGACGTCGTCCGCGGCGAAGCGAAGCTCGAGGACTGCCCCGTCCGGGAGGCGGAGCGTCTCCGTGCCGGCGGTCCGAAAAAAGACGAGCCCGAGGGGCCCGGCCTCAACAGCCGGACCGAGAACACCACGCGAGGATCATCATGACCGTTGAAGAAATCGCCCGTTCCCTCGACTTGACCGTTCTCAGCGGCGGGCCGAGGCTGTCCCAACCGGTCGCCGGAGGCTACGCCAGCGACCTGCTGAGCGACGTCATGGCCAACAGCCGGGAGGGGGATATCTGGATCACGCTTCAGACCCACCAGAACATCATCGCCGTGGCCAAACTCAAGAACCTGTCGGCCGTCGTTCTGGTCAATTCCCGGACGCCCGATCCCGAGACGCTTCAGAAGGCCGAGCAGGAAGGCATCGTTCTGTGCCGGACGGCCGATCCGGCTTTTGTCTTCTCGGGCAGGCTCTACGAGCTGCTCGGGAGGGGCAAAGGATAAGGATGCTCAGAGTGTTCAAAGCCGACCTTCACGTTCACACCTGCCTTTCGCCCTGCGGCGATTTGGAGATGGCGCCGGAGAGGATCGCTCTCGAGGCGCGGCGCCGGGACATCTCGATCCTCGGCATCTGCGACCATAACACCGCCGAAAACACTCCGGCTCTTCTCCGCGCCGGAGAGCGGAACGGGGTTTCCGTCCTGCCCGGGCTGGAAGTGACTTCCCAAGAAGAAGTTCACATCCTGGCGCTGTTCGACCGCGTGGAGTCGGCTCTGGAGATGCAAAAAACCGTCTACGACCACCTGCCCGGAGAAAACGACGAGGATGCCTTCGGTCCTCAGGTCGTCGTCAACGACCGGGGCGAAGTCCTGGGGTTCAACCCCCGCCTTCTCATCGGCGCCACCACCCTGCCCCTGGGGGATGTCGTGCGCCGGATCCACGAGCTCGACGGGCTGGCCATCGCCGCTCACGTCGACCGTGAGAGCTACAGTCTGATCGGCCAGCTGGGGCTCATTCCGGACGACCTGGACCTGGACGCCCTGGAGGTCTCGCCCCGAACGACCTTGGCCGAAGCCCGTTCCCGTTATGGAAATCGATTTCCCCTGACAACCGCCTCGGACGCCCATTTCCTCAGGGACATCGGAGCGGCCGTCACGGAATTCGTGCTCGAGGACGGCACGGTGCCGGAAATCCGTCTGGCGCTCGAAGGACGCGACGGACGGCGCCTCGGACATTGAAAGGACGCATGGAAGACTTGTCGCTGCACATTCTCGACGTCGCGGAGAACTCGGTGCGGGCCGGGGCCGGCACGGTTGCCATCCGCGTCGAGGAAGACAGCCGCGGCGATGTCCTTTCTCTCGAAATCGAGGACGACGGCGAGGGCATGGATGAAACGACGAAGAAAAAGATCCTGGATCCTTTCTTCACCACCCGGACGACGCGGCGGATCGGCCTGGGCCTGCCGCTCCTGGCCGAGGCGGCCCGGGCGGCCGAAGGGCGCCTGTCCGTCGATTCCGCCCCGGGAAAAGGAACGCGCGTCACGGCCGTCTTCCGCCGCAGCCATATCGACCGCAAGCCGCTGGGCGACATCGTCCAAACCCTGGTGGCTCTTATCCTGGGCCATCCCGGAACGCATTTCGTCTACCGGCAGGCCGTCGACGGGCGGACCTTCCTTTTCGACACACGGACGCTGCGTGTCGAGTTGGAAGACGCGCCGCTCGACTCTCCGTCAGCCATCTCCCTCATCCGAAAAAGACTGCAGGAAGGCCTGGCTTCCCTAAGGAGGACAACATGAGCAACAGCAAGGTCATGGAAATTCTCGGCCGGTACGAGTCCGACCCGGGCGCCATCATCTCCATTCTCCAGGATGTTCAGGAAGCCTATCGCTACCTCCCCCGCGACGTCCTGGCCGACGTCTCCCGGGAGATCAATATCCCCCTGAGCCGCATTCTCAGCCTGGCCACCTTTTACAAGGCCTTCAGCCTGAAACCCAAGGGCAGGCACGCCTTTCATGTCTGTCTGGGCACCGCCTGCCACGTCCGCGGCGCTCAGCTCGTTCTGGAGAAGCTCGAGCGGGAATTGGGCATCTCCGCCGGCGAGACGTCCGAGGACCTGGCGTACAGTCTGGACGCCGTCCGCTGCGTGGGATGCTGCGGACTGGCGCCGGTCGTCATGGTCGGGGAGGAAGTCCACGGCAAAATCACCCAGACCAAAGTCTCCGGCCTCGTGAAAAAATATTCTAGATAGGGGAAGACCTCATGCCGAAACTCACCCTGGAAGAACTGGCGAAAGTGCGGGAGCAGGCGCGAAAGAAAACCCATCTCCGCGAGGGCGGAGAGGTCCGGGCCAAGGTGACGGTCCATATGGGAACGTGCGGCATCGCGGCCGGCGCGCGGACCATCATGAGCACTCTGCTGTCCGAGATCGAGAGCCGGGACGTCCGCGACGTCCAGGTGACGAACTCGGGATGCGCGGGGCTGTGCAGCCGGGAGCCGATGATCACCGTGGAGCTGGCCGGCGAGGCGCCGGTCAAATACGTGGACCTCAATCCGGACAAGATGAAAACCATCTTCGCAGAGCATGTCCTCGGCGGGAAGATCGTCGCGAAATACGCCCTGGGCATCGGCAGCGAAAAAACGGACTTTCCCAAGGAGTGAGCCATGCCCGAAAAACACGCGGAGACGGCCCATCGTCTCCATCTCATGGTCTGCGCCGGGACGGCCTGCGTCTCCAATCATTCCTTCGCCATCAAGGACGCCCTGGAGAAAGAGATCCGGAAACACGGCCTGGAGAACGAAGTCCTGGTCGTCACCACGGGCTGCAACGGGTTCTGTGAGCGCGGCCCCCTTCTCGTCGTCCAGCCGGGGAACATCTTTTACCAGCAGCTCACCGTCAAGGACATCCCGCATCTCGTGGAAGAGCACTTTCTCAAGGGACGACCGGTCAGCCGGCTGATGTACACGCCGCCCAAGGAGAAAAAACCCGTTCCGGTCCTGAGCGACATCGATTTTTTCAAGAAACAGGTGCTCATCGCTCTTAGAAACAGAGGCCTGATCGACCCCGAAAAAATCGAGGAGAGCATCGCCCGGGACGGCTACAAAGCCATGGCCAAAGCCCTGACGGAAATGACGCCCGCCCAGATCATTATGGAGATCAAACAGTCCGGGCTGCGGGGACGAGGCGGAGCGGGCTTTCCCACCGGCTTGAAATGGGAGATGGTCCGCAACGCCGTGAGCACGAACGGCGGGGGCAAGTACCTGATTTGCAACGGCGACGAGGGCGACCCGGGCGCGTTCATGGATCGAAGCATCCTGGAGGCCGACCCCCATTCCGTCATCGAAGGCATGGTCATCGGCGCCAAGGCCGTGGGCGCCACCGAGGGCGTGCTCTACGTCCGGAACGAATACCCGCTGGCCGTCAAAAGGCTCCAAATCGCACTCGCCCAGGCCCGAGAGTACGGCCTGCTGGGCGAGGACATCCTGGGCACGAAGTTCAGCTTCGACATCAAGGTCCACCGGGGCGCCGGCGCTTTCGTCTGCGGCGAGGAGACCGCTCTCATCGCCTCGATCGAGGGCCGGCTGGGCGAACCCCGGCCCCGTCCCCCCTACCCGGCCCAGAGCGGCCTCTACGGCCGGCCGACGCTCATCAATAACGTCGAGACCTGGGCCAACGTGCCCGTGATCATCGACCGGGGATCTTCCTGGTTCTCCTCGATCGGCACGGAGACGAGCAAGGGCACCAAAGTCTTCTCCCTCGTGGGCAAGATCAACAACACCGGCCTGGTCGAAGTGCCCATGGGCATCACCCTGCGGGAGATCATCTACGACATCGGCGGGGGCATCCCCGGCGGGAAGGCCTTCAAAGCCGTTCAGACGGGCGGACCCTCGGGAGGCTGCATCCCCGCGGACATGATCGACTTGCCGATCGATTACGAGAGCCTGAGCCAGGCCGGATCGATGATGGGCTCGGGCGGCATGGTCGTCATGGACGAGGACACCTGCATGGTGGACGTGGCCCGTTATTTCCTGTCCTTCACCAAGGACGAGTCCTGCGGCAAATGCACGCCCTGTCG
This sequence comes from Candidatus Aminicenantota bacterium, assembly GCA_016933515.1. Classification (GTDB taxonomy): domain Bacteria; phylum Acidobacteriota; class Aminicenantia; order Aminicenantales; family JAFGAV01; genus JAFGAV01. The sequence goes on from JAFGAV010000063.1 coordinate 12,569, forward strand.
CGAAGGCACAAAGATCATGTTCGACATCCTGACGCGGATCTGCGAAGGCCGGGGAACGGAAGCGGACCTGGAGCTCCTGGAAAGCCTGGCCCCTTCGATCAAAGACTCGGCGCTCTGCGGCCTGGGCAAAACCGCGCCCAATCCCGTCCTCACCACGCTGCGCTATTTCCGCTCCGAGTATGAGGCCCACATCCGGGACAAGAAATGTCCGGCTCACGTGTGCCGGCAGCTCAACACCTACACCATCGACGAAAAGATCTGCCTCGAAGCCGGACATGGATGCGATGTCTGCCGCCGCAATTGCGCTTCCGACGCCATCCGGGGCGAGAAAAACACGGCTCACTCCATCAACCAGGACAAGTGCATCAAATGCGGCGTATGTCTCGACGTCTGCAAATTCCACGCCGTCAAGGTCGAATAGGAGGTCCCCCTCATGATCACCCTGAGCATAGACGGAAAACCGATCCAGGTCGAGGAAGGCACGACCCTCCTCGAAGCCGCCCGCAAGCTGGACATTCCCATTCCGACGCTCTGCCATCATCGGGTCATCGAACCCTACGCCGCGTGCCGGGTGTGCCTGGTCGAGGTCTCGCTCAAAGGGAGGACGGATCTTGTCCCCTCCTGCAACACCAAGGCCGTCGAGGGCATGGAGGTCCGGACCCAGTCGCCCCGCGCCCTCAACGCCAGAAAAATGAACGTCGAGATGCTCCTGGCTAGGGCGCCGGCCGCCGAGCCGGTGCGGGAGATCGCCCGCTCGCTGGGCATCACCGAAACGCGCTTCGAGGTCAAAGAGCCGACAAGGAAGTGCATCCTGTGCGGCCTGTGCGTCCGGGCCTGCGAGGACATCGTCGGCGCCAACGCCATCAGCTTTCTCGAGCGCGGTGCGGAACGGAGGGTGTCCACTCCTTTCGACGAACCGTCCGAGGCTTGCATCGGCTGCGCGGCCTGCGCCTTTTTCTGTCCCACGGGAGCCATCACCGTCGAGGATCTGCGGGGCCGCAAAGTCCTCCACGACGAGTTCACCCTCGGACCCTCGACAGCCATCCGCATCCCCACCCGGCAGGCCGTCCCCATGGTGCCCTTCATCGACGAGGACGCCTGCATTCACTTCAAAACGGGGAAATGCGGCGTCTGCGCCAAGGTGTGCGACCGGGAAGCGGTCAATCACGAGATGCAGGACGAGATCATCGAGTTCGAGGTGGGCTCGATCATCGTCGCCTCGGGCTTCAAATCCTTCGACGCCCGGAGGATCCCGGCCTACGGCTACGGACGCTATCCCAACGTCCTCACCGCCGAAGAGTTCGAGCGGATGGTCAACGCCTCGGGCCCCACGGGCGGGAAGATCAAGCTGACCGACGGCCGCGAGCCGCAGGCCGTGGGCATCGTCCACTGCGTCGGCTCGCGCGACGTCAACTTCAACGAGTACTGCTCCCGAGTGTGCTGCATGTATTCCCTGAAATTTGCGCATCTCATCAAGGAAAAAACGAACGCGGCGATCTACGACTTCTACATCGACATGCGCACCTACGGCAAAGGCTACGAGGAATTCTACCACCGGCTCCTCGAGGAGGGGACTCACTTCATCCGCGGCCGCGTGTCGGAGATCACGGACATGGCGACGACGGACGCCGAAGAAGGAAAACTCATCATCCGGGTCGAGGACACGCTTCTCGGGTCGGTGCGGCGCATCCCCGTGGACATGGTCGTCTTGGCCACGGGGCTCGAGCCGAGCCTGGACCACAACCTCCTGGCGAAGACGCTCGGCATCTCCTGCAGCCAGGACGCGTTTTTCCTTGAGCGCCATCCCAAGCTCGCCCCCTTGGCCACCTATTCCGACGGGATTTTCCTGGCCGGCACCTGCCAGGCGCCCCGCGACATTCCCGATACGGTCGCCCAGGCCGGGGGCGCGGCGGCCGAGGCCCTGGCCCTGGCCGACAAGGGAACGTTCGCCCTGGAGCCCATCACCGCCGTGATCGACAAGGACATCTGCGCCGGCTGCCAGATCTGCGTCGGCCTGTGCCCGTTTACGGCCATCACCTTCGACAAGGAGCAGGGCGTTTCCGTCATCAACGACGCGCTGTGCAAGGGTTGCGGAACCTGCGTGGCGGCCTGCCCGAGCGGCGCGGCCCAACAGAAGCATTTTCGCGACACGCAGATTTTCGCCGAGATCGAGGGGATTTTCCTGGCATGAACCCCTCGGATTTCCGCTCGTTTTCCCGGAACGGCAATCCGGGGATGACCGGGAGAGAATTCCCGGTCTCCCCGCTCAAAAGGTCTTCTCAACGAGGAGAACACAAAATGCAGGAAGAACCGTTTGAGCCCAATCTGGTCGGGTTTTTGTGCACCTGGTGCTCCTACACCGGGGCCGATTTTGCGGGGACGGCCCGCATGACCTATGCGCCCAACGTGAAGATCATCCGCGTGATGTGCAGCGGCCGTGTGGATCCCCAATTCGTGCTCAAGGCGTTCCGGGAGGGCGCCGACGGAGTTCTCATCTCGGGCTGCCACCCGGGCGACTGCCATTATAAAGAAGGGAACTATCGGACCCTGCGCCGATACCGGCTCCTGATCCGAGTGCTGGAACAGATGGGGATCGAGCCCGCAAGGCTCCGGCTGGAATGGGTCTCGGCCGCCGAAGGCGCTAGGTTTCAACGGGTCTGCAACGAATTCACGGAACAGATCCGGGCCCTGGGACCTCTCAGCCTGAATGGAGGAAAACATGAGCAACACCAAGCCTAAGGTCGCCTTTTACTGGTGCGCCTCCTGCGGGGGGTGCGAGGAGTCGATCATCGACCTGGCCGAGGACATCCTCAAGGTCGCGGCGGCGGTGGACATCGTGTTCTGGCCCGTGGCCCTGGATTTCAAGAGGAAAGACGTCGAGGCCATGGAAGACGGTTCGATCGCCGCGAGTTTCATCAACGGCGCCGTCCGCAACAGCGAACAGGAGGACATGGTCAAGCTCCTCCGCCGCAAGTCCCGGATCGTCGTGGCCCACGGCTCGTGCTCCCACTTGGGCGGCATCCCCGGCCTGGCCAACTTCTGGGACAAGGAGACGATCTTCAGGCGGGCCTACCTGACCACGCCTTCGACCGACAATCCCCAGGGAGTCGTGCCCCTGGAAAAAAGCGCGGTCGACGGCTGCGAGCTCGAGCTGCCCCGTTTCTACGACACCGTTTTCTCACTGGACCAGGTGATCGACGTGGATTATTACCTTCCCGGCTGCGCCCCCCCGCGGGATCTCATCCTGAGCGCCTTTCAGGCCCTCCTGGAGGGCACTCTCCCGCCCAAGGGCTCGGTCCTATCGCCCAACAAGTCCGAGTGCGACGAGTGCGACCGCAACGACACGAAGCCGGAGAAGCTCGAGATCAAGGAGGTCAAGCGCCCCTGGGAGGTTCACCTCGACCCTGAAGTCTGCTTCCTCGCCCAGGGCGTGATCTGCATGGGCCCGGCCACCCGGGCGGGGTGCGGACAGCGCTGCATTTCGGCCAACATGCCCTGCCGCGGCTGTTTCGGTCCCACGGACCAGGTCTACGACCAGGGAGCCAAGTTCCTCTCGGCCTTCGCTTCGATCCTGGCCACCGACGACGAAAAGGAAATCGAGAACATCGTCCAGACCATCGTCGACCCGGCGGGCACGTTCTACCGGTTCAGCCTGCCGAGCAGCATCCTCAGGCGAAAGAGATTGGAGGCGGTCAAATGACGACCCGCGGCAAGAAAATCACCATCGACCCCATCACCCGGCTGGAGGGGCACGGCAAGATCGAAATCTTTCTCGACGACAAGGGGGACGTCCACCGGGCCATCCTCCAGATTCCGGAGCTCCGGGGCTTCGAGCAGTTCGCCGTCGGCCGGCCCGTTGAAGAAATGCCCCGCATCACCCCCCGCATCTGCGGCGTCTGTCCCACGGCCCACCATATGGCCGCCACCAAGACCGTGGACGCCGTCTTCCATGTCGAGCCCACGCCCGCCGGCCGCATGATCCGGGAACTCATCTACAACACCTTCATGTTCGAGGACCACACGCTCCACTTTTTCTTCCTCGGCGGTCCGGACTTCGTCGTCGGCCCCACCGCGCCGAAAGGCGAGCGGAACATCCTGGGCGTCATCGGCAAGGTCGGGTTGGAAATCGGCGGCCGGGTCATCAAGGCCCGCCGCGAAACCCGGGACATCATCAATCACCTGGGCGGCAAAATCATCCATCCCGTGTGCGGCCTGCCGGGCGGCGTTTCCAAGGGGCTGGACGAGGAGCACCGGCTGAAGTTCCTCGAGGTGGCCAAAAACACCGTGGAGTTCGCCCAATTCGCCCTCACCATCTTCGACGACGTCGTCTTAAAGAACAAGCAGTACGTCGACCTTGTTCTGAGCGACGCCTTCACCATCAAGACGCATTACATGGGGCTCGTGGACGAAAAGAACAGGGTCAATTTCTACGACGGCGATCTCCGCGTCGTCACTCCCGAGGGCAAGGAATTCGTCAAATTCAAGCCCGACCGGTATCTGGACGTCATCGCCGAGCACGTCGAGCCGTGGACGTACATCAAATTTCCGTTCCTGAAAAAGATCGGCTGGAAGGGGTTTCAGGACGGTCCGGACAGCGGGGTTTTCCGCGTGGCTCCCCTGGCTCGGCTCAACGCCTCGGACGGCATGGCCACCCCGAGAGCTCAGGCCGAATACGAGAAGATGTACTCCGTCCTGGGCGGAAAGCCCGTCCACAACACGCTCGCCTTCCACTGGGCCCGCCTGATCGAGGCGCTCCAGGCGGCCGAGGCCATGGTCGGCCTGCTCGAGGACAAGGCCATCACCGACCCCAACATCCGCAACATCCCCACCGCCGTTCCGGACGAGGGCGTGGGCATCGTCGAGGCTCCCCGCGGCGTCCTCATCCACCACTACAAGACCGATCCGCGGGGAATCGTCACCGAGGCCAACCTCATCGTGGCCACGGTGAACAACGCCGCGGCCATCAACATGTCCATCGAAAAGGCGGCTAGAGCGTTCATCAAGGGAGGAAAAATCGACGACGGCCTGCTCAACATGGCCGAGATGGGATTCCGCCCTTACGACCCCTGCCACGCCTGCGGCACACACGCCCTGGGCGGGGAGGCCCCTCTGGTCGTCGACGTGTTCGACAAGGACGGCAACCTCGTCCGCCGACTGACGCGCTGAGCTTCCCGGGGGGACAGGCGCTGACGTGCGGCCGTCCCCCTGTTCTCCTCGGCCTTCCGGCGCCGGAGCGCTTTCCCCGGCCTCCGGGTTGTTCCGAAACGTTCGGTAACCGTCCGGATCTCCCGCCGCGGACGGGCGCACGGGACGCGGCGGTGTGATACAATCGGGAGAAGATTCCCGAGGCGGCCATGACATTTCAGACCCTGTCTTTGAGGAGAAAACTCCTCTTCACCTTCGTGGCCGTCATCGTCATCGGGGGACTGGCCTCCCTTCTCGTCGGCTCCCGGCTGGTGCGGGAAACGCTCATCAGCCAGGCTCAGAGCAAGGTCCGGCACGACCTTTCGGCGGCCCGCATGGTCTTCGACGAAAAGCTCAAAGACATCCGGGACCTTATCGGCGTCACCGCCGCCCGGGAAGGCCTTCGGGAAGCCGTTTCCTCGGGCCGGGTCGACACCCTGCATCGATATCTCAACCGGGTCAGGATGGATTCCGGCCTGGACACGCTCAACGTCACCGACAACGCGGGCCGGATTTTGGTGAGAACGCGGCGCCCCGAAGCCCCGTCCGATGACCTGTCCTCGGACGATCTGGTGCGCCGGGCCCTTCGGGGAGGGCTCCACTCCGGAGTCCAGATCATCTCCCGCGAGGAGCTTCTCCGGGAAGGAGAGGATCTGGCCGTCCGGGCCCGCATAAACATCCTGCCCACGCCCCGAGCCGCCGATCAGGCGAAGACCGTGGAGACGAGCGGCATGATGCTCCGCGCCGCGGCGGCCCTTCAAGGCGAGGACGGACGGATACTGGGGGCGCTCTGCGGCGGGATCCTCATCAATCGCAACTACGAGATCGTGGACCGCGTCAAGGAGCTCGTCTACAAGGGAGAAAGATACAAGGGCCGGGAGATCGGAACGGCGACGATTTTCCAGAACGACCTCCGCATTTCGACCAACGTCCGCAACCGGAACGGCGATCGGGCGGTGGGCACGCGCGTTTCCCGTCAAGTGAGGGAAGCGGTGCTTGTCCGCGGCCGGCCCTGGATCGATCGCGCCTTCGTGGTCAACGATTGGTATATCACCGCCTACGAGCCCCTCCGGAACCCGGAGGGGGACATCATCGGCGTCCTCTACGTGGGCCTGCTTGAAAAACCTTACCTCGACACCGCAGCCCGCGTCATGTCGGCTTTCATCCTTTTGGCCGGATTGTGCGTCCTGTTCCTTCTTCTCATGCTGTTCCTCATCACCGGCCGGATCACAAAGCCCCTGAGGAACATCGCCGTGGCGACCCAGGAAATCGCCCGCGGCGACCTCTCCCACCGCGTGAAAGTGGAGTCGCGCGACGAGGTCGGCCGCCTGGCCGATTCCTTCAACCGCATGACCGACAACCTTGAGAAGGCGAACGAGTCGCTCCTCGAATGGACCCGGACCCTGGAGAAACGCGTCGAGGAGCGCACTCGGGAACTGCAGGAAGCCCAGGCCGGGCTCGTCCAGTCGGAGAAACTGGCCTCTCTGGGAAAGCTGGCGGCCGGCATCGCACACGAAATCAACAATCCTCTGGGCGGCATCCTGATCTACAGTCATCTGACGCTGGAGGACACCCCCCAGGACAGCCCGGCCTACGAAAATTTGAGGAAGATCGTCAAGGAAACGACGCGCTGCAAGAACATCGTCCGGGGCCTTCTGGAATTCGCCCGGCCCAAAGACCCGGAAATGATCCTGACTTCCGTTGCCGACATTATTGAAAAAGCGCTGGCCCTCCTGGAACGGCAGACCCTGTTTCAAAACATCGTCATTCGCAAGGACTTTGCGCCCCTGCCTCGGCTTGTGGTCGACGTCGCCCAGCTGCAGCAGGTGTTCATGAACATCATCATCAACGCCGCGGAAGCGATGGCCGGCCGCGGCACGCTCACCATCCGGGCCGCGGCCGACAAGAAGGCCGGATGGCTGAGCGTGGAGTTCATCGACACCGGACACGGGATCAAGCCCGAGGATCGGGAGCGGCTGTTCGATCCCTTTTTCACGACCAAGGAGGTCGGGAGAGGGACGGGCCTGGGACTGTCCATCAGCTACAGCATCATCAAAAAGCACAGCGGCAAAATTCTGGTCCGCAACGAGCAGGGGGGAGGGGCCGTCTTCTCCGTCCTTCTGCCTTTGAACAGAGCGAAGGTCGAAGAATGAAGGAAGCCCCGGGCATCCTCCTGATCGACGACGACCCTGCCGTCCAGGATTCCTGCGGCCAGGTGCTCAGCCGCGCCGGCTATCGTGTGGTCACGGCGTCGACCGGCGAGGACGGACTGGAGCGTTTCGGCTCCGGGGCGTTTTTCGCCGTTCTTCTCGACCTGAAGCTTCCCGGAATGGGCGGGTTGGACGTTCTGCGTCGGATCATGGAGACGAGTCCCGAGACGCCGGTCGTCATCATCACCGGCTACGCGTCGATCGAATCGGCCGTCGAAGCGGTCAAGAAGGGCGCCTTCGACTATCTGGCCAAGCCCTTCACGCCGGACGCTCTCCGTCTGGCCGTCCGCCGCGCCCTGGAGGCGCGGAAGACGCATATCGAACATCTTTACGTGAACAAGGAGCTCGAGGCCCGCACCGAGTTCGACATGGTGACGGGCCGGAGCCGGGCCATGGCCCGCCTCCTGGACGTCGTCAGCCGGGTCAGCCCCACCGACAGCGCGGTCCTCATCATCGGCGAGATCGGGACGGGCAAGGAGCTTCTGGCCAGGGAGATTCACCGCCACAGCCTCCGCGCTGAGGCGGCTTTCGTCGTCGTCGACTGCGGCGCTTTGGCGGAGACGCTCTTCGAGAGCGAGCTGTTCGGCCACGTCAAGGGGTCCTTCACCGGAGCCCACCAGACCAAGCACGGCCGCTTCGAGTCGGCCGAAGGCGGAACGATCTTCCTCGACGAAGTCAGCAACCTCAGCCTCAATATCCAAAGCAAACTGCTTCGGGTCATCCAGGAGCGGGAGGTGACGCGCATCGGCGGCTCGCGTCCGATCAAAGTCGATGTCCGCATCCTGGCCGCGACGAGCGCCGACCTCGAAGACCTGGTCCGCAAGGGGCGGTTCCGGGAAGATCTCTATTACCGCCTGAATGTCGTCCCCATCCGGCTTCCCGCCCTCAGGGACCGCAAGGAGGATCTTCCCCTCCTGGCCGACCATTTCCTGAGGAAATACGGCCGGCGCAGCCATAGGAACGTGACCGCGATTTCCCCGCGCGCTCTCAAGGCCCTGCAGGATTACGACTGGCCGGGCAACATCCGGGAGCTCGAGAACACCATTGAGCGGGCGGTGGCGTTATCCAAAAAGGAAATCCTCGAACCTCAGGACGTGATGGGTTGCGGACTGGCGGCCGGGGACGCGCGCATGGGACAAGGGGCGGCCGGTTCCCGATCGCTCGAGGACGTGGAAAAAGAACACATCCGAAGCGTCCTCCTCACCCATCTCGGCAACCGATCCCGCACGGCCGAAGTCCTGGGCATAGACCGCAAAACTCTCTGGGCGAAAATAAAAAAATACGGACTTGAGAAGATTGTGGGGAAAAATTCCCCATAATCGATCATTCTCTGTTTTTTCCGTCTCCATATCCAATATAAGAGACAGAAATCAAAACAAATGCGCATTCAATTTTTTTGGTTTTTTTCACTTGCCTCGGGAACATTCCTTGCCTTAATTTAATCAGGCTTCTTTGCATATCGAACCGGCCGCGGCCGAGGCGGAGAGGGCGCGGACCTCAAAGGAGAAACATGAGAATCGTCAAGCTCAAAAAAGAGTATTTTCATCCCTTCCTGGACGTCATTTCCCGACAGGCTGAGCTTTGGGCGCCGGTGAAGAAGGGGGACAAGCACATCTTCGACCGTGTCGAGGACTTCAATCGGATCGAAATGAAAACGACGCGGACTCTTCTTCCCCCCAAGAAGCTTCTGGTCCCGCCCGCATTCAACACCTTCACCTTCAACGCGGAGGGGTACCAGGAGGACCTGTCTCACGTATCCTCCAAAATTCTGTTCGGCATCCACCCCTGCGACATTCACGGCTTGCTCACCCTGGACAAGCTGTTCATGCATGAGTATACCGACCCTTACTACGTCAAAGCGCGCCAGAAAACGCTGATTCTCGGACTGTCCTGCTGGCCGGACGAATACTGTTTCGCCAAGTCCACACGGACGCACATCATCGACGAGGGATTCGATCTGTTTTTCACCGACCTGGAGGATTTTTTCCTGGTCTGGGTCGGCTCCAGCCAAGGCGACGACCTCCTGCGCATGAAGCCCGACCTGTTCGAGGAAACGCTCAGTGATTCCGACATCCAGCGCTACATCCGCTGGCAAACGGAACGGGACAAGGCCTATCGGACCGAGATCAATTTCATGGCCATGCCCGACCTTATGGAGCTCAAATACAAAGCCCCCTTCTGGGAGGAGGCGGGCCGGGCCTGCCTGGCCTGCGGATCCTGCTCCATGGTCTGCCCCACCTGCAACTGCTACAACGTTCTGGACAAGCTCGCCCTGGGCGGGAAGCCGGGGCGCCGCCTCCGGCTCTGGGATTCCTGCACGCTGGTCGAATATTCCGAGGTGGCCGGCGGAGAAAATTTCCGGGAGCACAAGGCCGACCGCTTGCGCCTGTGGTACACCCACAAGCTGCAGGCCTACGTCAGCAAATACGGCAAGCCGAGCTGCGTCGGCTGCGGACGCTGTCTCGTGACCTGCCCGGTGGAGATCAACGTCCGGACGATCTCCAAGGCTCTCGAGGGCGAAGACCCCAAGGCCTTTTGGTACCGACTCCCAAGCGAGGTGAAACCATGAACGGAGAAACACGCTGCCGGGAAGAAGGCAACCCCTTTCTCCCCCATCCGGCGCGCATCGTCCGGACTTACCCTCTGACCCAGGACGTGAAGTTTTTTCAGATCCGCTTTCTGAACATGGATCAGGCCCTGGCCTTCAAATACAAGCCGGGCCAGTTCGCCATGATCTCGGTCTTGGGAGCGGGGGAAGCTCCCTTCTGCCTGTCGTCTCCCCCCTCGCGGCCCGGGCTGCTCGAATTCTGCATCCGGAAAGCGGGCTCCGTGACCGGCGCCCTCTTCGACCTCAAGGAAAACGCCATGATCGGCGTCCGAGGTCCGTACGGCAACGGCTTCCCCATCGAACAGATGGCGGGCCGGGACATCCTGATCACCATCGGCGGCCTGGGCGTCGCCCCTCTCCGCTCGGTGCTGCTTTACTGCCTGGACAACCGCGATCAGTTCGGCAAGGTCTCCGTCCTCTACGGCGCCAAGAAGCCTTCGGAAATGATCTTCCGCGAGGAATATTTCGCCCTCAAGGAACGGGGGGACCTGGAGTGCCACCTGGCCGTGGACGCGGACGACACGGGCTCCTGGACGGAGAACGTCGGCGTGGTGACGACCCTCTTTCCCAAGCTGTCCAAGGTCAATCCGGAGAACACCTACGCCCTCGTCTGCGGGCCGCCCGTCATGTACAAGTTCGTCCTCCGCGAGTTCGTCAAGCTCAGCATCCCCAAGAACCAGATCCTCATGACCCTCGAACGCCGGATGAAGTGCGGCGTGGGCAAGTGCGGACACTGCGCCATCGATTACATCTACACCTGTCTGGACGGCCCCGTTTTCACGTACTGGGACGTCCTCCACATGCGGGAGCTCATCTGAGGAGGCGGCCATGAAAAAAGACAAGCTGAAAATCGGGATCTACGAGCTGACGGGCTGCGCCGGGGACGCCCTTCTCATCCTCGACTGCGAGGACGAGCTCATCAACATATTCCATGCCGCGGACATCCGGTCGTTCCTGATGGCCAAAAGCGACAACATCGACGGCGAGCTCGATGTCGCCCTCGTCGAGGGCTCGGTCAGCACGGAAAGGGACCTCCAGGAGCTTCTCGACATCCGGAAACGGTCCAAAGTGCTCGTGGCCATCGGGCTCTGCGCCACCGCGGGAGGAAACCAGGCCGCGTTCCTCGACCCCCGGGAGTGGGAGGACAATCTGAAGAAGGTCTACGGCCGGACCGAGATGACCCACACCAAACCCCTTCAATCCAAACCCCTCAACGCCTACGTCAAGGTCGATCATTACCTGCCCGGATGTCCCATCGACCGGGAGCAGTTTCTCTCGACCCTCACCCGCCTCCTGGCCGGACATCCCCCGGAGCTGCACCGCTTTCCCGTCTGCGTGGAGTGCAAATGGCGGGAGAACGACTGCCTCCTCAATCGGGGCATCCTCTGCCTCGGCCCCTTGACGGCCGCGGGGTGCCGGGCGGTCTGTCCCAGCCACAACCTGCCCTGCGTCGGCTGCTGGGGGCCGGCCGAGGAGGCCAACTACACGGCCGAGTATCAGCTCCTGATGGAAAAGGGGTTCGACCGGGAGATGATCCTGCGCAAGATGTCCACCTTCAGCGGAACGGCCATCGCCGATTTCGCCGCCCGCATCCGAGGAGTAAAGAAATGAAGACCATCAGCATCAGCCATCTGGCCCGCGTCGAGGGGGCCGGGGGCGTCACGGCCACGATCGACGGCCAGGTCGTGACCGACGTCAAGTTCATCATCAACGAAGGCCCGCGCCTGTTCGAACGCCTGACGATCGGCAAGACTCCCGAGGAAGACCTCAACATCGTCCCCCGCATCTGCGCCATCTGCACGCTGTCCCACCGCTACGCCGCCCTGCGCGCCCTGGAAAAAGCCCTGGCGATCAAGGAGCCGCCCAAGGTCCTGCTCCTGAGAGAGCTCATGCACCTGGGGGAAATGATCGAAAGCCATTCCCTGCATGTCTATCTCCTGGCCCTTCCCGATTACCTCGGCTATCCGAACGCCATCGCCATGGCCTCCAAATACGGCTTCGAGGCCAAGGTCGGCCTGGAGATGAAGCAGTTCGGCAACCACATCATGAAAACCCTGAGCGGACGGTTCGTCCACGGCGAGAATCCCATTCTCGGAGGCTTCGGCCGCTTCCCGACCCGCGAGGAGCTGGTCTTCATCAAGAACCGCGCCGTGCAATTCCTGCCCTTCGCCCTGAAAACCGTGCAGCTCATGTGCGAACTGCCCTATCCCGAGATCCCTGAGTCGGACACTCTGTTCGTCTGCTGCCACCCCGCCGCCGGGCAATTCGGCTTCATGGGCGACGAGGTCATCCTCTCCAACGGCGACCTCGTCGACGCTCAGGAGTACAAAAAGGTCACCAACGAGTTCATCGTCTCCCATTCCTTCTGCAAGCGCAGCCAATATGACGGCAAGCCCTATTCCGTGGGCGCCCTGGCGCGGATCAACAATCTGGGAGAGAGGCTGGAAGGAGAGGCCGGACGCGCCTTCAAAAAGTATTTCAACGCCCGCTGGAAGAAGAACCCCCTGTTCAACAACGCCGCGCAGGCCCTGGAGATCCTCTACAGTTTCGAGCGCATCCCCCAAGTCATCGAGGAAGCCCTCAAGATGCCCGACCCGGAACCGGTCGGATGGGGCCGGGACACGGGGAAAGCCGTCGGCGCCGTCGAGGCCCCGCGCGGCATCCTGTTCCACGCCTATGACGTTTCCGCCGGACGCATCGCCCACACCGATATCGTCACCCCCACGGCTCAAAACGCGGAGGACATCGAGCGTTACTGTTTCATCGCCGCGCAAACGCTCTTGAAAAAAGGGGAAGAGGCCAAAATCAGGGACCGTATGGATCTCGTGATCCGCGCGTTCGACCCGTGCATCAGCTGCTCGGCCCACATGGTCCAGGTCAAACAGGCTCCGAACGAAGATTGGAAAACCCGTCTCCAAGAGCTGGCGTCCGGGGGGGAGACGGCCTTCGTCGGTCTCGGCCGTGAAGACCGGTCGGACGACGCCGCCGGACTGGAGCTGGCCCGCCTCCTCAGAGACCGCGGCTCAAAAAACGTTCGGCTGGCCGAGGACCTGTCGGAGGAGACCGCACCGGCCGTCGGAACGCGACCGCTCGTTTTTCTCGACGCCGTGGATTTCGGCGAAAAGCCGGGCAAAATCTGTCTCCTTCCCCTGCGCTTTGTCCTCTGGAACACGTCCCTGAGCCACAGACTGGCCGCCCTGACCGGACTGCCCCTCGATTCCGAACAGCTTCTAGGGGCCCATCTTCTGGGCATCCAGCCGGCTTCCATCGCCGAGGGCGGCCCGATATCGGCCGAAGTCCGGGAAGCCATGAACGAAATCCTGGAAATGCTCGGCAACTGACGGTGCGACACGTTTCCGGAAAGGGAGTCCCGCCTGGTGAGTAAGGCCCAAGCGACGCCCGGCTCCCTTTCTCTTTTTTTCCCGCCGCCGGATCGTCCGGCATGGCCGCTCTCATGCGCCTTCATCCGGCATCGATTCTCCATGACCGGACGATCCCCTTCTTTCCATGAGGGAAGATTTTTTCGGCTCCCGGGGAGACGTTCTTCGGCGCTCCTTTCCGCGAAACGCTTTTGGGAAACGGTGTTTTTTATTGATCAAGGCCGGCTTGCGGGGAGCGGCGTCGTTTTGGCCCGTCGATGGCTTTTATCGGGTCGGAAAAACCGGATTCCATGACTCCGAACGAGAACCGCCTCCTGATTGTTGATCCCGACCCGCGCGTTCGCCAAGCGCTGACCGAAACATTAAGCCGCGCGGGTCGCGGCCTCGACACGGCCTGCAATCTCGCGGAGGCCATAAAAAAAATCCCCGGCGGCGGCTTCTCCTGCCTGGTCATGGACGTCGACCTTCCGGAGATGAAGGGTTATGAGGCCGTGCCCGTCCTGAAAAATCTCGACCCGGGCCTGAAAATCATCATGACCACCCGCCGCAATTCCAAAAAACTCGAAGCCCGCGTCCGGAGGGAGGACATTTTTTACTATTTCATCAAGCCCTTCGGAACCGAGGAATTGAGGCTGGCCGTTGACAGCGCCTTCAATAAAAAAAAAGAGGAGGAAGCCATGAGCGATGATCCCAAAATTCTGGTGATCGACGACGACCCGGACTTTCGGGCGGCCGTGACGCCCATCCTGAAGTCCGCTCTGTATGAGGTCGTCACCGCATCTTCACTGGAGGAGGGGAAAAAGACGATCTTGGCCGAGAAGCCCGACCTCATCCTTCTGGACATCATGATGGACAGCCTGTTCGACGGATTCTCTCTCTGCAACGACATCAAGACTTCCCCTGAGTTCCGGGAAGTCCGGGGAACCCCGGTGATCTTTTGCTCCGCGGTCAAAGACATGGCCGGCAGCCGGTTTCAATTCCCGGGCGACGAGGAGGGTCTGGCCGGGCCCGACGACTACATCGACAAACCCGTCAAGCCCAAAGACCTCCTGGCCAGAATTCAGAAATTGTTGAAAAAGTAGCATCACGCGGCGCCCTCAGCCTTGCGGTCGGCTGAAATCGGGGTTGTTTTCGTGTACAATGAAGCCATAAAGCGGAAGGACAATCCATCGCTCCCCGGACGGAAATGTCCGCTGGATTGAAGAAAACATGGCAGGCGAAGTTTTGACCATTTTAGTCATCGACGACGAAGAGTCCATGCGCGATTCCTGCAGCCAGATTTTTCTCAAAGACGGCTTCCGGGCGGAAACCGCCGAGAACGGCGAGGTCGGCCTGAAAAAAATCGAGGAGCTTCATCCTCACCTTGTCCTCGTCGACCTGAAAATGGCCGGTCTCAGCGGCTTCGAAGTCCTGGAGCGCGGCCTTCAGCTCGACAAGGACCTGGTCTTTGTGGTCATCACCGGCTATGCCACCGTGGAATCGGCCGTGGAGGCCATGAAAAAGGGGGCCTATGACTTCCTGCCCAAGCCGTTTTCGCCCGAGGAGCTGCGGATGATCATCCGCCGCGGGCTCGAGCGGCGCCTTCTCCTCCTGGAAACCAAAGCGCTGCGGCGGGAAAAAAAGCTCATGGAGGAAAATTTCGTGACCATGGTCTCCCACCAGCTCCGCAGCCCCCTGGCGGCCATCGAGCAGTACTTCGAGGTTCTTCTGGCGGGCATGGTCGCGCCTCTTGACGCGGGCGTCAAGGAGATGCTGACCCGGGCCGAGGAGCGTCTGGCGGGGCTTCTGCAACTCATCAATGACTGGCTGGACCTCTCCCGCCTGGGTCAAGTCCGGACGACAGACGCAATGAAGCCTGTCGCCCTTCGCCCCCTGCTCGGCCGCCTGACGGAGTTCTGGCGTCCGGCGGCGGCCAAAAGCGGCGTCACGCTCTCCCTGCGAAAAACAATAGGCTCGGATCGCGCGTGGGGGGACGAACAAAGCCTGGAACAGATCTTCTCCAACCTGCTCAGCAACGCCGTCAAGTACAACCGGCCGGGCGGGACGGTCGCGCTCGCCGTTCGAGAAGAGGTCGCCGCCGTGGCCGTCGAAATCCGGGATACGGGCGTCGGCATCCCCGCCGAGCACATGCCCCGCCTCTTCGATCCGTTCTTTCGGGTCAAGCGCACTGAGGACCGGGAAGAGAAGGGAACGGGTTTGGGATTGCCGATCGCCAAAAAAATCGCGGAATCCCACGGCGGCCGCATCGAGGTTGAGAGCAAGGAAGGCCGGGGATCGACCTTCACCGTCTTCCTTCCGAAAGAAAAAAAGGAGACGGACCATTAGCGGCGGAAAAACGCTCGTCCTGGGCCTGGGGAACGACCTCTACGGAGACGACGGCGTGGGGATCGAGGTCGTCCGCCGGCTGAGGGAAGAAACGGCGACGGTCCGCAACGAGGAACACACCGTCTTCGAGGAATGCACGCTCACGGGTCTGGCGCTTCTGGATGTCATCACCGGCTACGACCGCCTGATCCTCGTCGACACGATCAAGAGGCCGCGGCCCCGGACCGGCAGAGTCAGCATTTTGAGGGCGGAGGATCTGAGGTCCCTCCCCGGCCCTTCGCCCCATTATGTGTCCGTCCCCCAGACCATCGAGATCGGCCGCCGCGTCGGCCTCCCTGTCCCCTCGACGATCATCGTCGTCGCCGTCGAGTCGAAGAACATGCACCGCCTCGGCGAAGGACTCTCGGAGGACATGAGGCGGTCGCTGCCCCGCATCATGGAGACAGTGAGGGAGGCTCTGAAAAACGACGCCACCGGCAAAAAAATCACCGGTTCCGCCCGGGGGGCCCGAGGACGGCGCCCATGAAGCGCAAGGACGTGGAGGTCTACGAGGACATCCTCAAGTCGAACGTCGCCGCGGCCGCGGAGGTCCGGCGCCGCTTTCGGGAACAGGGCGTTCTCGTCGTCAATCTCTTAAGCTCACCGGGGGCGGGAAAGACCACGCTCCTCGAGCGGCTCATCGACAGGCTCCCGCCCCCCGCCCGACTGGCCGTCATCGAGGGCGACATCGAAACCGAGCGCGACGCCGAGCGCATCCGGGCCAAGGGCGTCCCGGCCTGGCAGATCCAGACGGGCGGCGCCTGCCATCTCGAAGCCAAGATGATCGGCCGGCTCCTGGGGGAACTGCCCTCCGATTTGGACTTCCTGTTCATCGAGAACGTGGGCAATCTCGTCTGCCCCGCCGCCTTCGACTTGGGCGAAAGCCTCCGCGTGGTGCTGTTGTCCGTTCCCGAGGGCGACGACAAGCCGAAAAAATACCCCAAGGCGTTCCTGACCGCCCAGGCCCTCGTCCTCAGCAAGGCGGACCTTGTCGGCCTGCTGCCCTTCGATCCCGAGCGGGCCCGCGGAGAAGCCCTGGAGATCAATCCTTCCCTCGCGGTCTTCCGCGTCTCGGCCCTCACCGGGGAGGGTCTCGACGACCTGGTCGCTTATCTCCACCTCGCGCGGGCCGGGCTCGCCGCCGAAGACGGCCGCCATGCATGAGATGTCGCTCATCGCCGGGCTCTTCGAAATCCTCGAGGAGAAAGCCCGCGAGCACAAAGCCCGCAGCGTCACGGCCGTGAGACTGCGGGTGGGGACGCTCTCGGGCGCAGTGCCGGAGCTCCTCGAGACCGCCTTCGACATGTACAAAAAGGGGACGCTGGCCGAAAAGGCCGCGCTGGTCACCATCGCCGTGCCGGTCAAGGTCCGCTGCCGCGCCTGCGGCTCGGAGTTCGAGGTCGACGATTATGTTTTCCACTGCCAGTTCTGCGGAGCGGCCGACCTGGAAATTCTCTCCGGGACCGATCTCCTCGTGGAATCGATCGAGCTCGAAACCGAGGACGAGACGCCGGCCTGAACATGTCCCTCCTTCCTCGGCCCGGCCGTCGCATTCCGTCCGCTCATCAGCCGGCAGTCCCCCCCGGACATTGTTTTCGTTCCGGGGGGAAAAACACCTCGGGAAATCGTTCTCCGCGGATGGGAAAGACGCCGGTCCGCGGTCAGCTGATTTCGCCTGTCAGGTAGGCCCGGGTGCGGGGGTCGCGGGGCCGTTCGAACACTTTCTCGGCCGGGCCGTGCTCCACGACTTCGCCCAGGTAGAGGAAGACGATATAATCGGCGATCCGCTTGGCCTGCCGCAGAATGTGAGTGACAACGACGACGGTGTAATCCGATTTGAGGTCGATGAGGCGCTGTTCGACATGCTTGGAAGACTGGGGATCGAGGGCCGAGGTCGGCTCGTCGCCCAGGATGATCCCGGGCTCGGCCGCCAGGCCGCGCGCCAGGCACAGCCGCTGCTGCTGGCCGACCGAAAGCTCGGAGGCCGGGGTCGCCAAGCGGTCCTTGACTTCTTCCCACAGGCCGGCCAGCTTCAAATAGTGCTCCACCGTCCGGGCCAGCGTCTTTTTCTCGCGCAAGCCGTGTATGCGGGGGGCAAACGCCACGTTGTCGAAGATCGACATGGGCAGCACCTGGGGTTTCTGGGAGAGCAGGCCCATTTTCCGCCGGATGTGGGTCACCTCGACGTCCGGACTGTAAATGTTCTCGCCGTCGACCAGGATCCGGCCATGGACCCGAAGGCCTTCAGAGGGATCGAGGAGGCGGTTGAGGGACTTGAGGAGCGTCGTCTTGCCGCAGCCCGACGGGCCGACGATGACCGTGATCCGGCGGTCGGGGATGTCGAGAGTGATGTCCTTGAGGATGCGCCGGCTTCCGTGATTGACGTTGAGATTCTGAATGCTGATGTGCGTTCTGAAGCCTTCCATGGTCCCCTCTCCTAACGGATCGTGTGCCTTGAATATTTCCTGACCGCGGCGCGTGAGATCAGGCTTATGGCCAGGATGAGGACGGTCAAGACGGCCGCCGAGGCATAGGCCCGCTCCCGGACCTCGGCGAAGGGCGTGCCGAGCTGAAAAAAGATGGCCAGGGGCAGCGTGGCCGCCGGCTGGAGGAGCGATGTCGGCACCCGGTCCGTGAACCCGGCGGTGAACAGGACCGAAGCTGCGTCACCGATCCCGCGGCCGAAAGCGATGAGCACGGCCGTCAGGATGCCGGGCAGAGTCTGGCGGACGACGACCCGAAAGGCCGTCTCCAGACGCGTGGCGCCCAAAGAGTAGGCGGCGTCCGTCAAGTCGCGGGGCACGAGGCGGACGACTTCGTCCATGGCCCGGCTCATGATCGGCAGCTCAAGCAGGGCCACGGTGAGGATGCCGGCCAGAAGCGAGGTCCGGAGCCCGATGAAGACCATGAGCAGGAAGCCGAAGGCGCCGTAAACGATCGACGGCACGCCCCACAGGACATCAAAAGAAAAGCGGATGAAACCGGCCGTCCGGGAACGGCGGCCCGTATAGACATTGAGATAAAGAACGATGGGCAGGCTGACGAGGAGAGCGAGCAGCGTCGCCCCCCCGGCCAGGGCGAGCGAGCCCAGGATGGCGTTGAGGATGCCGCCCTCCTTGCCCAGGTAGAATCCTCCCTTAGGGGTCTGGAAAATCATGGACAGCTTGAGTGCCGGAAGGCCTTTCCAGACGATCGTGCCGACAATGAAGACCAGGCAACCGACGACAAGGAAAAGGGCCAGGCCCATCAGAGCCTTGAACGCCTTCTCCTCAGCCTTGCGCCTCCGCCACCAGCCTGGACTCTGCCCGCCGAGAAGATCGAGCCGGCCATGGAGGGCGGCGCTCGATCCGGGGCTTTTCGGTCTTCCGCCGGCCGGACGCTTTCTCCTCACCCCGCCGTCCTCTCGGCCCGGATGAGTATCATGCGGGCGGCGACATTGAAAGTCAAAACGACAAGCATCAGGATCAGGGCGGCCAGCATCAAAGCCGAGTCGTAGAGCGGCACGGACATCATTTCCCCGTAGTTGTTGGCCAGCAAGGCCGGAAGGGGGTAACCGGGATCGAAAAGAGATTTCGGGACGCGGGGGATGTTGCCCACGACCATGAGAACGGCCATGGTCTCGCCGAAAGCGCGCGAAAGACCCAGGACCACGGCGGCGATGATCCCCTGACGGCTTTTGCGCAGCACGACTTTTTTCGCGACTTCCCACCGGTTGGCCCCCAGGGACAGGGCCGCGTCCCTGAGGTCCTTGGAAACCGAGGAGAACACTTCCAGGGAGACGTGGATGATCGTGGGGAACACCATGATGGCCAGGACGATCCCGCCGGCCAGGATGCTGTAGCCGCTGGAAGAGACGCCCAGCATGCTGGCAAGCCTTTCCACAAAAGGCACGATCACGAGAACGCCCCAGACGCCGTAAACCACCGAAGGCAGTCCGGCGAGGAGATCGACCATGGGCCGGGCGGCATGGCGCATCCGCCGGGGCGCGTATTCGGAAAGGGTAACGGCGGTGAGCAGCGAGATGGGGACGGCGATGACCATGGCCACAACGGTCACGGCCAGCGTTCCGGCCAGGAAAGCCAGCATGCCGAACTCTCCCTGGCTGGGCTTCCAGGTCGTTCCGAGCAGCAGCCGCCCGAGAGGCTTCACGGCCAGGATGGCCCGGGCCTTCCAGAAGAGCCCGAACAGCATGACGAACACGAGAAGTCCCGGAACGAGCGTCAGGCCGAACAGGAACCGCCGGGCCGCGAGATCCTTGATCAGCCGCCTTTTCCTTGAAGGAGCGGGGCCGTCTGTCTCGAGGACGGCCAGAATCCCGTCCGTTCTCTGAGGCTTTTTCCCAACTCCGTCGCTTTTTTGAAGAAGCCGAAATCTCATTCGGTCACTCCCGCCCTATGACGCGAATCCGGGAAACGATGATCGGCCTGAACGAAACGCTCCGGGCAAAGGACGAATCCCGTGAACGCATGTCCCGGCCCGGAATCATGAATCGCGCTCCAAAACCCGGTTCCCGATCAGCGTCCTCCGGCTTTCGATTGTATCGGACGCCAAAGGTATGTATCCCGCTTCGCGCACGAATTTCTGCCCTTCTTTGAGGATCCACGCCAGGAATCGCCTGACTACGGGACGGGAAGGCCTTCCTTTGGTGACAAAATAGAGCTCGCGGGCGGGCGGCGAGGGATACGCTCCCCGCTCGATGGCGGCGATGATCTCGTTGCGTCCGCCGAAAAAGTCCTCCTCTGCGTCCACGCATCCGTTTCCGTTCCCGTCCACGGGGATGACGACCAGCCCGTTCACCGGCTTCAAGGTTGCGGGATCATAAGCGAAATTGATGTTGTTGTAGCCCACGGCCAGAGGATCGCGGATGACGGCGTCGGCCAGGCCCGGGTCGCCGTAAACGGCGATGCCCAAAAGATCCTCCTGTTTTTTCCTAAAAAAAGCGGCCCATGTTTCGGCCGCCCCGCAGGCGTCCGAACGGGTGAAAACATGAATATCGGCCTTGGCGCCGTTGGCCAGGACGTCGTTCCAGGACCTCGCCCGGCCGGTGATGAAGATCGCCTCGAACTCGCTTTTCTTCACCCCTCGTCTCAGGAGGTCTTTGAGAAAAGGATTCCGCCCCGAAATCGTGGGAACGACGGCGTCTTTTGTGACCGCCAAGGCGAAGGCGCCCCTGGCCGTCTCCTGGGGATGAAGATCCCGGGAGACCATGCCGATATCGACCATGCCCGACAGGGCGTCGGCGATTCCCTTGCCCGCTCCGCCGGCCTGGATGTCGATGCGCACCCCGGGGTGCGCCTTGCGGAATTCCTCGGCCCACCTGACGGCCATGGGGTAGAGCGCCCAGGCGCCCGAGAGGCTGATCGTGCCCTTGAGCGCCTCGGCCGTGGTCGGAGAGGGAACGCGGGCGGAACGGCCGATAACCAGGAACAGAAACGCGAGGGCGGACACGAGGAGAACGGCCGCCGCAGGCTTCCTCATCCTCCTTGCCGAAAAGCCCCGCTCGGTTTTCGGTCCGGTCGGAGCGTTCATGGTTTCGTTTCCTGTCCCGCGCTTCGCCTCGGTGCTCATGCCGCCTCCCCGAAACGGACGGACAGTACGGGCGGGTTTTTTTTGATGAGATCAAATGATTCGGTCAACAGTCGGCCTTCAAAAGAATCATCTTTTTTTCTTACGGATCCCTCCGGCGGCCGGAAGCCGGCGAGCCCTGCGGGCCAGGTCGGCGAAGGTCGTCCGTTCCAGGATCCGGGCCACGGCGTCCCGCACATCCTTCCAGAGCCAGCGCAGCCCGCAGGTGGCCTCCAAAGGGCAGACCTCGTGGGCCGTGACCGAAACGCAATCGATGGGCGCCAGGGGGCCGTCCATGACTCGGATGACCTCGGCGACGGTGATTTCCGCGGGCGGCCGGGCCAAATGGTAGCCGCCGTGCGGCCCCTTCTTGCTTCTCAGGTAGCCGGCCCGTTTGAGCAAAAGCAGGATCTGCTCCAAAAACCGCTCGGGGATGTGCTGGGCCTGCGAGATGTCGCGGATGTGGAGCGGCCGGCGGGGCCAGTTCAGGGAGAGCTCGAGCATGGCCCGGCTGGCGTATTCGCCTCTCGTCGAAAGCCTCATGTTCGGCGGCCTCAATAATAGTCGATAATTTCAATTGACTAACTATCATAATGACGGGCCGCCTGTCAAGCGGCCCTTTTCTCCCGACGGCACTTGAGCTATCATATTTCTCCCCCGAACATGAAAAGACGCCGCCGTTGGCTCCGGTTTTCCGACCTGCCTCTGAGACTGAAGTTCTTCCTCGGCTTCCTGGCGGTCATCTTTTTCGGCGGGATCCTGTCGCTTTTCTTCGGCACTCGTCTCGAACACAAAACGATTTTCGACCTGGCCCAGGCCAAAGTGCGCCATGACCTCTCTTCCGCCCGGATGGTCTACAGCGAACGGTTGAACGACATCCGCGACATCGTCCGACTCAACGCCGGACGGGAGTCCGTCCGCGCGGGTTTGGGCGCCGGGGACTTTGACGCTCTCCGGGCGGCCCTCGCCCCCATTCGGCACGAGTTCGGCTTGGACATCATCACCCTGACCGACGCCCGGGGCCGCGTGGTCTTCCGGCTGCGCAACCCGGAAGTGGCCGGGGACGACCAGTCGCGCGACTCCCTCGTGCGCCGGGCTCTCCGGCGGGCGACCGTCGTCGGAACGGAAATCATGACTCGGGAGGAGCTTCTCAAGGAAGGCGAAGACTTGGCCCGAAAGGCCCTTCTGCCCGTCAAGCCCACGCCCATGGCCGCGCCTCGGATCGACGATCGGGAGGAAAACGGGATGCTTCTCAAGGCCGCTTCGCCGGTCCTGGACGGGGACGGCGCCCTTCTGGGCGTCCTCGTGGGAGGGATTCTCCTCAACCGCAATTACGACATCGTCGACCGGGTCAAGGACACCGTCTTCAAGGGAGAGCGCTACAAAGGCAAGGAGATCGGAACGGTGACGATCTTTCAAAACGACCTCCGCATCTCGACCAACGTCAAGGACGAGAGCGGCGGCCGGGCCGTCGGCACGCGGGTCTCGCGCGAGGTCAACCAGGCCGTCCTCCAGGAAGGGAGGCCGTGGATCGGGCGGGCCTTCGTCGTCAGCCACTGGTACATCACCGCCTATGAGCCTATCCGGAACCTCGACGGCCGCACCATCGGCATGCTCTACGTGGGCATGCTGGAGAAGCCTTATATCGACCTCCGCAACCGGGTCATGCTGACCTTCACCGGGATCGCCGCGGCCTGCACCGCCCTCCTTCTGCTGCTGATGTTCGTCATCATCACCTCGGTCATCGAACCCCTGCGCCGGATGGTGACCGCCACCCAGCGCATCGCCCAGGGAGATCTGGACCACAAAGTCGTCCGCGACTCCCAGGACGAAATCGGCCAACTGGCTCTATCCTTCAACCGCATGACCGACAAGCTCAAAGAGGCCAATGAAGGCCTCCTCCAATGGACGCACACCCTGGAGGGCCGCGTCGAGGAGCGCGCCGAGGAGCTCCGCCGCATGCAGGACGTCCTTGTCCAGTCGGAAAAGATGGCCTCCTTGGGCAAGATCAGCGCCGGCGTGGCCCACGAAATCAACAACCCTTTGACCTCCATCCTCCTCAACACCCATCTGATGCTGGAAAAAATCGATGCCTCGCATCCCTTCCATGAAAGCCTGAGCCTCATCGCCGACGAGACCACCCGCTGCTCCCAGATCGTCAAGGGCCTCCTGGAGTTCGCCCGCCAGAACCCGCCGCAGAAGGTCAAGGCGGACATCAACGTCCTGCTGGAGAAAACGGTGGGCCTCCTTGAAAACCAGGCGGCCTTCCACAACATTATCATCGTCAGGAGCCTGGCCGACGGCCTCCCCGCCCTTTGGCTGGACAAGACGAAAATCCAACAGGTCTTCTGGAACCTGATGATCAACGCCGCCGAGTCCATGCCGCGGGGGGGAACGCTGATGATTTCCAGCCGCCTTGCGGCCGACGCACAGGGCGTCGAAGTGCGGTTCACGGATTCGGGGACGGGAATCCCCCCCGAAATCCTGGACAAGCTGTTCGACCCCTTCTTCACCACCAAGAGCTCGGGCACCGGCCTGGGCCTGTCGATGTGTTACGGCATCGTGGAGCAGCACCGGGGAAAAATCACCGTGGAAAGCGACCTGGGACACGGTGCGTCCTTCACCGTCAGCCTGCCTATCGAACAGGACGGGCAATCCTGATATGATGGACATCCTTTAGGGAGGCATTCATGAGTGAACCATCCAAAACCCGCATTCTTGTCGTCGACGACGAGATCACCGTCTGCAAGAGCATTCGTCAGGTTCTCCTCTCCGAAGACGTCGAAGTCGACACCGCCCTGAGCGGCGAAGAGGCCCTCAAAAAAGACGAGGACACCTCGTTCGACGTCGTCATCACCGACCTGATGATGCCCGGCATCAGCGGTCTCGAGCTCCTCGAGCGCCTCAAGGTTCGCCGCCCGGCCGTGAGCCTCATCATGATCACCGGCTATCCGACGATCAAGACCGCCGTCCAAGCCGTCAAACTCGGCGCGTTCGATTACCTGCCCAAGCCCTTCACGCCGGCCGAGCTGAGGAGCTTGGTTTCCCGGGCTCATCGAAAAGCGGGCGGCGCCGATGAAGACCCAGTGAGCCGGAAAATGCCCGCCGGCCTGCATTACATGCTGGGGCACACCTGGCTCAAGACGGAAAAGGGCGCGACCGGCCGGGTCGGCGTGGTCCACGAATTCAGCCGGACCCTTCCGCCCCTGAAACAGGTCGAACTCCCGGAAAAAGGCTCTTTCGTCGCTCAGGGGGAAATGTGCGCCCGGGTTATCGGCGAAGACGGCCTCGTTCATCGCATCTGGTCGCCGGCCGGCGGCAGAATCATCGAGGTCAATTCGCAGCTCCCGGACGAGCCGTCTCTTCTCAAAACTTCGCCCTACCACCAAGGCTGGATTTTCCGGCTCGAAACAAGCAACCTGGACGAGGACCTCAAGGGCCTCATCCAGTCGAAATGAGGGGCCGGGCCGCCGCGGATTCATGGCGCCTCCGTCACCGACACCTCCCCGCGCCCGGGATATCGCCGAAGAGCTTTTTGCGCTCCTCAAAGGCGCGGACCGACGCCGGACCGTCTTTCTCGACGGCGCGGGTGAATGGGCCGAAGATCCGGTCCTTCTCGAAGACCGGATCGTCCATCATGTCCTCTTTCGTCTTCCGGACTTCGCCGGGGGAAAAAGGCTGACGGCCGCGGCCGTTCTGGCTCCTGTTCTCGCTCCTGAAATCCGCCGGGCTCTTCTTTCCCTGAGCGGGGGAAAAACTCCGGTGATAGAGGCCGCGGGCTTGATTCGCGGCCTCGCCGTTCTTCTGCGGAAAGAAGTCTGGAAGCACAACGCCCGGCGCCTCGTGCCGGATTGGAGGCGAGAGGAAACGAGACGACGCCGGGACGACCTCGCCCGGCTGGCCGAGGAAGAAACCCGTTTCCGAGCCCTTCTGAACCAGGAGACAAGGGATCGTCTCGAGGAGATTCTCCGCGGCCCGGAGCCCGCGGCGGAATTCTTCAAAACTTTGGTGCCTCTCGCGGCGAAGGAAGAAAGGCTGCTGTCCGAAATCCGGGATCTCCGCCGGGAGCTTGATGACCCGGAACGGGCGGAGGAAGCGGCCGGCCGCCTCCTCGAAAAAATCCACCCCCCCCTGGGCATCGTCACCAACACCTCGCCCGCCCTTCTCCTTCCCTGTCTCATGCTGTTGAATGACGAAAGCCTCAATCCGGACTTGGGGATTCCCTACGCCGCCTCGGTCATTTTGAGCATTCTCCGAGATCCGCGCTCGACCGCGCATCTGTTCCGCGCACTGAGGCGTTTTCCTCCCCCTTGCTCCAAAATCAGGGAGAACGTCATCTACACCCTCGGGGGTCTCCGCGAAACGAGCGCCGTCCCGGAGTTTGTCGCCATGATTGACGGCCCCGACGAAGCCTCCGAAGGGGACGGCCGCGTCCGCCTCCTGGTCGGACAGAAGATCGAGGCCGTCTGGGCGCTGGGAAGGATCGGAGCGGAGGCGATGGCCGCCGTTCCGGCCCTGGCGCGCTGCGCCGGCCATGACTCGCCCGACATCAAGACGTGCGCGGCCTGGGCCTTGGGGGAGATCGGCCGCGCGCAGAAAGACAAGCTGGGGGGGCTCGACGCCGATGTCGTCATCGCCCTCCTCACGCTTCTCAAACTCAAGGACAGGCGGGTCTACGAAGAAACGGTCGGCGCCCTGCGCAAGATCGACCTCCCCGAGTTCGTCCACTCCCTTTATCTTTACCACGCCGGGGCGGTCAGCCTGCAGGGACTGGTTCCGGCCCAGCGCGGATTGTATGATCTTTCGGAGACGCTCCATTTCCTGATCCGCTCCAAGGGCCGGGCGATCATGGCCGTCACCGGCGACTCGGGAACGGGGAAAACATATTTCTGTCAAGCCATCGCCGGCGGGTTCGGCACCCTTCGGTCCGGCGACATTTTGTACCTGATGCGGGACGACATAAGAGGCCGCAAAGTCTTCAACCGGATTCTCGGCCTCCGCTGGCTGAAAAAACACATCGACCCGGTCACCTACCATGATTATCCCCTGAGCGAGGAGGAGGACGATCCCCGCTCTTTCCTCGACGGGTTTCTCGAGGCCAACGCGCACAAGAAGCTCATCATCCTCGACGGCTGCCGGGATCGGGATTATTTCCAGCGGGTGATCGACACGTTCTATGAACAGGGCGCCCTCGACCTTGACGTGACCTTCCGGGCGACGTTTTCCACCCGGCGTCTGAACCTCGAAGAGCGCGAAACGGCCCTCGAAAGCGTCAAAACTCACCTGGCCTTTCAGGAAGAGCCCATACTGGAAGACACGCCTTTCTACCGGGAGGGGGTTGTCCTCGTCTACGACCTCGACAACTCCGTGGGGGCGCGCCTCGATCGGGACGAGACTTTGGAGCTCTTCGACAGACAGAAAATCGAAAGCTGGGGCGGATTCATCCGCCTCGGCTCCTTCGAGCGCGGCAGACGGGAATGGCCGTCGGTCTCCTCCAAGCTTGACCTCGGCGTCGAGTCGATCTCATGCCGGGAGACGGCCGCTCCCCGGGCCGCGGCCCATCCCTTTCGCCAGCACGAGCGGCACATCCGTCCCCTGGTGAACGACAACCCGGAGGCCGCTCCGAACCTCCTCGAGACGTTCGACCTCGGGGATCTCTCTGCCGACAGACTGAGGCTCTACGCCCGGAATCAGGTGGCCGGAACCGCCGAGGACGGCAGGGCGTTCGTTCTGAGCTTCATAGACAACCGGCTTTTTCTCGCTCCCGGGCGGGAAGAAAAGGCCGTAGGATTGGCGCTCCTCGGCCGGGACCTGGCCGTTCTTTCCGAAGAAGGCGGCCTGTCCCTCGTCTCGTTCGAACACGACGAGATCACGGATTTGGGCGAGAGGGAGACGACCGCGCCCGCCCGATCCCTCGGTTCCTCGGGCCGGACGACGCTCGCCTCAGGACACGAGGACGGTTCGGTCATGATCCGCGACCTTGAGGAGGGGATGATCCGCGCTTTCCGCTTCGGCCGCGGCGCGGTCCGGGCGTTGGCGTGCGACCTTCGAGGCCGGGTCTGCGCGGGAACAAACGACGGGTGGCTTTTCAGGCTCGACCCTCAATCCGGAAGAGCGGACGTCGCCCGGTTCGAGGGACAGAGCGTCACCTTGGTCAAAACAATCCTCCGGGACAAGATGCTGGTCGTGACCGAAGAGCCGAAGGCCGCGGCGGGGGCAGGCCGCATTCACATCCTCGACTTCGGGGCCGGGACGTTGAAGACGATCGGGATCGAGCCCGGGAGACGGGTGACAAGCGTCAGCGCGGACTGCGACGGCCGGATCGTCGCCGGCCTCGACAACGGCGGACGGGGCGCCCCCTTCCGGCCGAGCCTTCTCATCGTCGCGTTCGAGGGGGAACGCGTCTTCCGCAGCGAGCTCTCCGGCCACCCCCGGGGAACGAGCGACTGCCTGACCATGGGCCCCAAAATCATCAGCTGCGGAAGGGAGGAAACGGGCGGGACCGCACTGCGCGTTTGGGGGGCGGAGCATTATGTCCGGACCGAGCTCGGCAAGCTGGCCGTCAGCACGGTTTGGCCTTCTTCTTTGCGCTGATCCCCGAATCCCCGTCCCGCCGGGAGAAAGGCGCATCCCGAATTTCCTCGGCTTTTCGGGTATAATGTCGTTCATGCCGCAACATCATGCTCTGAAAGGAGATCGCTCCATGTTTCACCGCAAGCTTTCGGCCGCCGCAGCCCTGGCCGCATTTTTTTTCGCCCTCGCCGTGCCGGCATCTGCGGCCCCGGCGAGGACGGAGGCCAAGAAAAAACTGACTTACGAACAGGCGTTCCTGAATAAAGGCCCCCTTCTTCTCAAGCCCCTGACCGCGTCCGGAGAGTGGCTGGACGACGAACATTATCTCGTGACCGAAATCGACAAAGTGACGAAAACGTCCAAGATGTATAAAGTCAGGGCCCGAACCGGAGAAAAAGAGCTGTTCCTGGACTTCGAGGCCGTAAAGAAAAACGCCCCGGAAGGCTTCCCCGCGGCGGCGGGAATCGGGAGATTCGGCGGGCTGACCGTCGGTCATACCGAGGACTGGAGCGGACTGCTGTATTCCTTCAAGAATGACCTCTATTTTTACCGGGTCAAGGAGGGCCGGATGGCCCGGCTGACCCATGACGACGATGAGGAAAAGAACCCGCGCCTGTCGCCGACGGGCGATCGGGTGGCCTTCACCAGGAACAACAATCTCTTCACCGTTACGCTCTCCGAGGGTCGGGAAGCCCAGCTCACCCGGGACGGCGGCGAACTCATCTCGAACGGCCGGGCTTCGTGGGTGTACTTCGAGGAAATCCTGGGCCGCGCTTCCCGCTATGCCGCCTTCTGGTGGTCGCCCGACGGGGAAAAAATCGCCTTCCTGCGCTTCGACGACAATCCCGTCCCGGAATTTCCCATTTACGACGCCGAGGGCCGGCACGGCCGCCTGGAGCGGCAGCGCTATCCCAAGGCCGGCGACCCGAATCCCAAAGTCCGCCTGGGCGTCGTCCCCGCCGCGGGCGGGCCCGTTGTCTGGGCCGACTTCGACGAGGACGCCGACCATTACGTGGCCTGGCCGTTCTGGCTGCCCGATTCGTCGCGCCTGAGCGTCCAGTGGATGAACCGCGCCCAGGACACGATCAGAATCTATCTCCTCGACCCGGCCACCGGCAAAAAGTCCGCTCTCTACGAAGAAACGCAGCCGTCGTGGGTGGAATTCTTCGAAGACCTCTATTTCTTCAAAGACGGCAGCGGCTTCCTCCTCAGGAGCGACAAGAGCGGCTGGCGCCACCTCTATCTTTACGACGGGAACGGCCGCCTCCGAAGGCAGCTTACGGACGGGCCGTGGTCCGTCCAAGGGATCTCCCTGGTCGATGAAAAGAACAAGCGGATTTATTTTACGGCCAATAGGGACGCCGAGACCGAGAACCATCTCTACCGCATCCGTCTGGACGGGCGGGGATTGGAAAGGCTGACCCCGGACGCCGGAACGCATTTCGTACAGGTCTCGCCGGGCGGCGGTTATTTTCTCGACACGCATTCCCAGATCGCCCGGCCGACGAAACTCGACCTTCGGAGCGGGAACGGCGCTCTGGTCCGCCTCCTGGAAGACAGCCGCGCTCCGGAGATGGACGATTACGCTCTGGGCCGCGTCGAGCTCTTCACGATCCCCACCTCGGACGGCTGGAACCTCCCCGCCTCCTGGATCCTCCCGCCGGACTTCGATCCCGGGAAAACCTACCCCGTTCTTTTAACCGTTTACGGCGGCCCGGCCACGCCCCGGGTGTATAATTCCTTTCCCCCGCTTTCGTCCTTTTATCTCGCCCAGGAGGGGATCATCGTCCTCACCGCCGACCACCGCGGGTCCGGCCATTTCGGGAAACAGGGCACGGCCCTGATGCACCGCTCGCTCGGCAAATGGGAAATCCATGACTGGGTCGAGGCCGTCAAATGGCTGCGCGGCAAGCCTTTCGTCGACCCGGCCCGAGTGGGCATCACCGGCGGCAGCTACGGAGGCTACGCCACCTGCCTGGCCCTGACCGCCGCGGCCGACTTCTTCACCCACGGATTTGCCCGGGCCTCGGTCACGGATTGGCATCTCTACGACACGGTCTACACCGAACGCTACATGGACACGCCGGCCGAAAATCCCGAGGGGTACAAAAACGGATCGGTGATGACCCACGCCCCGAACTTCAAGGGCGTCCTGCACATCGAGCACGGCGCTCTGGACGACAATGTGCACGCCCAGAACAGCATTCAGCTCATCGACCGCCTCATCGACCTGGACAAGGACTTCACCTTCATGCTCCTGCCCAAGCAGCGTCACGGCTCCGTGGATAAAAAGAGGGAATTCTCCAACCGCCAGTTCGTCGCCTTTTGGCTCAGACATTTTCTCGGCCGTTGAGATGGAGACGCGGACGGACATCCTTGTGCCGGCGACGTCCTGCCCCGTCTGCGGCGGGCGGGATCTCTCCGCCTGGAAGCGCGCAAACTTCGACGCCGCGCGCCTGAGTTCGGCCCACATCAAGATCACCGACAGCGAATACGGGAAAGTCTGGGATCTGAGCCGATGCCGGCGCTGCGGGCACATCTTCGCCGATCCCGGTCCCTCTCCCGCGGCTCTCGCCGCCCTCTACGCGGAGGTCGTCGATCCCCGGTATGAAGAAGAAGCCGCCGGCCGGTCTCAGAATTTCCTCCGCCTTCTCAGCCGCATGGAAAAGCACCGGCCGGGCAAGGGCCGGCTGTTCGACGTCGGCGCGGCCACGGGCATCCTGCTCGACCTCGCCCGGAGAAGAGGCTGGGACCCCGCGGGCGTTGAAGTCTCTTCCTGGGCGGCCGGCGTGGCGGCCGAAAAATACGGCCTGAGCGTGAACGTCGGCGACTTCGTCGAGACCGACATCGCCCGCGACCGCTTCGACGCGGTGGCCATGGTGGACATCATTGAGCACCTCGCCCGGCCTGTTCCGGCCGCGGTCAAGGCCCGGGAAATCCTGAAGCCGGGAGGGATTCTCTGTCTCGTGACCCCGGACATTCACAGCCCGGCGGCCCGGATGGCCGGCCCCCGATGGTGGCATCTGCGGCCGGGGCACCTGGCCTATTTTTCCCTTCGCAGTCTGGCCGTGCTTCTCGGCCGCGCCGGTTTCCGCGTCCTGGAGCTGCGCCGCTACGCCTGGACGTTCAGCGCCCAGTACCTTCTTTCCCGGCTGCCCCCTTTGCGCGCCTGGGCCGATTCCGGCCCGGCTTCATTCTTGAGGAGCATTCCTATAAAATTGGCTCTCGGCGACTCCTTTGAAATCTACGCCGAAAAGGTGAACAGGGATTGAATCCTTATCTGAAGGCGGTCCGGCCCGAACGGTGGCCGCGCAGTTTGGCGATCTTTCTCGGCCCGGCCGCTTTCATCTTCCTTTATAGGGATGCGCTCGCCGGCCTCTCCTTTTTCGAGGCCGCAGGGCGCCTGGCTCTGGGCTTTCTTCTTACGTGGGGCATCTCCACGGCCAATTATGTGGTCAACGAAATCGCCGACATGCCCACGGACATCCACCACCCGAGCAAGAAACACCGGCCGCTTCTCCGGGGGGAAATCCGGAAAACGCCGTTCGCCCTGCTGGGCGCGGCTCTGGCTTTGCTGTGCCTGGCCATCGCCTTTCTCGCTTTTTCCCGGCCCTTCTTTTTCTCCCTTCTGGCGCTCCTCGTGGCCGGGTTCATCTACAACGTCAAACCCGTGCGGACCAAGGACATTCCCTTTCTCGATTCCCTGTCCGAGTCGATGAACAATCCCATTCGTCTTTTCATCGGCTGGTTCGCCTTGGCTCCCGCCTCCCTGTTCCCGCCCCTCAGCCTCGTTCTGAGCTGGTGGGCTTTCGGGAACCTGCTCATGGTGGCCAAGCGCCTTTCGGAGTTCCGGTCCCTCAAGGAGAAAGCCGAGGAATACCGCGCTTCCCATAAAGCCTACAGCCGGGCTTCTCTCCTTCTGGGCATGACGGCCAGCACCGTTATCTTCTTCGCTTCCTACTTCTGGTTCGCCCGGTCGTTCAAACTCCAATCGTTCTTCTTTTATTCCGTCGTCCTCCTCCTCCTGGTGGTCATCGTCTTCCGCAAAACCCTGCGCGAGGAGGAAGTCATGGAAGAACCGGAAAAGCTCTTCGGCACGCGTCTTGTGGCCGGACTGCTGATCGTTCTGCTCGCCCTGTTCGTCCTGTCTTTTTTCCTGGATTCGGTCGGCCGGTGATGAGCCCCTCCCCGCCTCCGAGAAAAAAGCTTCTGGCGGCCACAACCAATGCCGGCAAGGCCCGGGAGATCGCCCGGGTCCTGGAATGCCTTCCCTTCGACATCCTGACGCTCGAGGTCTTGGAGCCGATTCCTCCGGCCCCGGAGGAAGGGCGGACTTTCCTGGAAAACGCCAGGCAGAAAGCCGTGTTCTATTCGCGGCGGAGTCCGATGCTGACCCTGGCCGAGGACTCCGGCCTTGAGATCGATCATCTGGACGGCGCGCCCGGCGTGTTTTCAGCGCGCTTCTCCGGTCCGGAATCGAACGACGCGCGGAACATCGCCAAAGTGCTCGAGCTTCTTCGGGGCGTTCCGGAACAAAAGAGAACGGCCCGGTTTGTCTGCTGCGCCATTTTGTGCCGAGGCGGGGAGACGCTGACCGAGACGACCGGGCGCGCGGAGGGAATAATCAGCCTCGAACCCCGGGGAGGCGGCGGGTTCGGTTACGACCCGATTTTCTTTTACCCGCCTCTGGGGCGGACGTTCGCCGAGCTCTCCCCCGAAGAAAAAAACTCGGTCAGCCACCGGGGAAAAGCCCTGAGGATGGTCCGGGATTTCCTCCGCTCTCACGCTGTCGAAGCCTGAAAGGAGGGGGACGGCCCCCTCCTTTTTCATTTGGCCTGGGCGTCGGAGCCGACCGTCACCAGGTCCTTGAGGCTGCGGAACATCTTCTCCCCGATGCCTTTGACCTTCAATAGGTCCTCGGCCCTCTTGAAAGGACCGTGTTCCTTGCGGTAGTCCAGGATCCTCTGGGCGAGCTTGGGCCCGACGCGGGGCAGGGACTGAAGCTCGTTCAATCCGGCGGAGTTGATGTTCACCTTGGCCTTGCCCGTGTCCGCCTGCGCGCGGCCCATGGCCGCCAGGGGGACGAGCAGAAAACACACCAGCACCGCCAGGGCGGCGCTTTTTCTGAAAAGATGATTCATGAAAACCTCCTTCCGGCGATGGCAATGCAAATGCCGGGCCAGAATTCGGCGGGCGGAATCTTCCATGAATACAGCCTGTTGGATGTCGGGCGGGATCCGGATTGTCCTCGCCGGTTGGCGGAAACCGCCCCGCGGCGGAAACCCGGGTTGTCGGCTTTGCGCCCCTCGCGTCCGAAGTCCCGTTTCAGAAAAAACCGGGACAGGGGCAGGACGAAACGCTAGGAGCGGGGATGGGTTTTGCGGTAGGTCTCCATGAGCTGCCGCAGGTCGAGATGCGTATATTTCTGGGTCGTGGCCAGGCTCTCGTGGCCGAGGAGTTCCTGGATGACCCTCAGGTCCGCCCCGCGGCCCAGAAGGTGCGAGGCGAAGGAATGGCGCAGGGAATGGGGGCTGATCTTCCGGCGGACCGCTGAGCGGCGGAGATACTTGCCCACCGCCCGCTGCACGGAACGGGTTGTCAGCCGCGTCCCCCGCCGGTTGAGGAAAACCGCCTTCTCCCCGGTTTTGACGGGCTCGAGTTCGGCCCGAACCTTCAGATAGGCCTTCAGGCTCTCTTCGGCCTTGCGGCCGAAGGGAACGAGGCGTTCTTTTCTGCCCTTGCCGCGCACGCGCACCAGCCGCTCGGAGAAGCCGATGTCCTCGAGGTTCAGGGCCGCGAGCTCGCTGACCCTCATGCCCGTGGCGTACAGGAACTCGAGAAACGCCCGGTCGCGGAGGCCGAGGAAGTCGTCGCCGCGGGGCAAGTCCATGAAAGCGGCCGTTTCCTCCTCGGAGAGAAAAGAGGGCACGGGGCGGTCGAGCTTGGGTCCGGGGAGCAGCCGGGCCGGATTGTCGTCGCGCCAGCGGCGCTTGACGGCGTATTGAAGAAAGGAGCGGACGGCGGCCAGCTTGCGGGAGACCGTGGATTTCTTCTGCCGGCGCTCATGAAGGCGCACAAGATACGCACGCAGCAGCGTGTTGTCCGCGTCGCGGACTTTTCTGTCCCTTTCCCGGAGAAATGCGGCGAACTGCTCGAGATCTCTCCGATAGGCGGACAGGGTATGGGGCGAGGCGTTTTTTTCATGCCGCAGATGGGAGAGAAACTCTTCGAGCTCGAATGTCATTCCTTCTCCGGCCCGGACGGGGGCTCGGGCGTCGAATCCGTTTCAGAACCGGCCTTTTCGTCCGGGACCTCTTCCTCGATTTCGTATCCGCAGGCTTCTTCGCGGCAATGGAGGAGAGGCGGCTTGTTTTTTCTCAGTTTTCGGAAGAGGACGGGTTTCCCGCAGCGCGGACAGGGCCGGGGAACAGGCTCTTCCCATGAGGCGAACCGGCACTTGGGAAAGAGGCTGCAGCCGTAAAACACCCGCCCGCGTCGGGTCGTGCGCCGAAGAAGGGTTCCTCCGCAGCCGGCGGGGCAGGGGATTCCCGTATCGACACTCTCCTTCTTTTTCACGTAATCGCACTGGGGATAATTCGAGCACGAGACGAAAAAGCCGTAGCGCCCCCTCTTCTGAACGAGCCGGCTCCCGCACTTGGGGCAAGTTTCCTCCAGGAGGAGGACTTCCTTTTTCACCAGGCTCTGCTTGAACTGGCATTCGGGGTATCCCGAGCAGGCCTTGAAGCGCCCGAAGCGGCCGCTCTTGATCACCAGCGGTTTCCCGCACAACGGGCAGGTTTCCTCCATGGGGATGCCGGTTCTCGTCACGCCCTCGACCTCCATGGCCTTGTCCAGGTCCGTCCGAAGACGTTCGTAGTAGGATTTCAAGGACTCCAACCAGAGGTATTCCCCGTCGCTGATCCGGTCGAGCTCTTCCTCCATGCGGGCCGTGAACTGGACATCCATGAGGTCGGGAAAATGCTGAACGAGATAATCGGTGACGAATATGCCCAATTCCGTGGGGATGAATTTCCCCGCCTCCTTGAAGACATAAACCCGGTTCTGGATGGTGGCGATAATGGGCGCGTAGGTGCTGGGCCGGCCGATCCCCTTGGCTTCGAGTTCCTTGACCAGCGATCCTTCCGTGTATCGGGGCGGCGGCTGGGTGAAATTTTGCTTGGACTCGAGATCGAGCAGAGTCAGGGTTTCCCCCTGGGCCGCCTTGGGCAGCGTTTTGGCCGCCGCCTCGGGCGGCAGGCCGTCGATTTCCTCTCCGTTTTTTTCCGCCTCTTCCTCCAAGGCCTTAGCCCTTTCCCTTTTCTGGTCTTCATAAAGGGCCAGGAAGCCGTAATGAAGAACGACCTCGCCCTTGGCGGCGAACTGGCACTCGGCGGCCCGAATGTCGAACTCGGTCTCCTCGATCTGAGCCGAGGCCATCTGACAGGCGATGAACCGGTTCCAGACCATCCGGTAGACGTTGAATTCCTCTCTCTTCAGGAAGGGCTTGACGGCCTCGGGCGGGAGATCCATCGAGGAGGGGCGGATGGCTTCATGAGCGTCCTGAGCCTTTTTCCTGCTCTTGAAGACGCGGGGGACTTCCGGCAGGTAGTCCGGAGACCATCGCCGGCCTATGTAGTCCCGCGCCCCGTTGACCGCTTCGTCCGACAGGCGGAAGGAGTCGGTGCGCATGTAGGTGATCAGGCCCACGAGCCCGCGGTCCCCGATTTCCAGCCCCTCGTAGAGCCGCTGGGCCAAGGCCATCGTCTTCTTGACGGTGTAGCGGTGCAGGCGGAAGGCCTCCTGCTGGAGGGTGCTGGTGATGTGCGGCGGCGGCGGATCCTTTTTTTTCTTCCGGACGATAACGTCGTTGAGGACGAAGGGCGTCCCGCGAAGCCGATCCACGAGCCGGCCGGCCGTCTCCCCGTCCGTAATCCTGGCTTTCCGGCCGTCGATCTTGACCAGGGCCGCCCGGAAATCCGGAGGTCCTGAAGCCCGCAGGGCGGCGGTGACGGTCCAGTACTCCTCGGCAACGAAGGCTTTGATCTCCTTCTCACGCTCGCAGATGATCCGGAGGGCGATGGACTGGACGCGGCCGGCGCTCAACCCCCGGCCGATTTTTTTCCACAACAGAGGGCTGATGAGGTAGCCGACCAGGCGGTCGAGAATGCGCCGCGTCTGCTGAGCCTTGAACTTGTCGGCGTCGAGATCCTTCTTGTTCTTGAAAGCCTCGAGGACGGCCGGGCGGGTGATTTCATGGAAAAGAACGCGGCGGATGTTGGAGTTCGCCTCGCTGAGGAGCTCCTTGAGATGCCAGCAGATGGCCTCGCCCTCGCGGTCGGGGTCGGCGGCCAGGACGACCTCGTCGCAAACTCCGGCCGCTTTCTTGAGGGCGGTCACCACCTTGCGCCGGTCGGGGATGACGAGGTATTTGGGAGTGAAGTCGTTCTCGACGTCGACGCCCAGGGAGCTCTTGGGCAGGTCGCGGATGTGTCCCATGGAGGGCTGAACGTCATAATCGGGGCCCAAGTAACGGTTGATGGTTTTGGCCTTGGCCGGAGATTCGACGATAACAAGGGATCGGGGCATTCACAGGCTCCTGGTGTAGTATTTTCCCGGCGACGGCCTAACGAGGCCGCGGAGTTCCATGTCCAGAAGAACGGCCAACAAGTCGGGCACGGGGACTTCCGAACGGGACGCGAGCTCGTCGATGTGAACGGAGCCGCCGGCGGCGAGACACCCTAGGATTTTCCTTTCTTCGCCGGTGCGGGCGGCCGCTTCCTCGGCTCCGCCGCGGCCCGCTTTAAGCACTCTGTCGTTCAGCGGCGGGGGCAATTCCTCGGCCACGTCCTGCCAGCAGGTGGCCGGCCTGGCGCCCGCCCGGATCAGGGCGTTCGTTCCGACGCTCAGCTTCGACGTGATCGCACCCGGCACGGCCAGGACTTCCCGGTTCTGCTCCAGGGCCAGTTTGGCGGTGATGAGCGATCCGCTCTTCGGGGCGGCCTCGACCACCACCAGGGCCAGGCTCAATGCGCTGATCAGTCGGTTCCTTTGAGGAAAGTGGCGACCCGCCGGCTCGGAACCGAGAGGGAACTCGGTGACCAGGGCGCCCTCCGCGGCGATTCTCTCCGCAAGCTTTCTGTTCTGTCTCGGATAACAGACATCGAGCCCGGTTCCCAGAACGGCGACCGTCCGGCCGCCGTCGAGAGCGCCCACGTGGGCCCGGGTGTCGATGCCCTCGGCCAGGCCGCTGATCACGACCAGCCCGCGGCATGCCAGCTCCCGGGCCAGGCTTTCGGCCACGGTCCGTCCGTAAGACGAAGGATTCCTGGCGCCGACGATGCCTATGGCCGGCTCGCTCCAAATCCGGCCGTCGCCGCGAGCATACAGAACGAGGGGCGGGTCCGGGATGCGTTTCAAAAGCGGCGGGTAACCGTTCTCCCCGAAACCCACGGCCCGGGCCCCCAGCTTCCGGAGACGGCGGTCTTCCTCGGCCGCTCTTTCGTGCCAGAGACCGGACAGCGCGTCTTGAATCTGATCTTCGGCCAAACGCAGGCTTTCGAGCTCGTCCCGCGTCGCCCGCAGGACGTCCGGAGGATGGGGATAAAAAGACAGAATCCTGGGGATGATCCTGAAGCTTTCCGATGTCATCAGCCCCAGAGCGATCCAGTCGAGTCCGTTTCCGGCCATAGCGCTCCTGTTATCCCCGGACAAGATAAGACGTCCAAAAAGGCCCTTATTTTATCAGGAAGGAAAAAAAACACAAGAAGCCGCAAATGTAGAACGCCGGGGAGGATCGAGGCGCCATGCCCAAAAAAACCGGATCGGCGGCTACCGGCCGAGAAGGATCGAGCCGCCGGTGACGAAGGCGCCGGCCACGGCCGCGGTCTGCAGGCTGGCCAGGGTCGCGGCCAGCAGGGCGCGGAGGCTCGTCCGGGACAAATCCCGGAGGCGCTCGGGCACAAGGGCGCCCGCCCCGCCGACGAAGATGGCCAGGGAGGCGACATGAGCGAATCCGCACAGGGCATAGGAAGCGATGACGGCCGACCGAGGGTGGACCAGGGCGCCGGTTTTGATGAGACCGGCCAGATGCTGATAGGAAACGACTTCCGTGGCCACCGTCCGTTCCCCGATGAGGCGGGCCACTGTCGTCGCGTCCTGGGGAGGCACGCCCAGAAGCAAGGTGAAAGGATAGAAGATCAGCCCCAGAAGCGAACTGAGCGACCACTGCGCGTTCCAGCCGAACCACTGGTTTACGTTCCCCCCCATCCAGCCCAGAAAGAGATCGACGAGAGCGAGCAGCCCCAGGAAAGCCAGCAACAGGGCGACGATCCCGCCCAGGAGCTTCAGGCCGCCGTGGGCGCCGTTGATCACGGCCATGATGATGTTCTCTTCGCGCTCATAGGCGGGTTTGACGTCGCGGCCGAGGGTTTTCGGCTTGCCGGTCTCCGGCACGAGGAGCTTGGACATGACCACCGCCGCCGGCGCGGAGAGGACCGAGGCCGAGATGAGATGACCGGCGATCGTAGGCAGGACGTCGCGCAGGAGCGTGACGTACAAGGCCAAAACGGTCGAGGCGATGGTCGCCATGCCGGCGGTCAAAATGGTCGTGAGCTCCGAGACGGTCATGTCTCGGAGGTAGGGACGGACGACGAGCGCCGACTCGACGCCGACGAAAATGTTGCTCGACGCGCACAGCGACTCCGCGCCGCTGAGGTGCATGGTCCCGCTGAAGAGCCGGGCGAAGAGACGGATCAGAACGGGCATGATCCGGAGGTAATAGAGAACCGAGATCAGGGCGGCGAAAAAGACGATGGTCGGAAGGGCCTGGGTGATGAGAATGCTTCCCAGGGACGTCTCCCCCGCTTCGCCGACGGCGCCCGGCGGCAGGGCCAGGCGGCCGAAGAGAAACCGGGTCCCGGCTGTGGCGCTGTCCAGGAGGCGGACCACGACGCGGTTGAGAAACAGAAACACGCGCCCCCCCCAGGGAACGACGAAGACAAAAAAGCCGAAAAGGAGCTGGAGCCCGATTCCCCAGCCGACGACCCGGAAGCTCACCGCGCGCCGCCGGGAGGAACAGAGCCAGGCGAACGCGGGAAGGGCGACGACGCCCAAGAGGCTGACGAGATTATAGACGTTCATCCTCTCCTCCCTCCTTTCCGGGTCTTCCGTCCCGCGCCCGCCAGCTCCACGAGCTTCAGGCGCGACGCCGCGCCGCCGATGATGCGGACGGCGTCGAGAGGAAGACCGAAATGCGCGGCCAGGAGGCGGACGGCCTCCCCATTGGCCTTTCCCTTGTCGGGCGGGGCATGGACGGCGACAGTGATGTCTCCGGTGGCGTCCTCCACGACGCCGGCCCGGGACGAGCGGGGTTTGACCCTGACTCTCAGAACCCGGCGGCCGGCAACCGGCATGTCGTTCACCGAAGTCGGTCTTTGTTCCGTTTCAGAAATTCCCGGACTTGGCCGGGCGTGGCGATGTAGCCGCTCAGGCCGAAGGACAGCGCCTGGCGGGACGGATCGTTGGAGCGGAAAAGCACGTATTCTCGCACAACGCCCTTGCGGCCGGGAAGCTTGAGCCTCAAGAAGAGCTTTTTTTCCTTTCCGGCGGCGATTCTCAGAGGAAAAGCCGCCGGACGCCCCCCGCTGAAAAACTCGGCGTTTCTGTGCTCGCAGCCTACGACCAGCTCGAGCTCGCCCCTGTTCCGCAGCGCGACTTCGGTCTCGATGGCTTCTCCCTCAAGGAGAAGACCCAGTTCGGCGGTGTACGGCGCGATCTCGAACCGGGGCTGGGGAGGCGTCTCGACATCGGCGGCGACGGCCAGCTGGACCCGGCTCCGGCGCGGATCGTTGGAAAAGACAAAGACGTGCTTGGTCACCCGACCGCGGTAACCGGCCGTGGCGAACGCGACCTTGATCCGGCCCTCTTGCCCGGGCTCGAGCTTCTTGTCGGAAACGAGAGCGGCCGTGCAGCCGCAGGTCGTTTCGACCTTGCTGACGACCAGCGTCTCCCCGCCGTCGTTCCTGAAGAGGAATTCGTGTTCCGGACGATCCCCCTGTTTGACACGGCCGAAATCCCAGGCTTCGCGTTCGAAAAGAATTTTGGGCTTCCCGGCCGATTGAGCGGCGACGCCGGCGAGCGCAGCCAGCGCCAGAAGAGCCAGGCCCGTCATCATCAGAGCTTTTCCGGGAGAGAAGGCCATGTCGTCCTCCTTCGGCACCCCCAAGATTACTCATTTTTCGCGGCCGATTGCAAGGGCCGGACGGGACGGCCCGGGCCGGAAAGCGGAAAGAGACATTGACAAAACGCCTTCGGGCTGTAGAATGAACCCAACGCTTGAATTCCACAATCGGGGAAGACACCATGAAAAAAGCTCTCGGCATCGCCGCCGCCTTGGTCCTGCTGAATTCGGCGGCCATCGCCCAGTTCGGATACCGCGCGGACGACAGGTTCAGTTTCAGCTTTTACGGAGGATTCGGCCTCAGCCGGGCCGAGGGCGTTTCGTCCTACGCCGACACTTGGGACGCTTATGTTCACAAGAACATCAGCGAATATGCCGATATCGCTTACCAGGCCGAGGACGGAATCGCCTTCGGCGGAGCGTTCACCCTCCTGTTCGACCGGAATATCGGCCTGGAGTTCGGAGGCGCCTTGTTCGGCCGGACCATGCCCACCGAGATTGTCTCGGGATGGGAAGTTTTCGCGGACTCGACCCGTTACGCCGACACGTATGCTTTCAGCGGCGGCGGCCGGCTGTCGAGCGTTCCCCTGTTTCTGAACTTCGTCGTCCGGTACCCGTCCGGCATCATGGATCTCCACCTTTCGGCCGGACCGGCGCTCTTTCTGAACACGGCGAAGGCCGACGCCACGGGCATCTACGGCGACTCCTACTGGTATCAGGTTCTGTGGATCATTTACGAATGGATCGATTTCCTGCCGGTGGCCATGGAAATCCCTTCGACATCCTGGATAGGCGTGGGCGGGAATTTCGGGCTGGGGATCGATCTCAACTTTTCCCCGATGTTCGCTTTTTTCCTGGAGGCGCGCGCTTTTCTCTGCGGCTCCAAGAATCTGGAATGGGAATACATTACGGGACATTACGACGGCCTGAGGGGCATCTTTTCCGATTGGGAATTCGGTCAATCGCAAGTGGATTATCTCATCGAAAACTCGCTGACCTCGCCGCTCAAGATCAATCCTTCCTTCTTCTTCGTCAGCGCCGGCATCAAGCTGCGTTTCGGCCTCTGACCCCGGCGCCGGGCCCGCAGCCCGCCGCTTGCTCCTGATCATGCCCCCGGGTTAGAATATCCCGTGGTATGACGCACAAACGCGGAGCCGCTCTCCTCGCCGCCGCCCTCGCCCTTTTCCTCGTCGTCCGAATCGGCGCGGCGGTCCGGATCCGGGTCACCGCCGAGGTGGCCAACCTTCGGCTCCGGCCCGACATCGGCTCGGCCATCATCCGGCTAATCCCCCGCGGGACTCTTCTCCTCTCCACGGCCAAAGAGGGCGACTGGTACCTGGTGAGCGTGACGACGGAATCCGGGCGGACAGAGACGGGTTATGTCCATGAAAGCCTGGTCACCCTCCTGTCACCTGAAGGCGAGCCGGAGCCGGGCCGGGAGCCGCAGCCGGCCGAGCCCGCCGGGCCGCCGCCCAAGCCCCCGGAACAAAAACCCGCCCCCCGGGAAACAGCCTCCTCTTTCTTCTCCCGGGGAAATCTGTTCTCCCTGATCCTGGGCGGGGGGGGCGTTTTGGTCCGCGGAGGAGACCTCAATTTGGGCGCGCAAGGACTGGCCGTTTTTTTTGAGGACAGCCTGGCCGCCGTCACGGAAGACCCGGTCAATCCCTTGCGTTTCGGCTACGCGGCGGGGGCGGAATGGCTCCTTCCGCTGGCGGAAAGAGTTTCCCTGGGACTGGGAGCCGAATTTCTCCGAAGCCGCCGGCAAAGCGCGGTGCTGTACCGGAAAGGGGCGGACGAGTACGCCTACACCGTGACGCTCTCGGTATGGGACCTGCCCCTCAAAGCCTATCTGGATTTTGCTCCCGTCTCCTTCGTACATCTGAAAATCGGCGTCGAATATCACATCGCCCGGGCGGGCTACGAGTATCTCTGGGAAACGAAGGACGGCTGGCAGGAATGGACGGGCAACGCCGGCGGCCGGGGTCTGGGCGTCTTCGGCGGCCTGGCATTGGAATGGCCCCTCGCCTCTTCCTTCAGCCTGGTGCTCGACTTCGGAGGCCGCTATGCTCCGCTCACCGGCTTCTCCGGAACGGGGACCTATCTCGACTCGGAAGGGATTTCCTCCGAAGAAAACGGCACGCTTTACTACTACGAAACCCGCATCGCGGGCCGCCCCCCCTACGCCTTGCTGTTCATCCGCAGCCGCGTTCCCTCGGAGGGCGGCGTTTACAACCCCCGCGCCGCCGAGGTGGACTTCACCGGGCTCGTCCTCAAAGCGGGATTCAAAATGACGTTCTGATCCTTGCCTTCCTGAGGAGGACGAAACACTGAGCATGCAGGCCGGGGAAGAGGCCCTTTTCCGTGATCACCCGGAACCCGGCCCGCAGCGCGTCCTCGCGGAATTCGGAGGCGGCGATCATGTTGATGTTTCTCCGGCTCCGCTTGACGGCCCGCCGCAAAACGCGCTGGCAGCGGTGAAAGGGATTCAGGCGGTAGTAAGAGACCACCGCCCACTCCTCCGCGACCCGGGCCAGTTCACTCAGCACCTCACGTCGGTGGTCCCTCTCGCGGAGATGGTGAAAAAAGCGGATCGAAAAGACCAGGCCGAACGCGCCGTC
Source organism: Candidatus Aminicenantota bacterium (assembly GCA_016933515.1). GTDB lineage: Bacteria > Acidobacteriota > Aminicenantia > Aminicenantales > JAFGAV01 > JAFGAV01. Next base: position 55,249 of record JAFGAV010000063.1, read on the forward strand.
GTGAAAAGGCAAACCCCGTTTGGCGTCGGCCGCGGCGCCGAGGCGCTTCTCCGGGGACCCGGTCCGGCGGAGAGCCCGCGCGACCATCGCCGGCGAATAATCGCTCGAGACGCGTCTCGCGCCGGTTCCCTCGAGCAGTTCCGCGAACCGTCCGTAGCCGCAGGGCATGTCCAGGATCCGGTCGGGCCGCAGCGGCCGGGCGGCACGCAACAGATCCCTCAGGATGCGCTTCTCCCGGACGTGAACCAGCTTTTGGTCGATGCCGCGGTAGCGCCGGCGTTCATAGTCCGCGACTTCGGGCGCGGTGAAGAAGCGTTTAGCCGAAGTGGACATAGAGAGGACTCCCGTCAAGAGTGATTTCCCGGCCGACGAATCCGATCTCCCGGCCGCCCCGGTCGAGGACGGCCCGAACCTCCCGGTCGAACCTGCGCCGGACGCTCCGTCCCGAAGACCAGCACACGGCGAAGCTTCGGCCTTCTTTTTGGAAATGAAAGACATGCCCCCCGCCGTCCGCGGATCGTCCCAGAAAACGGCTGCCGTCGACATGCCGCACAAGCGTTTGGAAGGCATGATAGGAGGGACGGAGACGCCAGGGATTCTCCAAACTGTTCACCAGGCCGTACCCCGGAGCGGCGAGCTGCCACCAGTACACTCTTTCCACAAATCCTCCCGCCAGGCAGAGGACAAAATAGCGGACCAGGTAATCGGCCTGATTCTCCTCGCTGACGTTGGGCTGGCCCGACGCGGGAGAGTAAGGCCCCATGCCCTTCAGGGGCCAATTGACCTCGGTGACCCACAGGCCGCGGCCGCCCGTTGCGGAAACGTCCACCGCAGCCTTGAGCAAGGCCACTTTGGCCGCGGTCGTCCAACCGGCCTGGGCGTTTTCCGGAGCGCCCACCCGGTCGACGTAAAGCAGCGAACTGACCTTGTCGAAGGGGAGCCGGGCCAGGAGGGGGGGATAGAGGTGGAACTCGAAATCGATGACCGCCGGCCCGACGAGTCGGATCCCGCGGGCTGACGCCGCGTCGAAGGCCGATTCGGCCAGAGCCAGATATTCCTCGAAATCCCAAACGCCCCACTTGGTCCGGTTCCAGGCGTGGCCGACCTCGAAGCGCTCGGCGATCCCGCCGAGTCGGTCGAAAGCGTCCTTGAGGAACGCCCGCCATCCCGCGGGCCGGAGGACATCCTCCCGACGCTGAAGGAGAGCGGCAGTCAGGCCGAAGCCTTCGGCCTTGAGCCTCTCCAGGAACCGGGCCGTCCCTCCGAGCTTGTCCCTTTCCCAGGAAGCGACGCGGACCAGGGTTTCCCGGGCTCCGGTCAGGCGCAGGAGCCGGATGACCTCGTCCTCGGCGCCCGGCACGGGGGACACGGCGAGTCCGCAGGCGCGCCCGATGTCCGACGGTTCGAGGTGTTGGCGGCGCCGGTATCTCCGGTAAAGACCGAGGGCGGGGAGAAGCACCTTGACGTTCGCCCCGGCCAGTCGGAGATAGCCGGGAATCCGGCGCAAGTGGTGGCGCATCCTCTCCCGGCGGGGCGCGACGTTGTGCGGCTGGTCGGCCAGGTCGTTCCAGTCGAACGGGAATTCCAATTCACTGCACTCCCATTTTTTTGGCCAGCGTTCTCAGTCGGAGAGCTTTCTTGGTCCGGACCCAAGATGCATACCACGATTTCCGGAACGCGTACCAGAGGGCGAAGATCTTCCCGGGCGGACATCCGCCGGCGTAATAAGTGAGAAAATCTTTCCGCTTCTCCCGCGGAACGCCCAGCCGCACAAGATTCGCCGCGGCGCGCAAACCCTTCACCTTTTTCAGAATCCGCACCCTGTTGGTGTCAAGAAGATAGAAATCGTAGCCGCCTTTCCCGTCCTCCGCGACCAGGACGTTTCCGTCCGAGAGGTCCCGGTGCCAAATCCCCCGGTCGTGGCATGTCTTCAAGAACCGGGCCAGGGAGCGGATCAGACGGTCCAGGCGTTCGCTCTCCAGGCCGAGAAACTGCTCCCTCACTTCCCGGACGTTCTCCGCCATCTCGGCCAGGAAATATCCCTCGGCCGTCGTTCCCGCCCTGCGGCTTTCGAGCCAGGCCAGGGGGCGCGGCGTGGGGATGCCTCGCTCGACGAGAGCACGCGCTCCGCGCCAGGCCTTGAGGGGCTTGGGCGCGAGGACAAGAGTCTTCAGCCTGTCCACGCCTCGCGGACGGAAACGCTTCAGGACGACTTCCCGGCGGCCGCGTCCGGGAACGTCGAGACGGAGCGCCGCCAGGCGGTTGCGCCCGGCATGAATCACGGTCCCGCTCCTCATGAGCTTTTCGGGATCCGACAGGGAGGCAAGAAAAGCCGGCTCATGGAGAGCGGCATCGACCGCGCCCCGGTATTGTCCCAGGTCGACCGGCCTTTCCTCCGCAAGCGGCGTCACCGCCGTCCTCCTTTCGGCGGCCGGAAGCGGCGTTCAAGGACATCGAGCAGCCGTCTTCCCAAGGGTTGCGTCGCGTAACGGCTCCGGACGAGATCGAGGCCGTTCCCGCCGATGGCGGCGCGCAGCCCGCTGTCCGCCTTCAGTTCCAGGACGGCTTCGGCCAGCGATACGGGCCCTGGCGGGTCGCAGAAAAAGAGATGCTCCCGATGGCGGAAAAACTCCTCGGCGGCCGGCGTCCTGGCGGTGACGACCGGCCGGCCCATGCCCAGGGCCTGAAAGATCTTGTGGGGCACGACGCGCGCCGTCTTCTCCGTCCGGCCGAAGATGCCCAGGCAGACGTCGGCCCGGCCGATGCGTCCGGGCAGGTCCTCGAGGCGCGACCAGCCGTCGAAACGAATATTGTCCGCGCTGAGATCTTTTGCCAGCGCCGCCGCGGCGGGGCGGGTCTGGCCGTCGCCCACGAGGCGGAAGACGACCGATCGGTCCTTGCGGCCGACGATGGCCGCGGCCCGGACGATCGAGTCCACGCCGTGAAGCGGGAGGAAGGAGCCGACGAAAAGAACCGTGAATTCCCCCGTGCGTTCCCTCTTCTCCGCGCCCAAGGGAGAGAACAGCCGGTCGTCATACCCCACCGGCACGACGGCCGTCCTGAGCGGCTCGAGCCCGAAACGCGAGCGGAAATATTCCGCGTGGGTCGCGGTATCGGCCAGGACGAGGCCGGGCATCCCGAAGGCCCAGCGGTCGATCGCCAGGTTCCACCAGGCCTCGACCGAGGATGGGGGATTTCTCCGCCAGTCCAGGATCTTGGTTTCATACCTCGAGGCCAGGGGGTCGTGGACAAGGAGACGGCCGGTCCAGGCGGAGATCAGGCGGGCGAGGGGGACGTCCTTTTGCCGGAACTCGGGGACGAAGACGACGTCCGCGCGGCGGGCGGCGGCCAGGCCGCGGAGGAACAGACGCGGATAGCGCAGCCAGAATTTCTCCCTTCCGGGAGCTCGGCATTCGACGACCTCGGCTCCGTTCCGCCGCAGTCCTTCCCGGAGAACGGCGTTCCGCGGATAGAGCGGATCGTAACCCCCGAAAAAGCAAATTTTCACGTTAAAGACTTAACCTTGACGCCGGGAGAAGTCAAGCCGGACGGCCGCCGTCTTGACTTCTCTTGAAGCTCTGGAATATAAAGCGGATAGAAGTCAGGGAAAACTTCCCGGCATGGTGGGCCGAAACCTCCTTCACTACCGCGTCCTCGAGAAAATCGGCGAGGGCGGAATGGGAGCGGTTTACAAGGCCCTCGACACCCACCTTGACCGTCCGGTGGCCGTCAAGATCCTTCCCCCGGACCGGATCGCGGACCCCGATCGAAAGCTGCGGTTCGTCCAGGAAGCCAAGGCCGCTTCCGCCCTCCGGCACCCCAACATCGTCGTCATTCACGACATCACTTCCGCGGGGGGCCTTGATTTCATCGTCATGGAGCTTGTCGAGGGCCTGTCGCTCGATGCTCTCATCGGCCGCAAGGGGATCAGGCTCAATGAGGCCCTGGGTTGCGCCGTTCAGATCGCCGACGGTTTGGCCAAGGCCCACGCCGCAGGCATCGTCCACCGCGACCTCAAACCGAGCAACATCATGGTCGCCGGCGACGGCCAGGCGAAGATCCTCGATTTCGGCCTGGCCAAGCTGACCGAGAGCGGCCCCGCCGACTCATCCGGACCGACCATGACCTTCGATGTCGAGCGAAAACCCCGCACCGAGGAAGGCACGATCGTCGGCACGGCGGCCTACATGTCTCCCGAGCAGGCCGAGGGGAATCCGGTCGACGCCCGGTCGGATGTGTTCTCCTTCGGCGCGGTCCTCTACGAGATGCTGACCGGACAAAAGGCCTTCGGCCGTGAAAGCCGGATGAAAACCCTGGCCGCCGTCCTCAACGAGGATCCCCCGCCGGCCTCCTTCCTGAACGAGGCCGTGCCCGCCGAGCTCGATCGCCTCGTGGCCCGCTGCCTTCGCAAGAACCCGCAGCGGCGATGGCAGACGATGTCCGACCTGAGGGTCGCCCTCCGGGAAATCAAGGAGGATTCGGAATCGGGACGCCTGCCGTCCGCGGCTCCGTCCTCCCGCAGGAAAAAAAGCCCCCTGCTTCCCGCCGCGGCGGCCCTCCTGCTCGTCGCCGTCGCGGCGCTCGTCCTGAAGTTCGTCGTGCTCACCCCCCCGGGGCCCCTCGAATACGAGATCGCGCCCCTGACTTACGAGTCGGGAATGGCCTGCATGCCGACGCTGCCCCTGGAGGGGAACCTGATGGCTTTTGTCTCCGACAAGGGGGGAAGCGGCGACTTCGACATCTGGGTCCAGCAGACGGCCAGAGGCAAACAGATCCGTCTCACGGACCATCCGGCCGACGACTGGATGCCGACGTTTTCGCCGGACGGCCTATCCGTCGCCTTCCGCTCGGATCGCGACGGCGGCGGCATCTATATCGTCGACGCTCTGGGAGGCGAGCCGCGCAGGCTTGCGGACCGGGGATCCGCTCCTAAGTTCTCCCCCGACGGCCGGCTCATCGCTTATATCGTATTCCCTCCCTCGCTGGAGAGGCGTTTCACTAAGCTTTTCCTTATTTCCCCGAAAGGAGGCGAGCCCCGGCCGTTTTTGACTGATTTCCTCCTCGATATGTTCGTGCAGGGCGCGACGATGGTATGGTCTCCCGATGGAAAACATATGCTTTTCCGCGGCCGGCGTCTTGACGACCCGCGATTCGGCGATTATTGGGTGGCCCCGGCGGACGGCGGGAAACCCGTTCGGACCCGCTTCTCGGAGATCATCGACACAGGAAAAGCCGTCAACTATCCCTTCGGATGGGAAGGCGACTACATCTATTTCGCCGCCGGGACAACCATCGAGGGTGTGAACATCTTCCGGATTCGCATCGACCCCAAGACTTTCGTGATCCGGGGGCCGGCCGAAGCGGTCACGAGCGGGCCGGGGATGAAGGTTTTCGCCTCGGTCATGCCCGACGGCCGGATCGCTTTCTCTCAAATGACGGTTGCCATCACCACCTGGGCCGTCCCCGCCCGGGCCGACGAGGGAGTCGTCACGGGTCCGCCCGTCAGGCTGACCGGGGATATGATGCAGAAATTCTCGCCGTCCGTCTCCCGGGACGGCTCGAAGGCCGCTTTCATCGCTTTCGGCGGCCTCCAGGAGAAAAGGCTGGAAATCCGTGTCAGGGACTTGGCGGCCGGGCAGGAGACGGTTATCCCCATGCGGGGATATACACTCGGCGGCGCGGTTCTCAGCCCGGACGGCGCGCATTTGGCCTACCGGGACGTCATCGAGGGCGCGAGCACGACCTACGTGCTTGCGCCCGGAGCCGCGACGGGACACGAGACCTGCGAAGAATGCAGCCTCATCGGCTTCTTCCCCGGCAACGATTCCGCATTGGTCCAGATGGAACCGGGCCGGCTTGAAAAAATGGATCTTCGGACGAAAGCACGAACCCCCCTGCTCTCCATCGGAGGAGAGCGGCTCCTCGCCGCCGAGTTGTCCCCCGACGGAAAATGGCTCGCCTGGACGAGCGGCTTGGAGGACGGCCGGGTCGCATTCCGCATCTCTCCCGTCGACGGCCCGCCGGGGGATGCGCGCGAAACGGTCGTGCTCGCCGAAGCCGATCATTATCTCGACTCGCCCTCCTGGTCTCCCAACGGCCGCCGGATCTATTTTCTCTCCGAAAAAACCGGCCGGGCCGCGATCACGGTCCGGGAGCTCGACGCGCGCACGAAGAAGCCCGTCGGCCCTGAAGACCGGGTTTTCGTTTCGGCCGAAGCCCGCAACATGCTGAACTACCCCAAAGGCAACGGGTCGATCGGCGTCGCCGCCGACAAGATCATCTTCACGGTCTCGGAGTGCCAGGGGAACATCTTCCTGGCCAAGCCCAAGAAGCACTGACCGGCTGCGGCCCCGGACGGCGGCATCGGCGGCCGGTTCTCCGGACGCGATTGACGCCGGGGAGAGAGGTGGGATAAGATTCGCAGCAGGAGCGACGCCATGGCCATCGACCCTGAACTTCTCGAAATCCTCGCCTGTCCGGTCTGCAAGACCTCCGTGACCCTGACCCGGGACGGGAAGGGCCTGTTCTGCAGCCGGTGCCGGCGCCTTTACCCCATCGTGGACGACATCCCGGTGATGCTTGTCGAGGAAGCCGTCCTGGTGAAGAAGGCCGGCGCGGCGGCCGGGCGGCCCAAAAAAAAGGCTGCCGGCGGCAAAGCAAAGCCGGCGACAAAGAAAAAGACCGGGCTTCGGACGAAAGCAAAATCCAAGGCCAAGACAAAGCCCAGGTTCAAGACACGGCCTAAGGCCAAAGCCAAATCCAAAGCCAGGCCGAAACCCAAAATCCGGCGAAAACGCTGAGCCTTGCTCAACCCTTGAAGATCCTCCTCATCCGGCTGAGGCGGACGGGCGATATCGTTCTGACAACGCCGGCCGTCGCCGCCCTGAAGGCGGCTTTCCCGGATTCCTCCCTGACCTATGTCGTCGAGAAACCCTTCGCCAGGCTTGTCCAGGGCCATCCGCACATCGACCACGTCATCGTCCTGGACCCGAAGCCGCGTCGCCGGGAATTCCCGGCCCTCATCCGGAAAATCCGTCGGGAAAAATTCGACGCCGTCCTGGACTTCCACGGCGGGCCCAAGGCTTCTCTCCTCGCCTTCCTCTCCGGGGCCCGGATCCGGGTGGGCTACGCGGTGAAATACCGGCGCTTCATTTACAACCGCCGCATCCCCCGGGCTTATGCGGAAGGGCCCGTCCACAGCGCGCTCAATCACCTGAACCTTGTCAAAGCCCTGGGCGCGCAAGTGCCCAAGGACCCGCCGCTCACGCTCCCCGAAGCCACGGCGGCGGAAAAAAAGAACGTTCAACGGCTGATGAGGGAAACAGGACGGGGAAAAAGGGTCGTCCTCCACATCGGCGCGGGAAACCGTTTCCGGGACTGGGGCGTCGAGAACATCTCCCGATTTATCGGGCTGATCGGCGGCCTTCGAGGGGTCCGCATCGTCCTTGTCGGCGGCCGAGAGGACCGGGAGGCCGAGGAAGAAATCCAAAGGCGCTCCGGCGGCCGCGTTTCCTCGTTTGTCGGCCGGGTGAACCTGATCGAGCTGAGGGAAGTCATCCGCAGGGCGGCGCTGTTTATCGGACCGGACAGCGGTCCGATGCACATCGCCGCCTCGACTCCGACACCCATCGTGGCCGTTTTCGGGCCCACGCTTCCGGCTCATTTCGCGCCCTGGAAGGCCCGGGCGGTCATCGTGCAAAAAGACCTCGACTGCCGGCCCTGCCGGCAGAGAAAATGCGTCACCGGCGATTATCGCTGCCTGCGGGACATCACCCCGGAGCAGGTTTTCAAGGCCTGCCGTCGCTTTCTGCGCTAGGGCAAAGAAAGAGCCGCAGCGGAACGCGCCGTTCCGCAGCGATTCGAACCGCGCCGGGCGCTGAGGCCCTTCCTTCCGGCCTGAGCAGCCGAACCGCAGCGTTGGCCAAACGGACGGGCTTGTAGTAAAATGCTGTTTTATTTTATGCCCTGCGTCCCGAACATGACCATCATGACGGCAGAAGTGAAGAACGGAGGCGGTCCGGGCCTGTTCTTGTGGCTCTTTCTCTGCGGAACCCTGCTCTTCGCCCTGGTGTCCATCAGCGCCGCGCAGATTTTCCTTGCCGCGGCGCTCGCGGCCTGGCTTCTGCTTCTGGCCGTCAAGAAAGAACGGCCCGCGTTTCCTGCGTTTTTCTGGCTCCTCCTGGCCTATGCCGGGCTGTCCCTCGTTTCCGCCGCCTTCTCCATCGACCCGGCGACGAGTTTCAAGGACTGCCGCGAGCTCCTGCTCTTCCTTGCCGTCCCTCTGGTTTTCGCGGCCTTTCTTTCGCTCCCCCGAACGAAGGCCGGCGCCGCCTGCCTGCTCGCCTCGGCTATGGCATCGTGCGGCTATTCGCTTTTCCATTTTGTCCTCAGGTCTTCTCCGGGGGAACGGGCGACGGGCTTCATGGGCCATACGATGACCCAGGGCGGGCTGCTGATGCTCTTCAGCCTGCTGGCCCTGGCTCTTTTCCTTTTTCTAAAGGAAAAGCTCCGCTGGCTGTGGGCCGCGGCCCTGATCCCTTCTCTCGCCTGCCTGGTTCTGACCCAGACGCGCAGCGCCTGGCTCGGGTTTCTTGTGGGCGCCACCGCGCTCCTCGGAATCTACAAGCCCAAGCTCCTGGTCCTTCCGCCTCTGCTTGTCGGCCTCTTTTTCCTGCTGTCCCAACCGCTTCACAAGCGTTTTTCTCTCGTCTCCGAACTCCGGGAACGGGCCCTAAGCGTTTTCAGCCTGAAAGACAAGTCCAACAGGGACCGCCTGGAATACCTGCGGGCCGGTTGGAAAGTCATCACCCTCAGGCCGTTGCTCGGAACCGGGCCGGACACGGTGGACGAAGTCTTCACCGACCCGTCGCTCGCCCTGTCGGGGCGGGCCGCGCAAAACGTCCATCTCCACAACAACCTCGTCCAGATCGCCGCCGAGCGGGGGCTCCCGGCCGCGGCGGTCTGGATCGCGTTCCTGGCCTGGGCCGCGGTCTCCGCGCTGCGCGTTTTCCGCCGGGACGAGCCCTGGCCGAAGGCTCTGGCGGGAACGGCGTTGGCGGCCGTGATTTCTCTGTTCGTTGCCGGGATGTTTGAGTACAACTTCGGAGATTCCGAAATCACCGTTCTGTTCCTCATCCTGATCACTTTGCCTCTCGGCCTGGACGCCGCAACCCGGAGGGCGGCGACGGCCGGGACCGAAATCCCATGAGCGAAAATCACGCGCCGCGCCGGTCCCGTTTCCGAAAAAGGACGTTCGTCCTGGCCGCCGCGGGCGCCGTCTTCCTGGGCTACGCCGCCTGGCTGCTCATCCAGATTTTGTCTTATCGCGTCTACCCCACGGGCTTCGCCGCGCCTTTTCAGGAAATCGAAGGCGCCTATCACATCCACAGCCTCCATTCCGACGGCCGGGCCGATGTCGATACGATCGCCGCCGCGGGCGCCGCGACCGGCCTGGACTTTCTCGTGCTCACCGATCACGGATCCCCCAACCACGCCTCCCTCGCCGAGCAGGGCTGGCGGGACGGAGTGCTCGTTCTGGCCGGCACGGAGATCTCCACCAGCCGGGGCCACCTCGTCGGGCTGGGATTCGATCCGGCGCCCGAGCGCTTCGCTCAAAACGCGGAGGAGTCGCTTCGGGAAATCAACCGCCGGGGCGGGATGGGCATCATTTCCCATCCCTATCACAAAGCGCGTTGGTCCTGGGGACCGATGGAAGGCTACGCGGGGATGGACATCCTCAACGGCAATTCCCTGCTGAAGAGCGGCTGGGCCCGCATTCTGCTCTACCTTCCCGCTCTCCCCATCGACGGCCGGTTTTTCCTCCTCAAGCTGACGCGGCCCTTTCCCCGGGAGCTCGACAAATGGGACGAGCTCAACGCCCGACACCGCATCTACGGTTTCTACACCGTGGACGCCCACCTGTTTTACCGGGCCATGTTTTCCTTCCTCCGCCTGCATGTCATTCTCGATCGGCCCCTTTCCCGGGATTTTCAAGAGGCCCGGCGCCAGGTCTTGGAGGCGATCCAAGCCGGAAAATTCTACAGCGCCGTGGACGCCGCCGCCCAGGCCCGCGGCTTCCGGTTCTGGGGCGAGAAAGAAGGGCGGAGAATCCCCATGGGTCGGGAGCCGCTCTATGAACCGCCCTGCAGCCTGCGGGTGAAGGCCCGCTTCGATTTCGACGTCGAGACGCGGCTCATCAGAGACGGCCGCGTCATCCATTCCACGCGCCAAAAGGAATTTCTGTTCGAAGCGCCGGGGCCGGGCGTCTACCGGTCCGAGGTGTACCTGCGCTCCCGAACCCCTCTCGACCGCCGGGTGCCGTGGATCATCTCCAACCCCATCTTCTTCCGGAAGGTGTCTCCATGAAAACGGAAGAAACCAAAAAACTCCAGAAAATCATCGGCCGATTCGAAGACCGGAAGGTCGTGGTCCTGGGCGATTTGATGCTGGACCGCTACATCTGGGGACGCGTGTCGCGCATTTCCCCGGAGGCGCCGGTTCCCGTGGTGGAGGTGTCGCAGAGCACGTCCAGCCTGGGCGGGGCGGGGAACGTGGCTCACAATCTGCTGAATCTGGGCGCCGCCCCCATCCTGGTGGGCGTGGTCGGCGACGACGAAGAGGGGCGCTGGATCCGGGGCCTCATGTCCGAAAACCGTGGCATTGTCACGGACTCCAAGAGGCCGACCACGGTCAAGACGCGCATCATCGCCCATCACCAGCAGGTCGTCCGCGTCGACCAGGAACGACGGCGTCCCGTCTCTCCCGCGGTCGAGTCGGCCATCGCGGATTTCCTCAAGAGCCGGGATTTCGACGGCCTCATCATCTCCGACTACAACAAGGGCATCGTCACCCGGACGCTCATGGCCAAGGTGCTCGCCCTCGCCCGGAGCCGGAAGGCGCCCGTGTTCGTCGACCCTAAAGTCGAGAACATTCGACTCTTCTCTCCGGCGACGCTCCTCGCTCCCAACCACCTGGAGGTGGAGAGGATCGTCCACCTGTCCTGCCGAACGGACGCCGAAGCCGAGCAGGCCGGACGGCGCCTCATGGAGACGGTCTCCAGCCGTTACCTGATCATCAAGCGCGGCGAGCAGGGCATGTCCGTCTTCGAGAGGGGCCGCAAGGCGATCCATCTGCCCACCAATGCCCGGGAAGTGTTCGACGTCACCGGCGCCGGCGACACGGTCCTGGCCGTCTCCGCCCTGGCGCTGCTCTCCGGAGCCTCGATCCGGGAGGCGGCCGTCCTGGCCAACACGGCGGGCGGAATCGTCGTGGGCAAGATCGGCACGGCCACGGTCACGCCGGCCGAGCTCCGTCAGGGTCTGCGGCGGGCCAACAATTTACGGAAACAGTCCTGACGATCCGCCGGCGGGAGATGCCGGCTCCCGATTCGGTCGCGGCCGCGCGGCCCTGTAACGGCGGCAAAAAAAAGAGTATAATGAAGTGTGGTCGGCCTGTTTTGAAGATTCCTGTTTCCGCCCGGGTGAGGAAGAGTTCATGTGCGGCGTAATCGGCATCCTGGGGAACGGCGATGTGTTCCGCGACCTCTACCAAGGCCTGCTGGCCATCCAGCACCGCGGCCAGGACGCGGCCGGCATCATCACCTACGACGGCCGGTTCCACACCAAAAAAGGGAACGGTCTGGTGCGGGACATCTTCAGCCCGGCGCATGCCGAAAGGCTGCGCGGCCCGGTCGGCATCGGTCACACCCGCTACCCGACGATCGGCGGCGGCGCTGGCGAGGACGCCCAGCCCTTCCAAACCAACGCTCCCTTCGGCATCATCCTGGCCCACAACGGGAACGTCGTCAATTACCGGGAGCTCAAGACCGAGCTCTTCGACAAGCATCACCGCCTGCTCAACTCCGACTGCGACGCGGAGATCATCCTTAACGTTTTCGCCCAGGGGCTTCCCCAACGCCGGATCAAATCGCTCTCCCCGGAAGACATCTCCGCCGCCGTCAGGAACGTCTACGCCAAGGTCAAGGGCAGCTACTCCGTGGCGGCCTACATCGCCGAGCAGGGCCTGGTCGCCTTCCGCGATCCCTACGGCATCAAACCCTTGGCCTACGGTGTCCGCCATGACGGCGTCCTGCCGTCTTACGCCGTGGCGTCGGAAACGGTGGCCCTGAACATCCTGAATTTCGAGGACATCCGGACGATCGAAGCCGGCCAAGCGCTGTTCATCGACCGGGACCGCCGGGTTCACGTCCGCAAGCTTCTCCGCAAGCCCCACTCGCCCTGCCTGTTCGAATGGGTCTACTTCGCCCGCCCCGATTCTCTCGTCGACGACGCCCACGTCTATGAATGCCGGGTCAATCTGGGAAAGCTCCTGGCGCGGCGGATCAAGGCGCTGCGCCTCAAGATCGACGTCGTCGTTCCCGTGCCCGACTCGGCGCGCGACGCGGCCATCGAGATCGCCCGGACACTCGACCTCCGCTACCGCGAGGCGCTGGTCAAAAACCGCTATATCGGCCGGACGTTCATCATGCCCGCCGACAGCCAGCGGCAGGACTCGGTCCGCCAGAAGCTCAATCCCATCGCCGCCGAGTTCAAGGGCAAGAACGTCCTGATCGTGGACGACAGCATCGTCCGGGGCAACACCTCGCGGGCCATCGTCAAGATGGTGCGCGGCTGCGGCGCCAGGAAGGTGTATTTCGCCTCCTACAGCCCGCCGCTCCGCCACCCCTGCGTCTACGGCATCGACATGCAGACCAAGACCGATTTCATCGCCCGCAACGCCACCCCCGACCAGGTGGCCAAGTTCATCGGCGCGGACAAGGTCATCTACCAAAGCCTCGAGGACCTGAAAAAGGCCGTCCGGATGGAAAACAGCAAGCTCAACCATTTCTGCGACGCCTGCTTCAGCGGCGTTTATCCGACGGGCGACATCACGCCCGAAATCCTGGCATCCATCGAACGGGACCGTAACCATGCCCAGGACAACCAGCTCGAGCTGAACATCTAGCCCGAACAAGGAACGGACCATGGCCGAACTGTTCACCGTTCAGTCGTTGATCGCCCTTCTGACCCTGACCGCCCTCGAGGTGGTCCTGGGCGTCGACAACATCATCTTCATCTCCATCCTCGCCGGACGACTGCCCCACGGCAAGCGGGAGCGGGCGCGGGTCATCGGCCTGGCCCTGGCCATGATCACCCGCATCGGGCTCCTCCTGTGCTTGACCTGGATCATGACCCTGACCCGGCCGCTTTTCCGGATCGTGGGAGAGGAGTTGTCCGGCCGCGACCTCATCCTGCTCGCCGGCGGCCTGTTTCTCCTGGCCAAGAGCACATCGGAGATTCACCATAATCTGGAGATCCCCGAGAAGGAGAAGAAAAAGGTCTCGCGGGCCGAAACGTTTCCGGCGGTCGTCATCCAGATCGCCGTCCTGGACATCATTTTTTCCCTGGACTCGGTCATCACCGCCGTAGGTCTGGTCAAGCAGGTCCCCATCATGGTCGCGGCGATCGTCATCGCCGTGGGGGTCATGATCCTGTCGGTCAACTTCTTGTGCGCCTTCGTGGACCGCAACCCGACGATCAAGATGCTGGCCTTGAGCTTTCTCCTTCTTATCGGCGTGAGCCTGGTCGCCGAAGGACTCGATTTTCACATCCCCAAAGGATACATCTATTTCGCCATGGCCTTCTCCGTGGGCGTCGAGACGCTCAATATGAAGGTCCGCGCCCGCGTGGCCGGCTCGCCCGACGCCGACGACGAAAGGAGCCCGTCATGACCGGAAACCTGACCGCCGTGCCGAAGAAAAAAAGCATGCTCTTCTCTTTCCCGAAGACGTTCTGGGTCGCCAACCTCATGGAGCTCTTCGAGCGGGGGGCCTACTACGGCATGAACGCCCTGCTGGCCGTCTACCTGACCGACGTTCTCGGCTTCCGCGAACAGTCAGTGGGCGTCCTCCAGGGCTTCGTTTACGCCCTCACCTACGTCGGCCCGATCTTCGGCGGCGCCCTGGCCGAGCGCCTCGGCTACCGGAAGATGCTGCTCGTCGCCTTCTCGCTCCTGACGCTGGGCTACTTCGCCGCCGGCAACTTCGACACTTACGGCCTGGTCTTCGTCTCGCTCCTGGTCATGGCCACCGGGAGCGGCCTGTTCAAACCCATCATCTCCGGGACGATCGCCCGCACGACGACCAAGGAGACGAGCGGCTTCGGGTTCGGCGTCTATTACTGGAGCATCAATCTCGGCGCCTTCATCGCCCCGCTCGTCATGAGCTGGCTCAAAGGTTTCAGCTACCGCTATGTTTTCTTCGCCGCCGCCGCCTGGTGCTTTCTGATGCTGCTCCCGGCTCTGTTCCTCTACAAGGACCCCGATCTGCCTAAAAGCACCAAGCGCATCGGACAGGTCCTCAGCGACGCGCTCAAAGTCCTTCGCGATTCCCGCTTCATGCTCATGATCTTCGTCTATTCCTGCTTCTGGATCCTCTATTTTCAGAACTTCGGCTCGGTGCTGTGGTACCTCCGCGACTTCATCGACCGCGCGCCCGTCGACCGCTTCATGGCCGGCCTCGGCATCTCCTTCCGCTTCGACGCCGAGCACGTCACGGTCATCAACGCCGGGACGATCATCCTGCTCGTCGTCCTCGTCAGCCGCATCGTCAAGAACCTCAAGCCCCTGCCGGTCATGACCGTCGGCGTGCTGTTCGGCGCCGGCGGATTCCTCATCCTGGCCCTAACCCGCAGCGCCTGGATGCTCGTCCTGGGCATCGCGGTCTTCTCCCTGGGGGAGATGACCGCCCATCCCAAGTATTACAGCTACATCGGCGTCGTGGCGCCCCGCGACAGCGTGGCGGTCTACATGGGCTACGCGTTCCTCTACGGGGTCATCGGAAGCCTCATCGGCTCGAACTTCGGGGCCGTCCTTTACGAGCGGATGCTTACGCCGCTCGCGCCCCGGGCCGCCGAGGCCCTGAAGGCCGGGACGGCGCTTCCTCCGGACATCACGGCAACACTCAGGACGTTTTGGCTCATCTTCGCCGCCCTGGGCGTCGTCTGCGTCGCGGGCATGCTGCTCTACAACACGTTCTTCTCCGAAGACACGCCCCGAACCAACCGCCGCGCCTGGCGGATCATGCTCGGCGTTTACGGCCTTCTGGCCCTGGCCGGCCTCTACTTTCTCGTCGAGTCGCTCTTCCTCTCGCCGCAAATCCAAGTGCGGACTCTCGTCCAATCCCTCATCCTTCTCGGCCTGGGCGG
>JAFGAV010000064.1 GCA_016933515.1 Candidatus Aminicenantota bacterium
AATGCTTCTTTATAAAAATACAAAAAAGAGCTTTTGTCAAGCCCAAAGGCAACTTTTTTGCGGATGGCGGGCGTTCTCAAACCTTCTTTCCCTAAACGCCCGGACAGGCGCGAGAATCGCGTTGAGAGCGTTCCTCGTCCGGCGCCTCATGAGGCTCTTCGCCGGCCTCTTTGTTTCCGGAGAGGGGTTTGATATAATATTACGCCCAAGGAGATAAGACCGTGCAACACGTCAAGGAAGATGAAGAGCTTCAGGTCACCACTCCCGACGAACCGGGGATTCTGGGGCGCGTCCTGGGGACGCTGGCCAACGGAGGAATCAACCTCCGGGCGCTTTGCGTCTCCGCCGAGAGCGGCCAGGGTCATTTCCGTCTTTTGACCACCAACAATCTCAAGGCCGCCAAGGCCCTGAAAACCCTTGGATTCAAAGTCCAAACGTCCAAGGTCGTCGTCGTCGAGGTCACGGACCGCATCGGCTCCGGAGCGGAAATCGGAGCGCTTCTCGGGAATGCCGCAGTCAATGTCCGATATTGCTACGGGTCCACGTCGGCCGGAGCGGGAACGGCCCTCCTTGTTTTTCAGACGAGCGACAACAAGACCGCCATCGACACCCTGAAATAGCCATGCGGGCCGAGGTTCCCGGCATGCCGCTTCGGCTCCGACCGAGAATGGGATGAGGATCGCCGTCGTCACATCGGACGTGCCTTTCGTCGAGGGCGGCCACCTGACCATAGCTCGGGCAGCCGTCCGTGCGCTGCGGGATTGCGGCCATGACGCCGATCTCATCACCACGCCTCAGAACCGCTTCGGACGGCAATTCCAGGCCTACTGGGCCACGCGGCTTACGGACGTCGGCCTGGACGGCCTGGGCCGGAAAATCGACGGGGTCGTCTCGTTCCGGTTTCCGAGCTACGCCGTCCGCCATGAACGCCATTCCTGCTGGCTCAATCACCGGCTCCGCGAATATTACGACCTTTGGCCGATGCTCAAAGCCCAGCTGGGCCGGCGCGGACGGATCAAGGAAAGCTTGAGGCGCTGGGCGATTCATCGGATAGACGCCCGCCTGCTCAAGCGCTCCGTGACGAGGCTTTTCGCCCAATCACGGACGATTCAGGCCCGTTTGATTCGTTGGGGCCGCATTCCCTCCGAAGTCCTCTACCCCCCTCCCCCTCAGAGGGATTACAGAACCGAGAACTATGAGCCCATGATTTTCGCCGTCTCCCGTCTGCACGAGCTGAAACGGCTCGACCTTCTGGTGAAGGCCATGGGCCTTGTCCGGGACCGTGGACTTCGGGCGGTCATCATCGGCGACGGTCCGGAAAGGGACACCCTCGCGCGGCTGATCCGAGAACGGGAATTGGAGAACAGGATCGCTCTCCTCGGCCCGGCCGGCGAGGATGCCGTCCTGCGCGCCTACGCCACATGCCGGGCCGTGTTCTTCTGCCCTCGCCAGGAGGATTACGGCTTGGTGACCGTGGAAGCCTTCGCCTCCCGAAAGGCGGTCGTCACCGCCTCGGACAGCGGGGGCCCGGCGGAGCTCGTCCGGGACGGCTCGACGGGCTTTATCGCCGCGCCCGATCCGCAAGCCCTTGCCGAGAAGCTCGACATTCTCGCCGCCGACCGGGCCCTTGCCGAGTCCATGGGCGAAAACGCTTTCCGCTTCGTCTCGAAAATGACGTGGGACAAGGCGGTGGAGAAGCTCCTCGAGCCCCCGCCTTTGAGTTGACATCGGCCCCGTCCGTGTCATACAATATCCCGCTGAGCGTTGTGCGCGAGGAGGAAATATGTCATCCAAAGCGGAACCCAATGTCGTCCCCCTGTGTGACGTTCTTTTGGTGCTGCTCATCATCTTCATGATCATCACCCCCATGATCCAGAAGGGCATAGATGTCCGTCTGCCCGAAACGGCGGCCGAGACGACGAGCGGCGGCTCTTCGAACGTCATCGTCGTAACCCTCAAGCCGGACAACACCGTTCTCATCAATCAGGAACAGATCGATTACTCCCTGGCCCAGGATCGGATCCGGAGCCTGTATTCCACGCGCCAGGACAAGACGGTTTTCGTCCGAGCCTATGCCAACGTCTCCTACAACCGCGTAGTGGAGTTGATCGACATGCTCCGCGGGGCCGGCTGTGAAGTCCTGGCTCTCGTGCCGGAATACATCGAAGAAGACACCATCTGAGAGACGGCGTCTTCAAGAGCCCCCGGCAATGACATCCCTGCGCGCGGCGGCGGTTTTGGCTCTCCTTGCCCTTGTGAGCGTCCATCTCGGTCTGCCGTGGAACGGAGAAGGCGGTGACCTGCTCGGCCTTCTGAGCCGGGAAGACATCCTCGGCGCCCTGCCCGACTGGCAGGCCGTGTCTGACGCCTATCAGCCGTGTCCGGAAGCCGTCGAGCGGTTGAAAGCCGTCGCCGGGACCGTCGAAATCAAGGTCTTTCTCGGAACGTGGTGTCCGGACAGCAAAGCCCACGTCAGCGAACTTTTCAAGGTGCTCGACGTCGTCGACAATCCTCGTCTCAACGTGTCTTACATCGGCGTCCCCAGGGACAAAGCCTTGAGAGCCGAATACTATCAGGGACGGAACATCGAGCGGCTGCCGACCTTCCTTGTGTTCGTCGGCGGTCTGGAAAAAGGACGGATCATCGAGATTCCGACCGTTTCGATCGAGAACGACCTGGCCGACATCCTCGACCGCTGACTCTTGCCTCCCGCCGCGCCCCCTTTGGACGCGGCGCCCGGTGCCGAGCGCCGGGCGTCACTTGATCGGTCCGATGACCTCCCGAGAAATCACGAGGCGCTGGATTTCGTTCGTTCCTTCGTAGATTTGGAGGAGCTTGGCGTCGCGCATCAGCTTCTCCATAGGATAGTCTCTCATATACCCGTAGCCGCCGAAAATCTGCAAGGCCTCTATGGTCGTCCTCATGGCCACATCCGAACCGAAGCACTTGGACATGGCGGATTCCTTTCCGCAGGGCTGGCCGCGATCCATCAGCCAGGCCGCGTGCCAGACAAGATGGCGGGCGGCGTTGATTTCCATGGCCATCTGAGCGATTTTGAAGGCCGTGTTTTGGAAGAGGGCGATGGGCTTGTTGAACTGAACGCGGGTCTTGGCGTATTCGACAGCGTGCTCCAGGGCGGCCCGGGCCACGCCCACGCCCGCGGCGCCGACCGAGGCCCGCGTTTTGTCCAGGGTTTTCATGGCCACGATGAATCCCATCCCCTCCTTGCCCAGGAGGTTCTTCACCGGAACCCGGACGTCTTCAAAGGTCACTTCCGCCGTGTTGGACGCCCGGTGGCCCATCTTGTCTTCTTCCTTGCCGATGATGATCCCGGGAGTGTCCCGCGGGACGATGATGGCGCTCACTCCCCGGACGCCCTTTTCCGGATCGGTCAGAGCGAAAACGATGTACAGGCTGGCGATGCCTCCGTTGGTGCTGAAGCATTTGGATCCGTTGATGACGTAGTGGTCGCCGTCCCGCAGGGCGCGCGTCTTCGTGGCCGCCGCGTCCGAACCCGCCTCTCTCTCGGTCAGGCAGAAAGCGGCGAAATTCATTTTCTTCGTGAACGGGGCAAAAAAAGTTTTCTTCTGTTCGTCGGTCCCGTAAAGCACTATGGGCGTCAAGGCCAGAGAAGAGGCCATCATCGCCGTAAACATCCCCGCGCATCCCCAGGCGAGTTCTTCGCTGATGATGGCCGTGTTGAGGTCGCCCAGCCCACCGCCCCCGTATTCCGTCGGGATGTTGCAGCTCAAGAATCCCGCCTCGAAGGCCTTGGTCATCACGTCTTCCGGAAAAACATCTCCCCGGTCGTAACGGGCGGCATTGGGCCTCATTTCCTTGAGGGCGAATTCATGGGCCATGTCCTGCAGAGCTTTCTGTTCGTCGCTTAAAGAAAAATCAATCACGGCTCCTCCTTATCGGGATCTTCGAGACTTGCAAAACAAGGCTTTTATACTGAAATCGCCTGATGAAGTCAATTTGAATGATAGATCACGGATTCGCGCGTCAAGAAAAAGGGAGCGCCCTTGATTCCCAAGACATCGGCGATCGCGTCCTGCAGCCTGGGGGCCTTGCCTCCGTCCGCTTCGACCCGGAAGGAAATCTTTTTTTCTCCCCAAGACTCAGTGACCGTCACGGTCTCGGGAGGCAAAACCCTGCGCAGCGCCTCGGCGGCCGACCGGATTTTCCGCTCTTCGTCCTCTCCGCCTCCTTCCGGCGCGACGATCGCCTCCAGGGCGCGCCGGACGTCGCTGCTGCTCACATCGAGGACGTAGACGAATGCGGCCGTGTCCCGACTGAGAACGAGAGCGTCGGCCGCGAGGCGCTTCAGGCCCGTGAAGCGGATCCCCTCCGGGAGGCTGCGGTTGACTCTGTCCAAAAATTCGCTCTCCTCCACAAGGCGGTCGGATTTGAACTCGAGCGCTTCGGTCAGTCCGGCCATGCCCAGGGGCATGGCCGGCAGGAACGACATCCGCATCTGGGGATGGAACCCTCCGCTGCGGAGAACGGACAAGTCCGCCCTCCGGAATGAGCGGCGCAGGACGTTGATCAAATCGTTGTGGGCCAGATATCGGGCTCTTCCCGATTTTCCGTAAAACGCCCTGTAGCGGACCGGTTCCGGCGACGGCTCGCCGGCCGTCTCGGGTGTGCGGCTTTCCAGAGACACCCTCGCCTTGAAGGATTTTTCAGGACGGAACTCGGGCGCACATCCCCGGCACGCTCCGCAGGCGGTCTCCAGGCACGAGGGCGTGGCTTCCTCCCGAAGGGCGCGCCGAAGCTCCTCGGCCAAGTGCTCTTTTCTCAGGCCGGTGGCGATATGGTCCCAGGGAAGATCGGCCTCCAGATCGACAGCTCCCAGGTAGGGTTTCCTGTCGACGCCTTCTTTTTCGAACGCCGCGTTCCAGATGTCGTCATTGGCGCTGTCTTTCCAGCCGTCGAATCGCGCGCCGTCGCGCCAGGCGGTCCTCAGGACGCGGACAAGGCTCCTGTCCCCCCGGGAAAAAACGGCTTCCAGAACGGATTGTTCCAGACGGTGGGCCTTGATGTTTACGGACCGGCATGTCCTCAACTCCCGGACGAGGAACGCCCGCTTCTCCCGGAGAGTCCGGATCTCCTCCATGGCCAGCCATTGAAAAGGCGTGTGCGGTTTGGGTATGAACGACGACACTCTGAGATTGACGTACGGCGGAAAACCGAGGATTCTCTCTCCGCGCGCCAGGACGTCCTTCACCAGGCGGACAATGCCTTCCAGGTCCTCGTCCCGTTCTCCGGGCAGCCCGATCATGAAATAGAGCTTAAGCAAGCGCCATCCGCCGGTGAAGGCGATTTCGGCCGCGCGGCGGACGTCGTCGTCGTTCAGATCCTTGTTGATCACCCGTCTCAGCCGTTCCGTTCCGGCCTCGGGAACGAGCGTGAATCCCGTCTTCCGGACCCGGAGAATGCTCTCCGCAAGGGCGGACGTCACGCACTGCGGCCTCAGGGACGGAAGCGACAGGCTGACGTCCTCCCGTGAGAGCTCGTTCATGAGCAGGCGGACGGTCGGTTCGAGGTAAGGATAGTCGCCGATCGAAAGCGAGGAGAGCGAAGCGTCCTGGAATCCCGTGCTCCTCACGCTGTCGAGCGTCGCCTCCATGAGCCGGTTGGGGTCTTTGACCCGGAAAGGGAAATAAAGGCTCGTCGCCTGGCAAAACCGGCAGCGATGAGGGCAGCCGCGGGACGCCTCGACGGCCACCCGGTCGAAAACGGCCTGAACGTCCGGCACGATGATGTCGCTGGGGAAAAAAGAGCGGCTGAAATCCCGGACCGCCCTTTTCGTCACCCGGGCCGGAGCGCCGTCTTCAGGCCGGGGAACGAGAAACGGGGATCTTCCGGAGCGTACGGCCCGATAGAGCATCGGGACGTACATCCCCGGCAGGCGGGCAAAGGCGCGCAGGCGATCCCGCCGTGACGCGCCTTCCCTTCTCAGGCTGCGGAAGAGATCGACAAGGTCCAAGACCGCCTCTTCTCCGTCGCCCAGAACGAACACATCGAAAAGGTCCGCCAGAGGCTCGGGATTGAAGGCCGCCGGCCCTCCGGCGACGATGAGCGGATGATTCTCCGACCGCTCGGCCGCCGACGCGGGGATCCCGCTCAAGTCCAGAATGGTGAGGATGTTCGTGGCGTTGAGTTCGTAAAGAAGGGAGAATCCCAGAATGTCGAGCCGACTCAAAGGGATTTTGTTTTCCAGGGTGAAAAGGGGCGTGTTGCTGGCACGAAGTTCCCGCTCCATATCCGGCCAAGGCGCGAAGACTCTCTCGGCGGCGACGCCGTCTTGGGCGTTGAGCAGTCCGTAGAGAATCTTTTGGCCCAAGTGGGACATCCCGATTTCGTAGACATCGGGGAAGACGAGTCCGACTTTGACGTCGACCGCATCGGGATCCTTGCGGATCTCATTCCATTCGCCGCCGATGTACCGGCCGGGCTTTTCCACGCGCCGCAACAGCCTCTCGAACTCCTCGCTCCAGCCCGCGCCGCGGCTCCCGCCTTTCGTCGTCCGCCTCACGCGACCCCCATTTTCCGTTTCATACGTTCGCGAAACGCCTCATGCGGACATTGATCGCCAGACCGACGCACAGATAGGTCGTCAGCAGAGAAGACCCGCCGTAGCTCAGCAAGGGCAGGGGGATTCCCGCAACCGGGAAAAGGCCGACGACCATCAGGACGTTGACGAGGAATTGGAAGGAAATCAGAACGGCTGAAAGGAATACCGCGTAAGCGCCCGCCCTGTCCCGCGTCAAGGACACCGTCCGAAACAGCCGCGAAAGAAAAAAGAAAAACGCGGCCATCACCGCCAGGATTCCGATGAAACCCCGCTCCTCTCCCAGAACGGCGAAGATGAAATCCGTGTGCCGGGCCGGAAGAAAATTCAGTTGGCTCTGGCTGCCCCGCTTGAAGCCCTCCCCGACCAAGCCTCCGGAGCCGATGGCGATTTTCGATTGCTGGATCTGATAGCCCGCGCCCTGAGGATCGTGGCCGGGGGACATGAGCGTCACGAGCCGTTGTTTCTGATAGTCGTGAAGAAAGACGTTCCAGCCCAGGACGCCCAGCCCGACGGCCAGCAGAAGAAGAACGACCGCCATCCGGCGGCTCGTTCCGGCCAGGAGGAAAACCGCGAGAAGGATCGGGAGATAGGTGACCGCCGTTCCCAGATCGGGCTGGAGAACCACAAGGATCATCGGCAGCCCGACGACTCCGACGCTGAGGAGCGCCATGGCCGCCGAAAGAACGTTCCGGCGGTAGTCGGAAAACAGCCTGGCCAGCATGAGGATGAGGATCACCTTCATGAGTTCCGAGGGTTGAAATCCGAACGAGGCTACGCGGAACCAACTCTTCGTCCCGGCGATCCAACGGCCCCAGATCAGCAGCCCGATGAGCATGAGGATTCCGGCGCCGTAGAGAAAAGGCGCGTAGGCGATCAAGGTCTTGTAGTCGACCAGCAGGACCGCGGCCATGGCCGCCAGGCCGACCACGATCCAAAGACCCTGCCGCAGGTGATGCGGACCGGACTGGGGATGCGAGGCGCTGTAGATAAAAAGGCAGCCCAGTATCGAAAGGATCAGGAGAATGCCGATCAGAGGCCAATCGATCTCGGTCAAAAGCTTGCGGTTGATCATTTTTTCTCCGCTTTGAGCCGCCGGTAGAGGGCGAACAATTCTCCGGCCAGCGGAGCCGCCGTCGCTCCTCCCATTCCGCCGTACTCGACCAGGACCGTGACCGAGATTTCCGGGTTGTCGCGCGGAGCGAACCCGGTGAACCAGGAGTGCGTTTTGATTTCTCTCTGATTTCGGGACAGGCGATCGGCTGTCTGGGTGCTGATCGTCTGCGCGGATCCCGTCTTGCCGCAGACATCGAATCCCTCCACCCGCGCGCCGCGGCCCGTGCCTTCGCGATTGACGGACTCCCACATGCCCTTGATGATTTTGTCGAAGTTGCGGCGTTTGATGTCGTCCCGTAGAAGCAGGTCCGCATCCCTCATCGGATCACCCTGCCTTCGCAGGAAACCGGGCGCCATCAGGAGGGAGGGAGTGACCGTCCGTCCTCGGCGGGCGATGAAGGCCGTGTGGGCGGCCACCTGGATCGGGGTCACGAGCAGAGGACCCTGGCCGATGGAAACGGAGATCGTCTCTCCGGGAAACCAGGGCGCCTGGCGCGTTTCTTTCTTCCATTTTGGTGTGGGAACGAGTCCCTCTTTTTCTCCGGGGAGGTCGATCCCCGTTCTCCTCCCGAATCCGTAGAGCCGGGCATGCCGGGCGATGTCCTCAATGGAAAGCTTCTTGCCCAGAGTGTAGAAATAAATGTTGCAGGAATTCCTGATGGCATCCGTCAGATTTTGGCTGCCGTGGCCTCCCTCGGCCCAACAGTTGAACGGCTGGCCGTAGATTGTGACCTGGCCCCCGCAAAAGACCGACGTCCTGTCGTCGATGGCCCCCTCGTTCAGGCCCGCCAAGCCCATGGTCAATTTGAAAATCGAACCCGGGGCGTAAAGCCCGCGGACGGCCCTGTTCTCCAGGGGAAAATCGGGGCGGGAGACGATCGATCTCCATTCCTCGGGCGAAAAACGATTGATGAATTTGTTGGGATTGAAATTGGGATAACTGGCCATGGCCAGGATGCCGCCTGTCTTCAGGTCGAGGACGACCGCCGCCCCCTCCCTGCCCTCCAAAAGGTCTTCCGCCTTCGCCTGGAGGTCGAAGTCCAAGTGGAGCCTCAAGGGAAAACTGGGCTGAGCGTCCTGCTTTTCCACAAGGCCCTGCCGCCGTCCGCGGCTGTTCACGAGTTCCACCTGGCGTCCGGGCTGCCCGACGAGGTAGGCGTCGTACTCCAATTCCAAGCCGGTTTTTCCGATCAGATCCCCGAGGTGCCTGTCGCGGAAACGGCGGCTTTTCAGCTCGGTTTCGGAAACTTCCTGCATATATCCCAAAACATGGGAGGCGCGCGAGCCGAAAGGATAGAATCGCTTCGGTTCGGCGATGATGACAAGCTCAGGAAATTCCAGCTGTCGGGCGTCGATGCGCGACACATCCTCCAGGCTGAGGTTTTCCTTGATCGGCCGGGCTTTGAAGGCCGGCTGGCTGCCGTATCGTTCCATGCGGCGCCGGAGCTCGTCGATCGGGATGCCGAGCATCTCTCCGATTCCGGCGAGAGAGCCTTCCAGGTCGGGCGTGTTTTCGGGGATGAGCGCCGCAGTGAACGATCCGATGTTCTGGGCCAGCAGGACGCCCTTGCGATCCGTGATCAATCCGCGGGGCGCAACGAGCACGGTTTCCCGGATCCTGTTTTTCTCGGCGAGCTTGCTGTACATCCGGTAGTCGAGAATCTGGATTTTCCAGTAATAAAACGCCGTGAGGACAAACAGGATCTCCACGGCGAGGAAGATTCCCCGCGCCCTTTTTCTGAGCGGGGACAGATCCTCGTAGATGGGATTATCGGCCATAGCGTTTCCGCCACCATCGAAAGACCGCAAACGCGGCGGCACCGACAAGGGCCGTGACCAACGGCCGGGTCAGAAGAAGGTTTTTCAAAGCGCCGATGGGCTGCCCGACCGTCAGACGCGCCCACAAGCCCCACAGGACAAGGTCGAGGGCGGTCATGAGATAGAGGAACGCGGCGTTTCTAACAAAAGGAAGAACATTGACGCGCTTGGCCGCGAGGCCGGCGACAAAGCCGACGACGGTCATGGAGAATCCCGAAAGGCCGAAAACTCCGATGGACAGGGAATCCGCCGCCAGGCCGCAACAGGTTCCCATCACCGCGCCGAAGATCTCTCCTTTCGTCAGAGCGCCGAAAAGAACGGCCAGAAGAAACACATGAAGCGTGGGCGTTCCTTCCGCCATCGTCCGGGAAAGGACCATGTGCCCGAGCAGAGCCGCGGCGACTCCGGCGGCCCCGAGGACAACGTTCCTCATCGCCCTCCCCTCCCCTCGCGGTCGACTTCCTCGCCGTCCTGGAGCAAAACGGCCAGCCGGCCCAAATCACGGAAGCGGAATTGCGGTTGGACGCGCAGGCTTTTGAAAAGGCCCTCGTCCGATCCCACGCTCACCACGCGGCCCACGTGCAAACCGGGAGGGAAGATGCCGTCGAAACCCGAGGTGAACACCTCGTCTCCGGGCACAATCCCTTTCATGGTGCTCAAAATGTACTTCAACCGGCAGGCGCCGGTCCCGTCCCCGGAAAGAACGCCCACGCCTTTGTCTCCCGCAATGACGACCCCGACGCCGCTCGCCTCATCGGTGATGAGCTGGACGGCGGCTTCGGTCGGGCTCACGGGCTCGACGACACGGCCGACCAGGCTCCCGAAACGGTCGAGAACGACCATGTCCTTTTTCACGCCGGCATTCCTTCCTCGGTCGATAACCAGGGAGCTCTTGTAGGTGAGGGGGTCCAGGCTGACGACCGAGGCGATCCGCACCCGTTTCCGGGCGCGCGACAGAGAGGCGCGCATCTCCTCGGCGCTCCGATATCGCTCCACGTCCCGTCGCAGTCCGGCGTTTTCCTGCCGGAGCATGAACGACTCGCGCCTGAGGTCCTGATTTTGGCGCTCGATCTGGACATGATAAACGTACACCCGCCACAAACGGCCCAGGAAGCGGAAAACGGCCGAACCGCCGTGCTGAACGGGGGTCAAAACCGTAAAGACGGCCTTTTCAATCACGCTGGGGCGGGAGCCCAGGGGGACTTGGAACGAGATCAAAACAATCTGGAGGACGACAAGGCCGGCAAAAATTCTGATCGACTTCTTTTCTCTCGGCAACAAAGGCATGCGCAGGCGTTCGGCTTCCTCAGATAAGCGACACCTTCCTCAGAAGGGAGAGATCGTCCAGCATCTTTCCCGCCCCCACGACCACGGTGGTCAGCGGATCGTCGGTGATGAACACCGGAAGCTGGGTTTCCTCCCGGATGCGGCGGTCGAGGTTCTTGAGCAGCGCCCCGCCTCCGGTGAGGATGATGCCCCGGTCGATGATGTCGGCCGAAAGCTCGGGAGGAGTCTTTTCCAGGGCGATGCGGATGGCGTTGATGATGGCCGTGATCACGTCCTCGAGAGCTTCCCTTATTTCCTGGTCGTCGACGACGATCGTTTTGGGGATGCCGTCCCTCAAGTCGCGGCCCTTGATCTCCATGGTCAGCGGCTCGTCGAGCGGAAACGCCGAGCCGATCTGCATTTTGACCATTTCGGCGCTGCGCTCCCCGATGAGCAGATTGTACTTTTTCTTCAGATACTGGATGATGGACTCGTCCATCTCGTTTCCGGCGATGCGGATGGAATGATCGAAGACGATCCCGTCCAGGGAAATGACGGCGATGTCGGTCGTGCCCCCCCCGATGTCGACCACCATGTTTCCGGTCGGCTCGGAAATGGGCAGATCGGCTCCGACGGCGGCGCTCATGGGCTGCTCGACGAGATAGACTTCGGTCGCCTTGGCTCTCAGGGCCACGTCCTTGACCGCCCGCCTCTCCACCTGGGTGACGCCCGTGGGAATGCCGATCACGATACGGGGCCGGAGGAGAAATCCCCGGTTGTTCGTGGCTTTCTTGATGAAGTAGTCGAGCATCTTCTCGGCGATCTCGAAATCGGCGATGACGCCGTCCCGCATGGGTCGTATGGCCACCACCGAGGCCGGCGTCTTCCCCAGCATCTCTTTGGCCCTGTGCCCGACGGCCTCCACTTTGCCCGTGGCCTTGTTGACGACGACAATCGAGGGCTCCTGAAGAATGATCCCCCGACCGCGCATGAACACCAGGGTGTTGGCCGTGCCTAGGTCGATGGCCAGATCGCAAAACAGTCTGTCTTTGACCCACGTGACGAGGCCCATGAAGATGATATCCTTTTTTCCGTCGCGTCCTCCTATTTAGCACAAATTCCCTCCCGTGGCAAATCACGATGATTCCGGATCGACGAGCACGCTGGAGGCGGGGGGGGCCTCTGCCCTGACGCCTCAACCTTTCCTTCGTCCTCCGATGACTGCGCAACCGTCGAGAATTTCTGCCTGCTTGACTTTTCGCGGAGGATTTTGTCTTATAGGATGGAAATTTCGTCAAGGAGGACTCCATGGCCCACCAGCCCTATGTCCCGGAAAAAACCGACATGAAGGAATTCACCGTCCGCGCCGTTATCATCGGACTGGTGCTGACCGTCATCCTGGGAGCGGCCAACGCCTATTTGGGCTTGCGGGCCGGCATGACCATCGCCGCCACCTACCCGGCGGCGGTCCTCGGCATGGCCGTTCTCAAACTGATGCGGGGTTCGATCCTGGAGGAAAACATGGCCCGGACCGTGGGCTCGATCGGCGAGTCCGTGGCTGCCGGCGCCATCTTCACCATTCCCGCCTTTTTGATCTCCGGAGCCTGGCTGAAATTCAACACCTTCGACGCCTACATCAAATCGACGGCGTTGATGTTCGTCGGAGGTTTTCTGGGGATCATGTTCGTCACGTTTCTGAGACGGGTCATGGTCACCGATCCGGAGCTGCAATTCCCCGAGTCGGTGGCTGCGGCTGAAATCCACAAAGCGGGACAGAAAGGAAGCGCCGGGGCGAAACATCTTTTTCTGGCCATGGGGACCGGAGCCTTCCTTTACGCCACCGGCGTGTTCAACTTCTACGCCCAATCCAAGGAATTCTTGGTCAAAGTGGGCAAGGCCGCTTCAAGCTTCGTTCGCCTGGGCACTTTTGAGACCGACCCGAAGGTCATGACCGGCGGCTCGGTCGCCGTCGCCGGCCCGGGGATCTATCCGGCCTATATCGGAGTCGGCTACATCATCGGCCCCCGTCTGGCTTCGCTCAACTTCGCCGGCGGCGTTCTGGCCTGGGGTCTGTTCGTTCCCCTGTTGATGTTTTTCCTGGGCTCTCATGTCACGGAGCTCTTTCAGCCGGGCATCGTCCAGGCCCTGACCGAGGAGGCGGCCGAGGCGGGACGCGTACTGACCCAGCCCGAGATCTCCGAAGCCGTCACGAGCGCGACAACAACGGCCGTCTGGAAGTTCATCATCCGTCCCATCGCCGTGGGCGGCATGCTGGTCGGAGCCGGCTACACCCTGTTCAAGATGCGCAAAAATTTGGGCGCGGGCATCAAAAGATCGATCGGCGACGTCAAGAAAGCCGCCGGCCAAACCGAAGCCCCCAACCGCCTGGAAAAAGACCTGAGCTTCAAGATCGTCTTCGCCGGGCTGGGCCTGGCTTTCCTGGGCATGATCTTCCTTTACAATGTTTTCGCCCATAACTACCTCACCGCCCTCCTGGCGGCCGGGGTGATGATCGTCGCCGGATTTTTCTTCGCCGCCGTCTCGGGAAACCTGGTGGGCACGATCGGCTCGTCCAACAACCCCATCTCCGGGCTGACGCTCTCGACGCTGATCATCGCCGCCCTGCTCATGGTTCTCGTGGGCGCGACGGGGACCTACGGCGTGGGGGCCGTGCTGGGCGTGGCCACCGTGGTCTGCGTCTCCTCGGCCGTGGCGGGCGAGATGCTTCAGGACCTCAAGGTCGGACATCTCCTGGGCGGCACGCCGTGGAAGATGCAGTTCGGCAATATCTTCGGCATCCTCATCGCCTCGCTCGTCCTCTATTTTCCCCTGATGATCCTCCACGGCGCCTTCACCTTCGGCAGCAAGGATCTTCCCGCTCCCCAGGCCGGACTGATGGCCGCTCTCAGCAAGGGCATCGTCGGCGGGGAAATGGCCTGGGCATTGGTCATCGTGGGCATGCTGCTGGGTTTCGCCATGATCCTCGTCCAGGTCCGCTCGCCCATGCTGGTCGCCGTGGGAATGTACCTTCCCCTGGAAACGACGTTCGCCATCTTCTGCGGAGGCATGATCAAGGGTATTGTGGACAGGCTGGCCGAGAGCAGAAAGCTCAACGCCGCTCAGAAAGCCCGCGTCGAGAATGTCGGGATCCTCGTCGCCGCCGGACTCATCGCCGGCGAAGCCCTCACCGGACTTGTGCGCGCCACCTGGAAATTCCTGTTCTTCCAGAACGTGGTTTCCTCCGACATCCCGATGGTCTTCAAGCAGCCCAGCTATCTCGTCGGGCTGGCGGTGCTCGTTCTCATCGGCGCGTATTTGATCTTCTATCCGCTCCGCCATCGCGGCGCCGCCGACGAACCGCCTCCGCCCTCGGCCGTCATCTGAATCGGCTTCCCGGCCGGGACGAACGCTTCCCGGTGAGGCGCGGCTCGCGCCGTGTTGCATCCTCCGTCGACTTCTCCTACAATAGGAACCGAAGGGTGTCAGATCATCATGTCCGTTCGAGAAATCATGATTTACGGCCGGCCCGTTCTCAGCACCCGGGCGGAGCCGATCACGAACATCGACGCCGCCGTAGCGGAACTTGCCCAGGACATGGTCGCCACCATGCACGAGGCGCCGGGAATCGGGCTTGCGGCCCCCCAAGTCGACGTCAGCCGGAGGTTGATCACGGTCGACCTCTCCGTCGGGCGGGACAACCGGGAGCTCATCGTCCTCCTCAATCCCGAAATTCTCGAGAAGGAAGGAGAAAGCTCGGCTGAGGAGGGATGCCTCTCTGTCCCGGGAATTTTCGAAAAGGTCGCCCGGCCGCTGCGGGTATCCGTTCGCGGCGTCGACCTCGAAGGGCGCGAAAAAACCTATGAGGCCCAAGACCTCCTGGCCAGGGTCTTCTGCCACGAGATCGACCATCTGGACGGCAAGCTGTTTCTCGATCACCTCTCCCCTCTTAAAAGGCAGCTTCTCAAGAGGAGGCTTCGCAAGGAGATGGGCCTCTCCGGCGGCCGATGAGACTTGTTTTTTTCGGAAGCCCCGAGGCCGCTTTGCCCGCGCTCGAGAGGCTGCTCGGCGACGGCCACGAGGTGGCGGCGGTCGTCACCCAGCCGGATAAGCCGGCCGGCCGCGGAAAACTTTTGACGCCCTGCGCCGTCAAGCGGTTCGCTCTGTCCCGCGGCCTGGCCGTCCTCCAGCCCGAGCGCATCCGCAACGATCCCTCGATCAAGGACAGGCTCGAGGACGTGCGGCCCGATGTCCACATCGTCGTTGCTTACGGCCAGATCCTCCCCGCGCCGATCCTCTTCCTCCCCCGCCGGCGCACGCTCAATGTTCATTTTTCGCTCCTGCCCAAGTATCGGGGCGCCGCTCCCGTGGCGTGGAGCATTCTCCGGGGCGAAACACGGACGGGAGTGACCCTCATGGAGCTCAATGAAAGAATGGACGAGGGGGACATCCTCGCTCAGGAGGAAACAGACATCCGGCCCGATGAGACCGCCGCCAGCCTGGAAAAACGCTTGGCCGTCCTGGGCGCCGGCCTCCTTGCGGAGTCCCTGGGGCGGATCGACCGTCTGGAACGACGGCCCCAAGACTCCCGCCTGGCCACTTATGCGCCCAAGCTCCGCAAGGAAGACGGCCGCCTGGATTGGGCGCAGGAAGCCGAGGCTGTCGACCGACGGGTCCGAGCGTTTACGCCCTGGCCTTCCGCTTTCACCGGCTTTCGGGATCGGAGGGTGATCGTTCTTGAGGGCCGCGTGAATCCGGAGAACACCGGGAAGAGCGTTCCGGGAACAATCCTTTCCTCAAGCGGCGAAGGGCTGAGGGTCGCCTGCGGACGCGATATCTATGTCGTCGAACGGCTCCAGCCGGAAAACAAAAAGCCCATGAGCGCCTGGGACTTTTCGCTGGGAGCGAGGATCCGGGACGGAGAACGGTTCTCGGGCTGAGCCGTCGGGGTTGCCTCCGGAAACTATTCTTCCAGAATGTAGAGGTAGGGATTCTGGGCGACGCCGTTGATCCGGACTTCGTAATGCAGGTGGGGTCCCAGAGCTTTCCCCGTGCGCCCCACCAGGCCGATCACGTCGCCCCGACGGACCTTCTGCCCTTCCTTCACCAGGAATTTATCGAGGTGGAGGTAGTGGGTCGACACGTTGTTGCCGTGGCTGATGATCAGGACCTTGCCGCCCATTTTGTCCGTTTTGACGTGGATGACCGTGCCGTCGGCCGTGGCGTAGATCGGGCTGCCGATGTTGGTGGCGATGTCCATGCCGTAATGAAAGGCCGGCTTGCCGGTGAAAGGATCAATGCGGGAGCCGAATCCCGAAGTCACCCAACCGACGGTCGGCCAGATGGTCGGCGTCGAAGCCAGACGCGCGCTCTGATTTTCATAAAAATTGACGAGCGTGTCGAGGTTTTTCTCCAGAACGACGGCCTTCTGATTGAGCTGCTGGATGTTCGACAGGGAAAAGCTCTGGGGCGCGGGGGTCAGCGCCTGCAGCATGGACGCCGACGCGTTGTCGCCGATGCCGACCTCCGAGACGCCGGGAGCTTTCAATCCGGCCATGATGTTGAGCTTCTTGGCATAGGTCTCGAAGGCATAGACCGTTTTTTTCAGCTGATCCAGATCGATTTTGTATTTTTCGAGCGTGGCTTTCTGAATTTCGCTCTCTCGTTTCAGCCGCCGGTAATGGGACCGCACATGATTCATGGACAAATAGTCGATCCCCAGAAAAACAAACAGGGCGAAGAGGAATCCCGCGGCTCCCAAGGCGATTTTGACCGCCTTTTTAGAAACCGAGAGGCTTTTCGATCCCGCCCGGGAGTGGGGGATGATGATCAGCGAAAAGGACCGTTTGCTCATTGGTTTTCCAGAAATATCACATCCCCAAAAAGCCTGTCAAGCCTTTTTTCCTCCGCTCCGGACATGCTCTTCAATCCAGCGGATGATATCCTCGGTGGAGGATCCGGGAAGAAAGATTTCCCTGATTCCCGCTTTTTTCAGCTTGGGAATGTCTTTTTCGGGAATGATCCCCCCGGCGATGACCGGGATGTCGACGGCGTTCTGCTCCTCCAAAAGCTTGAGGATCCTGGGGAAAAGAACGTTGTGCGCCCCGGAGAGAATGCTCAAGCCGATGACGTCCGCGTCTTCCTGGACCGCGGCGCTGACGATTTCCTCGGGCGTGCGCCTCAAACCGGTGTAGATGACCTCCATGCCCGCGTCCCTCAGGGCGCGGCAGATGACCTTGGCCCCGCGGTCATGGCCGTCCAATCCCGGCTTGGCGATCAGCACCCTGATTGTTCCTTGGCTCATGTCTTCCTCCCGGAGCTTTTTGGAACTCGCTAGAAGTCGGCGGGCTCTTGGTACTCTCCGTAGACATCCTTGAAGGTCTCGATGATCTCGCCCAGAGTGGCGTAGGCTTTCACGGCCCGGAGCAGAAAAGGCATGACGTTCACCCCGTCGGAAGCCGCCTTCCGCAGGTCGTCCAAGGTTTCCCGGGCGCGCGTTCCGTTTCTCGAGGACCGCACCGTCTTCAGGCGCTCGAGCTGCCTGCGGGCCGCGCTCTCGTCCACTTCGAGAATGGGAATGGTTTCGTGCTCGCCGGCGAAGGCGTTGACTCCGACGAGGATTTTCTCCCCTCGTTCCACGGCCTTCTGGTACCAGAAGGCCGAGTCGGCCACCTCTTTTTGGGGCCAGCCGAGTTCGATGGCCTTGACCATGCCGCCCATGTCGTCGATCTTGCGGATGAGGTCCCGCGCTTCGCCCGCCAGATCGCACGTCAGGCGCTCGACGAGATAGGACCCCCCCAAGGGGTCAAGGCTGTTGATCACGCCGCTTTCATGGGCGATGATCTGCTGCGTCCTGAGGGCGATGGTCACCGCTTCCTCCGAGGGCAGGGCGTAGGTTTCGTCCAGGGAATTCGTATGGAGGGACTGGGTGCCTCCCAGGACGGCCGCCAAGGCCTGAATCGCGACCCGGACGACGTTGTTGTACGGCTGCTGGGCCGTGAGAGAGACTCCCGAAGTCTGGGTGTGAAAACGCAGCCACCAGGAGCGAGGATTCTTGGCCTTGAAACGGTCCCTCATCACTTCCGCCCAGATCTTGCGGGCCGCTCGGAACTTGGCGATCTCCTCAAAAAAATCGTTGTGGGCATTGAAAAAATAAGAGAGGCGGGGCGCAAATTCGTCGACGTCGAGCCCTCGGCGCCGGGCCCACTCGACATATTCAATGCCGTCCCGGAGGGTGAACGCCAGCTCTTGGAGGGCGGTGGCTCCGGCCTCGCGGATGTGGTAGCCGGAGATCGAGATCGTGTTCCAGCGGGGCACTTCCCGGGCTCCGTGTTCGAAGGTGTCGACAATGAGCTTCATCGAGGGCTCGGGCGGAAAGATGAAAGTTTTTTGGGCGATGTATTCCTTGAGAATGTCGTTCTGGATCGTCCCGGAAATGACCCGCGGCGAGACGCCTTGCTTTTCCGCAACGGCAATGTACATGGCCCACAGCACGGCCGCCGGCGCGTTGATGGTCATGGAGGTCGTGATGCGGTCCAGAGGGATGCCGTCGAAGAGAATTTCCATGTCGGCCAGCGAATCGACGGCCACGCCGCACTTGCCCACCTCCCCCCGGGCCAGAGGATGGTCGGAATCGATGCCCATGAGAGTCGGCAGGTGGAAGGCGACGCTCAATCCGGTCTGGCCGTGGGACAGGAGATACTTGTAGCGACGATTGGTGTCCTCGGGATTTCCGAAACCCGAAAACTGGCGCATCGTCCACAGCTTCCCATGGTACATCGTCGGCTGGATTCCGCGGACGTAGGGCGGCTCGCCCGGAAAGCCCGCGTCCCGACGATAGTCCCAGCCGTTGAGATCCAGCGGCGTGTAAAGCTCCTTGAGCCGGCGTCCGGAAACGGTCGTCAATTCCGGACCGGAGGGACCGGCGGCGCGGGCCGGGCCGTAGACGGTATCCTTCCATCGCCGGCAGGCGGACTTCAGGTCGTCATCCGCGGTTTCGTTCTTGGCCACGCATTGTCCTCCTCAAGATTTCGCCCGTCTCAAAGATGGGATCGCCTTCTCGGCCCGGGCGTCAGGCCTCCTCACGGGCGACAAACACGACGTCGTGCTCTCGAACGGGATACTTGACCTTCAGGCCGACCGAAACGCCCTTGACGGCTTCGGAAACGGCCTGATGCTCCTGCTGGAGCGATTCCACCTTCTGATAAAAATCCGTGGTGTGGCCTTTGATGTGAATCGTATCCCCCGCCCGGAGAAGCCCGGCCGTCACTTCGATCACGGCCACGCCGATTTTGGAAAAATAATGGCTGATGCGTCCGATTTCTTCTTCCATGATCCCTCCAAAGTTACCTCCCCGCGTGTTCCCACCTTAGCAAAAAATCGCGGCGCTGACAAGAAGGAATCCGAAATTGCCGACAGGCCGGTTTCATGCCGATATGACGAGAATCCCAGGGGTCCCGCCCCCTCTACGGAACTTTTGCTGAGCTCAAGAAAAGGGCTTCGCGATGGCCCCTCCCCCCAGCGCGGGATCTTTGGGGGCGCGACGATTTTTGGGCGAGTGCGGCCTCATGAGGCCGCTTTGAAAGCGGCGACTCGTCGCCGCACTCCAAAAAGACGGCGGCCGTCATCCGCAGAGCACCGCGCCTCCGTTGACGTTCAGCACGGCGCCGGTGATGTGCCTCGCCAGGTCCGATGCCAGAAAAAGAATCGGCCCGGCGATGTCTTCGGGGGACGGAATCCTTCCCAGGGGAATCGTCTCCCGGATGCGGCGCTTGAACTCCGGATCGCGGAAGACTTCGGCGCTCATGTCCGTGTCGACCCAGCCGGGCGCCACGGCGTTGACCCGGACGCCGTGCGGCGCCAGTTCCACGGCCAGGGACTTGGTCAGGGCGTTCAACGCTCCCTTGGTCGCGGCGTAATGAGAATGATCCGCCTCGCCCCGGATGGCGGCCGTCGAGGACACGTTGATGATCGCCCCTCCCCGCCCGGAAATCATTTTCGGCACGGCGGCGTTGGTCACGTAAAACACGCCGTCCAAATTGACCCTTACGGTTTCCGACCAGACTTCGGCGCTCATGTCCCCCATCCGGCCGTAAGTCCAAATGCCGTGGTTGTTGACCAGAATGTCGAGTCCGGGAAACTCTCGGAACGAGCGCTCGACGAGACTCCGCGCCTCTTCGGGGCGCGAGAGATCGGCCCGGACGGCCAGGGGCCGGCGTCCGAGTCTTTCGATCTCTTCCCTCACCTCCGCGGCCGCGTCCTCCCGGGTCGCGTAGCTGAAGGCCACGTCCGCACCGGCGCGGGCGAAAAGGAGGGCCGTCGCGCGGCCGATGCCCCTCGACCCGCCGGTGATGAGCGCCGTCCGTCCTTGCAGCGTGATCATGACCTCCTCCTCGATTCCTGGCCGCGCCCTTGCGCTCGGCCGCAATCCTTTCCCCGCACGTCGGCGGACCGGCGCCCGCGTCAGGCGGTCTTCGTTTCAGTCGGCGTACCGGAGAGAAAAATCCTCCATCTCGTCAAAATAGAGATAACGGTGGATCTCGGCGTCGAAGGGCTCGACTTTTTCCCTCATAGCCGTGAAATAGTTCTCCACGGAAGGCAATCGGCCCTCGAGAGCGGCCAGGGCACCCAAGGCGGCCGATCCGAGATAGACGCGGGCTCCGTCTCCCATCCGGTTGTCGAAGTTCCGGGTCGAGGTCGAGAAGATCGTCGCCCCGGGCCGAACGCGCGCCTGGTTGCCCATGCACAGAGAGCAGCCGGGGATTTCCGTCCGGGCGCCGACCTGAGCGAAGAGCGCGTAATAGCCTTCCTTTCTGAGCTGAATCTCATCCATCTTTGTGGGGGGGGCGATCCAGATCCTCGTCCCCGGATAAGAAGCCTTGTCGAAGATCTTCCCCGCGGCGCGGAAATGGGTGACGTTGGCCATGCAGGAGCCGATGAACACCTCGTCGATTTTTTCACCGGCCACCGCGGACAAGGGCTTGACGTCATCGGGATCGTTGGGGCAGGCCAGAAGGGGCTCGACGACATCGTCAAGATCGATCTCCAGAACGGCCGCGAACTCCGCATTCCCGTCCCGTTCGAGGAGCGACGGTTCGGCCAGCCACTCCTCACACGCGTCGATCCTCCTACGAAGCGTGTCCGCGTCCTGATATCCGGATTCGATCATCTTTTTCATCAGGGCCGCGTTGCTCCGGAGAGTCCTGGCCACCTGATCAACCTCCAGGCGGACGGTCGCCGCCGCGGCCGATCTCTCGGCCGAGGCGTCCGTGAGCTCGTAGGCTTGGTCCACGGACAGCCCGGGGAGGCCTTCGATCTCGAGGATTCGGCCGTTGAAAACGTTTTTTTTGCCCTTTTTGGGGACGGTCAACAATCCCTGCTTGACGGCGAAATAAGGGATGGCGTTCACCAGGTCGCGAACGGTGATGCCCGGCCTCCGCTTCCCTTTGAACCTCACGAGAACGGACTCGGGCATGTCCAGGGGCATGAATCCCAGCGCCCCGGCGAAGGCCACGAGGCCCGAACCCGCCGGGAAGCTGAGCCCGATCGGAAACCGGGTGTGGGAATCCCCGGCCGTGCCCATCATGTCCGGCAGGACGAGCCGGTTCAGCCAGGAGTGGATGACGCCGTCACCGGGCTTGAGGGCCACGCCCTTGCGGGCGACGATGAACCGGGGAAGGCTCTGGTGCATTTTGACGTCGGCCGGCTTGGGATAAGCCGCCGTATGGCAGAAGGACTGCATGAAGAGTTCGGTCTGAAATTTCAGGCAGGCCAGCTCCTTGAGCTCGTCGGCGGTCATGGGGCCGGTCGTGTCCTGTGAGCCGACCGTCGTCATCTTGGGCTCACAGGCCGAACCCGGAAGGACGCCCGCGGTTCCGCACGCCCGGCCGACGATCTTTTGGGCCAGCGTGTAGCCTTGGCCGGTCTTGGGAGAGGGGTTGGCGATCGGAATGAAGATGTCGGTCTCAGGCCGGCCGAGAGCTTCTCGGGCGCGGGCCGTCAACGCCCGGCCGATGATGAGATTCAACCGCCCTCCGGCGCGGAATTCGTCCCTGAGAGCAGGAGGCTTGAGCTCGAGGGGGGCGAGCGGACGGCCGTTCTTGTCCTTGATGACTCCCGCCTCGAAATCCAGGGTCGCCTCCTCTCCGGTCCTGAGGCCGCTCACGTCGGTCATGATCGGCAGGCCGCCCGAATCCTCGACGGTGTTGAAAAAGATCGGGGCGATGAGCCCGCCGATGACGACGCCGCCCCGGCGCTTGTTCGGCACAAAGGGGATGTCCTCGCCGATGTGCCACATCAAGGAATTCGCGGCCGATTTGCGGGAAGAGCCCGTCCCGACGACGTCTCCGACGAACGCGACGCGCCTGCCCTCCGACCGGAGTTTGGAAAGAGCGGCGATGCCGCCCGGGAAACGCGTCTCCCCCATGGACAGGGCGTGGAGAGGAATGTCGGGGCGCGTGGACGCGTGCTTGGCGGGGGAAAAATCATCGGTGTTGATCTCGCCGTCGACCTTGAAAACCGTGATCGTCATCGATGCGGGGAGCGCCGGACGGCCGTGGAACCACTCCCCCGCCGCCCAGGACTCCAGCACGGAGCTCGCCGCCGCGTTTTTTTTGGACAAGGCGAGGATGTCGTCATAAGCCCCGTAGACGAGGATCAAGCGCTTGAGCGCCTCGGCGGCCTCCCCGGCCAGGACCGCATCTTCGAGCAGGGAGACGAGGGGCCCGACATTGTAGCCGCCCAGCATCGTCCCCAGGAGACGGACGGCGTCCTTGCGATCGAGAGCCGGAGACCGGACCTCACCCCGAGCGACGCGGGCCAGCCACTCGGCCTTGACCTCCGCCGCCGGGTCCACGCCGGGGGGAATCCTTTCCCGAAGGAGACGCAGGAGATTCTCCCGGCTGCCGGACGGCGGATTTTCCAGGAGGCGGCAGACTTCTGCCGCTTGCTCGGGATCGAGGGGCAGAGGCGGGATGCCCATCGCCTGACGTTCTTTTTCATGCTTGAAATATAGGTCCATCATGGCTTCACTCTCTCTCAGGACTCCCGATCTTTGCGGGGATTCCGAATTTAATCTAAAGGAATCTTCGGCCGCTTGTCAAAGCCGTGCGTCATGACAGGGTGCGTTCCGACGAATTTTATTGATTTTTCGTGGAAACACGGGTTAGAATGATGCCTGTCCCTGAGGATAAATCATCAAATCATGGAGAGGAGGTTTTCATAATGCGCAAGAAGATCGCGCTTATCGGCGGCGGCCAGATCGGCCAGAACCTGGCCATGTTGGCGGCCATGAAGGAGCTGGGGGACATTGTCGTCCTGGACGTCCCCGATTATGTGAATCCCGTCAAAGGCAAGGCTCTGGACCTCATGGAAATGGCGCCCCACGGCTCCTACGACGCCAACATCACCGGGACCTCGGACTATAAAGACATCGAAGGCGCGGATGTGGCCATCGTCACCGCCGGCAAGCCCCGAGTGGCGGGCATGAGCCGGGAGGACCTTCTGTCGACGAACCTCAAAATCATCACCGACGCCGCCAACGGCATCAAGACGTACGCTCCCAAGGCTTTCTGCATCATCGTCACCAATCCTCTGGACGCCATGGTCTACGCCTTCTACAAGCTGACCGGCTTCCCCAGGAATCAGGTTGTGGGCATGGCCGGAACGCTTGACACGGCGCGATGGCGCTCGTTCATCGCCATGGAGCTCGGCGTGTCCGTCGTCGACGTGGCCGGGACGGTCTTGGGAGGCCACGGCCCGGACATGGTGCCTCTTCCCCGCCTGACCACGGTCGGCGGCGTGCCTCTGGTCGAGATCGCCTCCCAGGAGCAGATCGACAAGCTCGTCTACCGCACCCGCGAGGCCGGAACCGAAATCGTAAAGCTTTTCGGCAAGGGCTCGGCCTTCTTCAGCCCGGCCTTCAGCGCGATCATCATGGCCGAATCCTACCTCCGCGACAAGCGCCGCATCCTGTCCTGCGCCGCCCTGTGCGAAGGCGAGTACGGCATCAAAGGACTGTTCATCGGCGTCCCGGCCCTGATCAGCGCCAAAGGCGTCGAGAAGATCTTTGAGATCAAGCTCAGCGATGAGGAGCGGGCCCAGCTTCAAAAGACGGCCGAGGGCGTCAAGAAGACCGTCGGGGAGACCAAGCTCTGAGGGCCGGAGAGCACCCATGGCCGAACATCATCTCACCACCCCTCTCAGCGACGACGACATCTCCAAGCTGAAGTCGGGCGACAAAGTCTTTATCAGCGGCTCCCTTCTCACCGGGCGCGACTCGGCCCACAAAGAGCTCATCGAACTCGTCAAGGAAGGCAAGGAGCTCCCCGTGGACATCAAGGGCCAGCTCATCTACTACGTCGGCCCCACCCCCGCGAGGCCGGGCAAGCCCATCGGCTCCGCGGGTCCGACGACGAGCTACCGCATGGACTCTTACGCGCCCACGCTTCACGCTCTGGGCCTCAAGGGCTCGATCGGCAAGGGAGAGCGGAGCCGTGAAGTCAAGGAGGCCTTGAAAAAGCACAAGGCGGTCTACCTGGCGTCGGTCGGAGGAGCCGGCGCCTTGATCTCAAAGAGCATCGTGAAATCCGAAGTCCTGGCTTATCCCGAGCTGGGGCCGGAGGCCATCCGCCGCATCCATGTCAAGGACTTCCCGTGCATCGTCATCAACGACATGTACGGCGGCGACCTCTACGAGGACGGCAAGGCCGCTTACCGTCAGGAGTGACGACTCCGGGCAGATCAACCGCACTTCTCTCCGCGCCGTGTTGCCAAGACAACAGGCTCGCAACGTGAATGAGCGCGGGCGGCCCGAACGGCCATGAAAATATCGCATAATTCAAAGGATTGAAACATCATGAAGATCCACGAGTATCAAGCCAAAAGCATTCTTTCCAAATACGGGGTTCCGATCCCGCGCGGCGAGACGGCCGAAACGGCCGAGCAAGCGGCTGAGATCGCCCGGAAGATCGGGCCGAGGGTCGTCCTGAAAGCCCAGATCCACGCCGGAGGCCGCGGCAAGGGCGGAGGCATCAAAGTCGTCAACGGCCCCGACGAGGCCCGTGAGACGGCGGCCAAGATGATCGGCATGAC
The DNA here is from genome assembly GCA_016933515.1 of Candidatus Aminicenantota bacterium. Lineage (GTDB taxonomy): Bacteria > Acidobacteriota > Aminicenantia > Aminicenantales > JAFGAV01 > JAFGAV01. Next base: position 24,866 of record JAFGAV010000064.1, read on the forward strand.
CCTCATCACCCACCAGACGGGTCCGGAGGGCAAGACGGTCAAACGGCTTCTGGTTGAGGAAGCCCTGGACATCGCCCGGGAGCTCTACCTGGGCGTGGTCATCGACCGCGCCCGCGAGGCCGTGGTCATCATGGCCTCTTCCGAGGGCGGGGTCGAAATAGAGAAAGTGGCCGATGAAAAACCCGAGCTCATCTTCAAGGAATACGTCCACCCCGCTACGGGCCTTTCGGGCTTCCAGGCCCGTAAGCTCGCCTTCCAGCTGGGGCTCTCGGGCGAGACCCATAAGAACGCGGTCAAGTTCATCGCCGGCCTCTACAAGGCGTTCGAGGCATCGGACGCCTCGCTGGCCGAGATCAATCCCCTGCTCGTCACCAAGCAGGGGCAGGTGCTGGCCCTGGACGCCAAGATGAACTTCGACGACAACGCCCTGGGGCGCCACCCCGACATCGCCGCCATGCGCGACCTGGACGAAGAGTCGCCCCTGGAAGTCGAAGCCTCGAAGTACAGCTTGAACTACATCAAACTCGACGGCACCGTGGGCTGCATGGTGAACGGCGCCGGACTGGCCATGGCCACGATGGACATCATCATGCACTCGGGAGGCATGCCGGCCAATTTCCTGGACGTCGGCGGCGGCGTCTCAGAGGAGGCGGTGACGAACGCCTTCAAAATCCTGGTCGCCGACAAGGACGTCAAGGCCGCCCTGATCAACATCTTCGGCGGCATTGTCCGCTGCGACATGGTGGCCGGCGGCATCGTCAAGGCCGCCCGCGAAGTCGGGCTCAAGATCCCGCTTGTCGTCCGTCTCAAGGGCACGAACATGGAGGAGGGCAAGAGGATCCTGGCCGAGTCGGGCATGCGTTTCGCTTCAGCCGACTCGATGCGCGAAGCGGCCGAGAAGGTCGTTTCGCTGGTCCGGTAAGGGGAGAGGACGATGAGCATCCTGATAGACAAAAAAACGCGGGTTGTGGTCCAGGGCATCACAGGCGGTGAGGGAACGTTCCACGCTCAGAAAATGATCGAATACGGGACCAAGGTCGTGGCCGGGGTCACGCCCGGGAAGGGCGGGACGACGCACCTCGGTGTCCCGGTGTTCAACACCGTGGCCGAGGCGGTCAAGGAGACCGGAGCCAACGCCTCGGCCATCTTCGTCCCCCCCTTCTTCGCCGCGGAAGCCGTCATGGAGAGCGCGGCCGAGGGCCTGCCCCTCGTGGTTTGCATCACCGAGGGCATCCCGACGTTCGACATGATCAAGGTCAAGGCCTTCCTCAAGGACAGGCCGACCCGTCTCATCGGGCCGAACACCCCGGGCATCATCTCCCCCGGGAAGTGCAAGATCGGCATCATGCCCGGCGCCATCCACAAGCCCGGGCATGTGGGCATCATCTCCCGCTCGGGAACGCTGACCTACGAGGCCGTGGACCAGGTCAGCCAGCTCGGCTTCGGACAATCCACTGCCGTCGGCATCGGCGGCGACCCGATCGTCGGCTTGAAGTACATCGAGCTCCTCTCCCTCTTCCAGGAGGACGACGAGACCGAGGCCGTGATTCTCATCGGCGAAATCGGCGGCACGGCCGAGGAAGAGGCCGCGGCCTTCATCAAGAAGAACATCACCAAACCCGTGGTCGGATTCATCGCCGGCCAGACCGCTCCCCCGGGCCGCCGCATGGGACATGCCGGGGCGATCATCGCCGGCGGCAAGGGCACGGCCGCGGAGAAGATGGACGCCCTGCGCCGAGCGGGCGTCTTCGTGGCCAAGAACCCGGCCGACATCGGCCTCATGGTCCAGAAGGCGCTCCAGCACAAACCCAAGGCCCGGCGCAAGACGGCGAAGACGGCCAAGAAGAGCAAGAAACGGTAATCATCGACACCCGGTCGGATGGACGGATCATCCGGCCGGATTTCTTTTCCCGGCTCATCCGGGGCAAGGGACTTCTTATCGCTTCCTCGCCATCGCCAGCTTGACTCGCTCC
>JAFGAV010000011.1 GCA_016933515.1 Candidatus Aminicenantota bacterium
AATTCCTGGAAAAAGAAGGGCGGAACTTCACCTCCGGCGGAGCGGTCGTCAACCTCAAGCGGCGATGGGCGAGGGGGGTGACTCTCGAGGGATTCTACAGCCTTCAGTCGCGGCGCCGGACCCGCGGCGGATGGCTCGAGGGCACGACCAGCCTGGACCTGAGCGCCGTCCTACGGCTCGAACGGCCCGAAGGCATCAACGCCTGGCTCGCGGCTTCCTACGACCCGAAAAACGGACGGTTCAAGCAGTCCTTCGCCGATCTCACCCTGGGCCTTGTCAGAGGCTGGAGGTTCCATTCGCTGCTCCAGTACGATTTCTCCCTCAAGAAGCTCCTGAACGTCGACCTCTATCTCATCCGGGACGCGGGCCGGTTCGAGCTGCGCCTGATGTGGCGCAGCTTGTCCCGGCAATTCCTCGTGGAGCTTCTGCCGAAATGACGCGCCCGGAGAGAACCGGAGGCAGGGCCCGTGCGGCCCGGCTCCCCGCAAAGAGCGGGCTCGAAAAAAAAGCGGCAAGGCGGCCGAAGGATTTCATCGGATTGCGGCGGACCGTCGCCGCTTTTCAAAGCGGCCTCGCGAGGCCGCACTCCAAGAAAGAGCGTCCCCGCGGAGGGCGCCTCATAAAACCGGTGACCGTCCTGATTTCATTTTTCTGTTGTCTTTTGATCCTCGGCGCTTCGGGCTGCGTGACGTTCCGGCCCGCCGCCAGGGCCTCGGGACCGGAGGTCGAGGAATTCCTCGTCTGCCTCGGTGTCGCTCCGGCGGGAGAGCTCCTCGCGCCCCGGGGCGCCGGCGAGGTTTTTGATCCCGGCGCCGAATCGCTCTACGCCTTCGTCCGGCTGCGGGACGTCGGCCGCGACTCGCGGCTGTGCTGGCGATGGTACGCGCCGGACGGGGCGCTGGCCCGGGATTCCGGCCCGGTCGCCGTCCGGACGGACGGACGCCTCCTCGCGGAGGTCACGGCCTTCGACCGCCTCGACCTCGGAACGGTCCCGCCGGCCAGGCGCCGGGGCGCCTGGACCGTCGTCCTCTTTCTCGAAGAGGAAGCGGGCTCCGTCAGGACCTTTCTTCTAAAGCCCGGCTCGGCTCTATGACGAATTGTGTGGTGAATTCCAGTCAGAGGCCCAAGGCTCACGCTAAAGGACCGCCCAAAACGTCATGGAGCCGCCCGGCTCTTGACAGCCCGCGGCCGCCTTCTTAAGATGGGAGCCGCGCCGCAGAACATCTCGCGCGGGGAGGAACGGATCGGCATGAACAAAAACGAAACGCTCAAGGACGGAACGGCCGTCGTCATCCGGGACCTGAAACTCGACGACCTGGAAAAGCTCATGGCATTTTACAAGACCCTTCCGCCGGACGACCGGAGATACCTCAAGGTGGACGTCACCGCCCGGGACGTCGTGCGCCGCCGCATCCTTCTCACCGAACAGGGAAACGTGGACCGCCTCATCGCCCTGGTTGGGGACAACATCGTCGCCGACGGAATGCTCGAGGTGAGCCGGGACGACTGGAGCCGCCACCAGGGCGAGCTGCGCGTGATTGTCGATCGGGCCTTCCGACGGCGCGGACTGGGCCTGCTCATGATGCGCGAGCTTCATTCCCTCGCCGTCGGCCGCAACATCCGGAAGGTCGTGGCCAAATTCATGCGGCCCCAGGAGGACGCCCGGAGGATCTGCCGCGCCCTGGGCTTCCGAGAAGAATCGCTTCTTCCCGACTATGTTCTCGACAGGACGGGAGCGGCGCAGGACCTGGTGATCATGACCGCCGACATCCAAGAATTCTGGAAGGAAATCGAAAGCTTCTACCGCGCCACGGACTGGCAGCGCTGCCAGTAGCGGGGCCGGGGCCCGCGCCCGGCACTCAGGACGCGGCCATCCGTTCCAAGATAAGGTCGCACAGCTCCCGGACGGCTCCCCGGCCCCCGCAACGCGCGAGGACGAGGTCAGCTTCCCTCAGCACCGCGGGTTCGGCGTCCGCGGGCGCGGCGGCGAAGCCGGCGATCCCGAAACAGGGAAGGTCATTGATGTCGTTGCCGACGAAAACCACGCCGGCGGGTTCGAGCTTCTTTTCCCGCAGCAGAGACTTCAGGACGGCAGCCTTGTCCTCCACTCCCTGAAGACACTCCATCCCGACCTTCCGGCACCGTGCGGCAACCACGGGATTGACCTCGGCCGAGAGGACAAGCGTCCCGACCCCCGCCCGGCGCAGGCGGATGACGCCCATGCCGTCGCCGCGGTAGGCGGCCACGGCTTCGCGTCCGTCGCCGTCCACCCAGACGCGGTTGTCCGTCAGGACCCCGTCGAAGTCGAGCACCAGAAGCCGGACGGCGTCCGGAAACGGACGCGGGATCCGGCCGGGCGTCACGATCTCTCCTCCGAGGTCGCGGCAGCGCGATTCCGCCAGGCGCCACTGATGGAGGTCGTCGAGGTCGGAAGCGAAGCGCGATTCGACGACGAGCGGCACGATCCGGCTGCCGGTCATCGATTCCTTCTTCAGGATGACGGACGGCCGGACGGCGTCCACGTGGCCCGACTGCCAGTAGGTCGCGGGCAGGGCCTGCCGCGGGGCGTTGTAGGGCTCGCGCATCCCTTCGACGGACAGGAGCGGAACGAGCGAGCCGTCCGCCTCGAGGCGCCACATCTTGTAGGGATTCTGCTCGGAGGCCATGACCGACCTCACGCAGTCGGCTTCCGGCTCGCGGAAAAGACGGGCGACCGCTTCGTCCACGCAGCCCCGGGGACGAATGGGCGATGTGGGCCGAAGATGAACCACCGCCTCGGGGCGGTAGCCCTCGTCCCGGGCCAGTCGGTCCAGGAGATGCCGGAACACGGGCCAGTCGGGCGTCTCGTCCCGCGCGAGCTCGGGGGGTCGGAGGAAAGGGGTCTCGGCGCCCCAGGCGCGGCCGGCTTCGGCGATCCGTTCGTCGTCCGTGTCGAGGACGACGCGGGAGACGGTTTTCGCCTCCAGGCCGGCGGCGATGCTGTAGGCGATGAGCGGCCGTCCGCAGAACGGCTTGATGTTCTTGCCCGGGATGCCCTTGGATCCGCCCCGGGCGGGGACGACGGCCAGAACTTCGGCTCGACCCGCCATGTCTTCCTCCCGCTTTTCGCTCTTTCCTATTGTCTTTGAAAATCCGCCCCGTATCAAGGACGGCGCCTCGGCCGCGGCGTCCAAAACGAACCCGCCCCTCCGCCTTACAGGGCGCTGACGATGAGATAGGCGCCGAGCACGATCAACAAAAGGCCCATGGCCCGGTTGACGAGCATCATCACCCGCGGCTTAAGAAGATTTCCCGACCGGGAGAAGAAAACGCACTTGGCCATGTCCATGCTGACGCCGGCCGTAAACAGCCCGACGATGAAGAGAGGCAGGTTTTGATCTTCGATTTTCAGGTTCAGGTGGGCCAGGCTGAGGATGTTGAGCCAGAAAAACAGGCCGATGGGGTTGGTGAGGTTGAGGACGAAACCGCGCAGGTAGCACGACAGGGGGAGGGGAAGCCTCGGCAGCCGGATTCTGAGATTTTCCCTGGGAGGGGCTTCCCTGAATATCTTTTTGTGGCTGCGGATGGTCTTCACTATCCCCCAGGTGATGATGAGGAGGCCGTTGAACATGGCGATGGCCAAACGGAGTCCGGGCGCGTTCAGGAAGCGGACGAATCCCAGATAGCTGATGACGACAACGACCAGGGCGCAGGAATAGAGCCCGTAAACGACCGCGGCGCAGGCCTTGAAGCCGTGACGCAGGCCCATCTCGACCTGAGCGATCAGCCCCGGCCCCACTCCCAGGATGAGGGGCATGGCGACGAGCATTCCCTGGAAAAATGTCAGCATTTTTGACCGGCGGCGCCGCGTTCACATCGCGACGGAAAAAGCACATTAGCACAGCCACCCCTTTGTTTTCAAGGCGACGGACTCCCCGACCGGGCGCCGAAGCCCCCCGGCGCCCGCGTTGACTTCCCCCTCGGCCCCGGACTATTGTATAAGCCGGAGGTCGAAAACCATGAGAGAAGACGTGTTCGACAAGCTGTTCGTCCTGGACATGGCCAACAACCACCAGGGAAGCCTGGAACACGGGTTGGACATCGTCCGGGCCGTCGGCGAAAAGGTGCGGGCCCAGGGCGTCAAGGCCGCCCTGAAGTTCCAGTACCGGGACCTGGACACGTTCATCCACCCCGATTTCACGGACAGCAAGGAATACAAGCACATCCCCCGTTTTCTCGGCACCCGGCTGCGGCCGGAGGATTTCCTCGAACTGGCCCGGGAGGTGCGCGCCCGGGGCATGATCACCATGTGCACTCCCTTCGACGAGGCTTCGGTCGACCTCATTCTCGAACACGACCTCGACATCATCAAAATCGCGAGCTGTTCCTCCCAAGACTGGCCGCTCCTCGAGAAAATCGCCTCGGCGGACAAGCCCGTCATTTGCTCTACGGGAGGCCTGGTCACGCGGGAGCTCGACAACCTGGTCAGCTTCTTCAGACACCGGAAGGTTCCTTTCGCCCTCATGCACTGCGTGTCCGTCTACCCCACGCCCCTCAAGGACATGTCCCTGGACCGCATCGATTTCCTCCGGTCCCGTTACCCCTTCCTGAAAATCGGGTTCTCCACGCACGAGGATCCGGACAACCTGGAAGTGGTCAAAATCGCCGTGGCCAAGCACGCCGCCATCCTGGAGCGGCACGTGGGCCTGGAAACCGAGACCGTCAAGCTCAATGCCTATTCTTCCCGTCCCGAGCAGCTGGAAAAATGGTTCCAGGCGGCCAAGGAGGCCGCCGTCGCCTGCGATTTCGTCCGGGATAGGATCCTCCCCGAGGAGCGCACGGCTCTCGACTCCCTGAAAAGAGGCGTCTATGCCCGCCGACCGTTGAAAAAAGGGGAGCCGATCGGCCGGGAGGACATCTTTTTCGCCATGCCCCTCCAGCCGGAACAGATGGAGAGCGGCAAATACAAGGAGGGACTCCTTTCCTACAGCCGGACTCCCCGCCACATCGCGTTCGCCGCCGACCGGGATTACGCGGCCGGGGAGCCTATCCGCGACCAGGAAATGAAAGACGTCTCGGCTATCGTCTTCGAGCTCATCCACGACGTCAAGGGGCTGCTCTACGAGTCTCGGGTGGTCATCGGGCCGGAATTCAAGGTCGAGCTGTCTCACCACTACGGCATTGAGAACATCCGGGAAGTGGGCGCGGTCATCATCGACGTCGTCAACCGCGAATATTGCAAGAAGCTCATCGTCCAGGTGCCCGGTCAATACCATCCCGAGCACTATCACAAAAAAAAGGAAGAGACGTTCCAAGTGCTCTACGGGGATCTCATCGTTCATTACAACGGCGAGGAGAAAATCCTGAGGCCGGGCGACCAGATCCTTGTCGAGCGGGGCGCACGGCATGATTTCACCACCCGGACGGGCGTCGTCGTGGAGGAAATCTCCACCACCCACGTCCGAAACGATTCCTACTACCTGGACGACAAGGTGGCCAAGGACCCCGCCGCCCGGAAGACCAAATTCGATCTTTGGTAACGATTTTCGACCGCGGTTTATGGAAAAAGTCTTCGTCACCGGCTCCAACGGATTCATCGGATCCCACGTCTGCCGCGACCTTCTGGAGCGGGGATATGACGTCTACGGACTGGTTCGGCCGACGTCCGACCTGCGCTTCCTCGAAGGCCTGAACGTCAAGCTCGTGACCGGCGACCTGAGCGATCCGGACCGCATCGACATCCCGTCCGGCATCGCGGCGGTCGTCCACTCGGCCTCGGTCGTCTCCGACCTGGCCGACGAGCGGGAATGCGATCGCCGGATCTACAGGCTGGCCGTCAACCTCGTGGAGCGGCTGAAAAAAACCGGCTGCCGCCTGAAACGATTCGTCTATGTCTCCACGGCCCTGACCCTGGGATTCGACGGGCTGGACATTTCCGAGGAGCGGCCGGGAAAACCGCTGCGCTTCATGCCTTACGCCCGGGCGAAGATCAAAACCGAGGAATTCCTGAAAACCCTTCACCGGGAGGAGGAATTTCCGGTCGTCATCCTCAGGCCGGCCGACGTCTTCGGGCCCCAGGACCGCACGTCCTGCGCCCTCATTCTCCGCGGCTGCGAGCGGGGCGTGCCGATGATCGTCGGACACGGCGAATGGTATTTCCCCTTCTGCTACATCGACAATCTCTGCCAGGTCGTCTACCGGTCCCTGGTGACGCCCGGCATCGAAGGCCGGACCTACACCGTGACCAACGGGCAGCCCGTCACCTGGAAGGAGTTCTATTCGGAAATTTACTCCCTCCTCGACATCCGGCAGCGCATCTTCCTTCCGGCGTGGCTGGCCATGGCCCTGGCGGTCGTTGAGGAAGGCCTGCGCGCCGTCATCCCGCGGTTCACGCCCTCCCTGAGCCGGTACCGCATCAAGCGGGCCACCAGCCACACGACCTACGACATTTCGCGGACGATCCGGGAGCTCGAATACCGCCCCGACCAGGATGTCCGCCGGCAGATTAAGGCCATTGTCGACTGGTATCTCGAAGAACGGAAACATGGACGCCCTCTCTAGGCTGACGACCCTTACCCCCTACCTGGCCCTGGCCTTCGGCCTGCTGGCCTCCGTCCTGAGCCTCAGGAGCTGGCGGAAAAGGGTCGAGGAACACCGGGCGGCGCTGCTCTATTTTCTGTCCTTCTTCGTCCTCCTCGGGATCCTGCCCGTGCTGATCATCCTGTTTCAGGGAAACCGTCCGCTGGAATTCCTCGGCGCCGCGGGCCTGCGGGCCGGAAACGTTCGGCTGGGACTGCTCCTCGTCGCCGTTTCCTCTCCCTTCGCCGCCTTGAGCACCCTGGTCTCGCGCCGCGACCCGGCCATGATTCGCCATTATCCGTTCTCCAAGGCCGCCTGCTCCGGGGCGAAAAAGCTGGCGGCTTACGAAGCCGCCTATTTGGTCTTCTATTATCTTCCCTGGGAATTCGCTTTCCGGGGGCTTCTTTTCTTCCCCCTTGTCGGCGCGCTGGGCCTTGTGCCCGCCCTGGCCGTCCAGACCATGCTCTCCACCCTCTATCACCTCGGACATCCCGATACGGAAATTCTGGCCGCCGTGGGCTCGGGCTTCGTCTTCGGCCTCGTCGCTTTCCACACCCAATCGATTTTTTACGCGGCGGCCATTCACGGTCTTTGCGGCGTGCTGACCGACACGACCCTCTGCCGCCGGCATCGCCCGGTGGCGTCATGAACGTCCTGGTCACGGGCGCCACCGGATTCGTCGGTTCCGTCCTTGTGCCGCGGCTTCTTCGCCGCGCGGAGCTCCGGGAACTCGCCGTCCTCGTCCCGCCCGAGGAGACGCTTCCGGCCGGCCGGTTTCCGAAGTCGGTCGGCGTCATTCGCGCCGACATCCGGGACCGGGCGGCCGTGGCCGAAGCCTGCCGCGGGAGAAGCCACGTCATCCACCTCGCCGGCTGCATTTCCTACCGCCGCCGCGACCGCGGCCTCCTGTGGGCCGTCAATCACGTCGGAACGGTGCATGTGGTCGAAGGCTGTCTCTCCGGCGGTGTCCGTCGCCTGGTCCACGTTTCGACGGTGGGGGCCGTCGGTTTTCACCGCGACGGCCGGCCGGCCGACGAGGACACGCCCTTCAATTGGCCCCCGGACTTCGGCTACATGGCTTCCAAGCGCGCGGGCCAGCAGGCCGTGGAGGAGGCGGCGCGTCGAAAGGAGCTGCCGGCCGTCATCCTGAATCCCGCCTCCATCATGGGCCCCGGCGACCCGAATCCGGACACCCCTCACAACCGCCTCTACCTCATGGCCTGCCGCGGCGCGCTCCTCGTCTCGTTTTCCGGCGGTTTGTCCGTCGTGGACGTCCGCGACCTGGCGGCCCTCATCGAGCGCGCTCTCGACGCCGGACGCATCGGGGAAAAATACCTGGTCGTGGGGGCCAACATCGAGTACGCGGAGGTCGTGCGGGCCCTCGGCCGCGCCGCGGGAAGGCGGGCGGCGGCCGTGAAGATTCCGGCGGCGATTCTGACGGCGGCCGGAGCGGTGCTCGAAGCCGCGGCCGACGGCTTCGGCGGCCGCCCTCCTCTCACCCGCTCGTACGGCCTCCTGAGCGGCTGGCATGCTTATCATTCCAACGCCAAAAGCCGGAAAGAATTCGGCCACCGATACCTCGATTTCGAGACCACGGTCCGTGACGGCTTCGATTTCTACCGCCGCACCTTCTTCCATAAAAGGGTCTAAAGCCTGTTCACCCGATTTCTCCCTAGGATTCCGCCGCTTCAGCCAGGCGACGCCGTCCGTCGCGGCGGCGACAAAAGGTTGAAGCCGAAAAGAAAAGACATGTTGATGCGTTGGGAAAGCATTTCTTTTTGTGCGATTCACGGAGAAGATTGAAGTGGGGTGGCGCGACCCAGGGCTCCCTGCCGGCCAAAGCGGACGGATTCCCCGGTCTTCCGCGTTTGACAAAATGCGGCTGTTTTTTTAATATGAGCCCTACTGAAAAATTCCCGGCAGGAATCCCGGCGGCTCCAAAAAAGAATGACCAAGAAGAAAGTTCTCTTTATCGTCGGCTCCCTGAACACGACGACCATGGCCCACCAGATCCATGACCACCTTCGGGAGTACGACCGCTATTTCTCTCCCTTCTACACCGGCAATCTGCTCGACCACATCATTCCCAAATTCAAGTATTTCACCATCATGGCCCAGTCCCACCGGGCCAATACGGTGAACTATCTGAAACAGAACAAGCTTCCCATGGACTTCATGGGCCGCTCCCAAAACTACGACTTCGTGGTCATGTGCAGCGACCTCATCATCCCCCGCAACGTCAAAAGCAAGAGGCTCTTCCTCGTCCAGGAGGGATTCATCCTGCCCGCCAATTTCTGGTTCTTCATGGTCCGCAATTTCGGCTTCCACCGCGTCATCTGCGACACGGCGGCCACGGGGTTGTCCGACGCCTACGACCTTTTCTTCGTCGCCTCGAAAGGCTACCGCGACCTGTTCATCCGGCGGGGCATCAAGCCGGAAAAAATCCGGGTTACGGGCATTCCCAACTTCGACAACGCCCGGAGCTACCTGGACAACAATTTTCCACATCGCCATTACGTCCTGGCCGCCACCTCCTGCCTTCGCGAAACGGGCAAATACGAAAACCGGAATCAATTCATCCACAAGGCCAAGGAAATCGCCGCCGGACGGCAGATCATCTTCAAGCTTCACCCCAGCGAGGACATCCGGCGGGCCACTCGGGAAATCCGGAAAATCCTGCCCGAGGCGCTCATATTCAGCTCGGGCAACACCAACCACATGGTGGCCAACTGCGACGTGCTGCTCACGCGCTTCTCCTCCGTCCTCCTCATCGGTCTGGCTTTGGGCAAGGAGGTCCACGCCGACCTGCCCACGGAGGAGCTGCTGCCCCTGATGCCCATCCAAAACGACGGCGCTTCGGCCCGCATCATCGCCGAGAACATCAAGGCTTATCTGGAAGAGCGGTTCCCGAGATACAAAGACTATCACCGGGAGTACGGAAGCTGAATCCCCCGCGGAGGCGCGGATTCGGCCGCGGATCATCGGCATGCCGGCCGGAAAACGGGGGGAGGCGCGAGCGGAGCTCCAGAATGCCGAATGAGACCGATACGGAGTCGCGCCGGACGGACGGCCCGGCCGATTCACGAAAAAAGCACTCGGCGGCCCGCCGGCGAACAGACCTGGTCTCGGCCGCGCTGCTCATCCTCACCCTGGTTCCCGCCTGCGGCGACGGCCCGCCCAACGGGTCGGAGAGCGCCGGCGCGGAGCGCGGACTGGCGGGCGCAATGTCCGCCGAAGCCGGCGGCGCAACGCTGCCCAGGCTCGATCCCGAGGGGACGACCGTCGAAACCCGCTTCCCCGCCCCGGAAGGAACCGTCCGCGAGGACGTCGAAGAAGCCTCCTTCGCCGCCTACCTTCGCCGCCTGCCGCTCAAACCTCACGGCTCCAAGGTCCGCATCCACGACGGACGCGAAAAGGAGCCCGCGGGGATCTACCTGGCCGTGGTGGACCTGAGCCTGGGCGCGAGGGACCTTCAGCAATGCGCCGACGCCGTCATTCGCCTCCGGGCGGAATACCTCTTCGCCCAGGGGAGATACGACGAAATCCGTTTCCGATTCGCCCGCGACGGACGGCCGCGCCCTTACCTCGTCTTCGCCGGCGAGGACCGGTCCACCGGACGCTTCCTGGCCTACCTGGACTGGGTGTTCGCCTACGCCAACACCGCCTCGCTGGCCGCGGAAACGTCCGCCGTGGAAAACGTTCGGGACATGCGCATCGGCGATCTCTTCGTCAAACCCGGCCGCCCATACGGGCACGCCGTCATCGTCGTGGACATGGTCCGCGGCAAAGAGGACGGGAAGGCCCTGTTCCTGTTGGCCCAGAGCTACATGCCCGCCCAGGACATCCAGGTGCTCCTCAATCCCTCGGACCCTGAGCAGGGCCCCTGGTACGCGGCGGAAAGCGGGGCGCCGCTCGTCACTCCCGAGTGGACGTTTTCGGTCTCCGACCTGCGGCGCTTCCGCTAGAATAGGAAAGACAGCCCGGCACCGGCCTCGAGGCCGCCGACATCGATGTCGAAATCGGCGGGCTTCATGGGGACATAGGAATAGCCGAAGCCGAGGTGGAGAAGAAAGCCCCGGGCGACGAGGACGAAAACCCCGGCCCGGCCCGCGCCCCCGAATCCGACGTCGTTCACTTTTCCGATGACGTTCTTTTCCATGAACTTGCAGGCCAGAATCCCGGCGCCGCAGTAGGCCGAGACCGCTCCGATCGTCAGCCGGTACCGGAATCCCGCGCCCACGGGCAGCAGGCTGAGCGTCGTCTCATCCCCGGTGTAGGTCAGCTCCCCGGTGCGCGAGAACGTGTCGCCGGAGACCCAAAGGTCGAGGCGCCGGGTCAAGGGGACCCCGATTTCGAAGCCGGCTTTCACTCCCCCGCCGTAGATGTCCTGGAAGGCCTTGTCCGTCGGATGGAAATATTGGGCCCGCACGGTGAAGTCCACCGCTCCCGAGGCCCGGGAGGCGGCCAGGACCGTCATGGCCAGAAACAACAACGCTGTCTTTCTCATGGCACCACCACCACGGCCGGCTCCCCTTCGCGCTCCTCGGAATTGACGGCCGTGATCCAGTAGGTGTACGCCGTGTCCTTCTCGACTCCTCTCTCCCGATAGGAGAACACATCGGCGTCGACATAGGTCAGCAGCGTTTTTTCTTCGCCCTCAACCCTGTAGATCCGGTAACGGATGATATCGTCGTTGTCCGGGTTGGCTTCCCAGTTCAGGACATTGATGTATTCCGCCTGGCTGAGAGACCGGTTGAGGACCTTCTCTCCCCGGGCGTTGAGGGGGATATAAATGAGCCTCAGAAAATTCGCCGTGACGGATTTGCTTTCGTCCATAGTGATCGACAGGGGGTTCGCCGCCCCCGATGCGCTCCCGCTCCAACCGTTGAAGATATGGTGGACAGAGGGCCGGGCCGTGACCAGGACCACAGAGCCCCGGGGATAGGTGTAGCTTCCGGGAGCCGGGTCGGTCGTCCCGCCCTCCGTGACCCTGATCGTCAGCCACGGATCCCCGCCGGCCTCGTCTCTGTAGCTCGAAACGATGCCCTTTGTTTCGCGCAGCGTCCGGGCGTTGTCGCCGTCGGCCGCGTCTCCCGTGGGGGCGCCCTGATGGGTGACAAGCGGACTCGAAAAATGGCCGACGCGCGTAACCCCATACCCGTTCCAGTCGTCCGTGTAGGACATCACCGAGCAGTAGCGGTTGCCGTTGTCCCCGGCCCACCGCCAACCGGCGGAATAGGAAAAGATCCCCGGTCCGGGCTGGACCGCCTGATCCTTGCGGTGGTGGCAGCCTAAATTGTGGCCCAGTTCGTGGACGAGCGTATAGCCCGAGGCCGCCTGCTGGACGCGGACCAGAGAAAAAGCCTGATGCGGACGGCCGGATGTGAAATTCAGCTGCCAGGCCAGTCCGCCCACATCCTCCACCTCGGCCAGAAGGTCGACCATGTCGGCGCCGTGGAGGTTGCGCCAGGAATGGACTTCGTCCATGAAGCCGTCGTCGGGGCGCGTAAGGCGATCGAGGTCCGTATAGGACGAATCCGACTCCACGTAGTCGATCTCGTTTGAAAAAACGAGACGCAGGCGGATCCCGGCTCCGGAATTGTCGAACGCCAGTTGGGAAGACTGCACGGCCTGGGAGACGACCAGCGCGATGCCGCCGATGCGCGAGGCGAAGTCAGCCGCCGCGGGCGTGTAGACGATCATGAGGTCGACGTTCACCTCCCCATCGGCGGCGGCAAATTCGGCCCCCAGACCGTCTGCGGGGGGCAAAAGCGGCGGCCCGTCCTCAAGCTCCGCCTCGCTCGCGGCCCGGGGATCGATCTCCCGGACGATGTGCAGCCCGAGCTCCATGTCCGGCACGAGCTCGAACCTCAGGCCCCATTCCGGAATATCGGCCAAACCCAGGATGCAGCCGTCGGCTGAAGACAGAAGCAGATATCCGTGCTCGGTCCCGTCGATCGACGCCAGGAACGAACGGACGCCGTTCACGTCGACACCGCTCCTCAGGAGAACGGCCGTAAAGGACGTCCGCTCAAAAGGAGAGATGACGACTCTTGTCCCGACATCGATCTCCCCGTCCTCCAGGAAAAGGGGATTGATTTCCACGGGCCGGGAGCGGAGGGTCCACGGCGCGGCGCCGACCGGCCCCGGACGCTCCTCGCCGCCGGCCGTGAAGAGGGGAACGATTCTTTCGCCCGGGCGGCGGTCCCGGGCCGCGAAATCCCGGGCGGACAGGGCGTGAAGTGCCAGCAACAACGCCGGCAGGACGAACGCCGCCGACCTGAACGACCGCCGCGATGACGCGCGGCTCGGAGGCAGGATTTTCATCGCCCTTGTATACCAAATATTCCGGGAAACGTCCACTCCCCGGCGCGGTCCCGCAAGACCCGCGCCGGCCTAGAAATCAGGATCGGAGATTTTTTTCTCCTCAAATTCGCCGAACTTCCTGAGGAGCGGCCGAACCTCCTCGGCCTTGCCCACGACGACCAGGACGAAATCCCCGCCCGGAAGAAGACGGGAAGCGGACGCACCGACGGCCTCCGGCGATGCAGCCCTGACGGCGTCCAAGTACCGGTCATAAAAATCGAATCCCTGACCGTAGAAAGCCAGCCGGGCGACGGCCGCCGCTTTGTTGGCGTTGGACTCGAGCGACAAAGGGAACTGGCCGAGGATATAGTTGCGGCCGCTCTCGACCTCCTCGGCGGAGAAGCCTTCGGTCCGGGCCGCGGCGAGCTGCTCCAGGGTGATGTCCAGCATCTCGCCGATTTTTTCGTTCCGGGTGTAGGAGCTGACCGTGCCCACGCCTCCGGCGCGCCAGCTCTCGAAGGAGCTCCGGACACCGTAGGTCAGCCCGCGCTTGATGCGCAGCTCGGTGTTGAGGCGCGAGGTGAACCGCCCGCCGAAAAGCGTGTTCATGACCGAGGCCTGGGGAAAGACCTCGTCCGCGACGCCGAATCCCGGCGCGCCCAAAACGAAATACGCCTGCGTGGCGTCCGGCTTGTCCACGAGGAGCAGCTTTTTTCCCCTCGGCTCGGGGAGCGGCGGCAGGTCCGAAAGCGCGGCCGGCGCCTCGGATTTCTTCCAGACGCCCAGCGTCCGGCCGAGCAAAGCCTCGAGCTCGGCGCGCCCGATGTCGCCTACGACGGCGGCCACGGCCCGTTCGGGCCGGTAGCGTTCCCCGTGAAAACGGCGGGCGTCCCGGACGGTCATCCTGTCCAGGCTGCTTTTCGTCCCGGATGCGAGCCGGCCGAGGGGATGGGAGCCGAAATAGGCTTTCTGGAAATAAAGCCGGACGGCCTGCATCGGGTTGTCCTTGGCCGCGGCCAAAGCATCCATCGCCCTCGAACGTTCGCGGGCGAATTCCTCATCGGGAAAAGCGGCGCCCGAAAGAGAAGCCGCGGCGATCTCAAGGAGCCTGGGGAAATGTTCGGCCAGGCTGAAGGCGCTGACCTGGGCGTACTCGGCCGCCGCGAAGACGCGCAGGCCGGCGCCCATGAAATCGAGCTCCTCGGCGATCGCCTCGGCGCTCAGGGAGGCCGTTCCCTTGAGCGTCAGTTCGGCCGTCAGGCCGGCCAAACCTTCAAACTCCCCGGGCTCATGGGCCGATCCCGCGCCGGGTATGAGGAGACGGAGGCTGATCAGCGGGAGTTCGGGATCGGGCACATAAAACACGGTCAGCCCGTTCTCAAGAACGATCTTTTGCGGCACGGGCAGCGTGGCGCCCGCACTCGGGCCGGTTGCGGCCAGCAAGATCGCGAGGCCGACGGCGACGACGGCGGCGGCGGATCGGTGTTTCATCGGGTGCCTCCTTGGGGAATGAGCTTGCCGACGGTCTTTTTTTCCGGGGCGAAAGTGCGCGCCGCGGCTTCACCAATTTTATCCAGGCTCAGGGCGTCATAGCGGTTCATGATGGTGAAGGCGTGCTCGTAGCTTCCGTAGAGCAGCTCGGCCAGGCCCAGCAGAGTGGCCTGGCCGGCAATCGTCTGCAAACCGGCGTAAAAATCGCTGCGGATGATGTTGAGGGCCTTCTTGAATTCCCGCTCCGTGAGGCCCACGGCGCTCAGGCGGGCCAGCTCCTCTTCGATTACGGCCTCCAGCCTGTCAAGATCGGCGCCCGGCCGGGGCTTGACGGCGATCGTGAAAAGGAACGGGTCGATCGTTTCCTGCATTCCCCCGCCGACGGCCAGGGCAAGCTTCTCCTCGCGGACAAGGCGCCGGTAGAGGCGGCTGCTCTCCCCGTCGAGAAGCGCCTTCTCCAGGGCGGCCAGGGCCGGGTAGTCCTCCCCGCTGCAGGCCGGGGCGTGATAGGCCATCAGGAACGAGGGCGCCTGGGCCTCCTTGCGGATGACCGTCAGGCGCGGCCCGAGCTGCTCCGGCTCGACCGTCGTCACGGGCGGAGGCGGAGGCGATGAGGGGATCGAGCCGTAGTGTTTCTTGATGAGATCCATGGCGGAGGCGGCGTCGAAATCGCCGACCAAGACCAGGACGGCGTTGTTCGGGGCGTAGAAAGTGCGGTAATACAGGGAGATATCGTCGAGGCTCCAGCTCAGGATGTCGCTCATCCAGCCGATGACGCTCCAGTGATACGGGTGGGCCATGACGGCCGTCGCCTGGACGGACTCGGCCAGCAGCCCTTCGTTGTTGTTTTCGACGGCCATGCGCCTCTCCGAGGCGACGACGCCCCGCTCGGACTCGAAGACCTCAGGATCGAAGGCCAGCCCCTGCATGCGGTCGGCCTCGAGGTCGAGCATGGCTTCCAGGGCCGAGGCCGGAAACCAGTCGGTGTAGACGGTCATGTCTTCCGATGTCCAGGCATTGTTCGCCCCGCCGCGGAACTCCATGACCCGGTCGAACTCGCCGGGCCCGAAGCGGGCCGTGCCGTTGAACATCATGTGCTCCAGAAAATGCGACAGACCGGTCGTCCCCGGCCGCTCGTTGCGCGACCCGACGCGGAAAAACGTGTAGAGAGCGACGTTGGGAATATCGCGGTCTTCGAGGAGAAGGACCTTGAGCCCGTTGTCCAGGGTGTGGACCCGGACATCTTCCTTGCGGAAAGCGGCCTGGAGCGCGGCCGCGGCGAGCAGGACGGCCAAAACCGTTCGTGTTCCCTTGCCGAGCATGTGAGGACCTCCTTTTAAAGTTTTAGTATACCGCCACCGAGGCCGAACCGCAAAACCGAGACGGACGTGCCGGCGGGAACCCGTTCGACTTTCCTGAATATCCTCCCGGCACGGCGCCCGCCTTACAATTGGAGGGCGTAAGCCAGCTTCAAGAAGAAGGTCCGGTCCAATCGGGTGATGTCAATCTCCTCCACGCCCAAGGAGTTGTCGGAGTACCCAAGGAACAGCACCGTCCGGGGATTGATCTTATAGGAGAACAAGAACTGAGTGAACAAGCCCTTCGTCTTGGCCGAGGCCGGCTGGAGATAGACGGCCGTGTTCCGGTCCAGATCCTCATACTGAACGACGGCCCGGATGAAGCTCCGCACGCTGAAATTATAGACGAACTTGGCCTGGACCAGGTTGACGGTGTAGATCCGCCCCCCCTCGAACGACAATTTTTCGAAGTCATAAAACAGGGCGACGTTGAGATGAGCCCCCAGGCTGAAGGTCGCCAGGGGACCCAGGGATGTCACCCGGGCCGGTCGGGTGTTGACATAGTCGACGTCCTGGCCGACCTTGACTTGCCATCCGAAGAACGCGCCGCTCAGCGGAGAGATCTGGAAGAGCAGGTCGGAATTCACCAGGTTGAAGGTCCGGCCGTTGAACAGGAAATGCTGGGAGTTGGCGTGGATATTGAACACCGTATTCAGGGGGCCCTGGTACAGAAAGCCCGCGATCATTACCCTGTCGGTCAGGTTGTTTTTATAGTCATAGACCGCCTGGCCCAACAATCCGAGGCGGATCATGTTGAATCCTTGCCCCGGCCGGCCCCAGAACTGGCGGTAGGCTACGGCCGTCCCCTCGCGGATGTCGGCCCGCGGCACGTACCCGAAATCCGCCCGGAACCCCGGGCTTATGTCATTATAATAAAGACCGAAGATCCAATCCCGCGAGTAGTATGAATACTGAAGGAGAATTGCGTTCCCGCCCTGCTTTTCTCCCTGGCCGAGGGCTGCGGCGAGGTCGCCGGGATAGCGCGTCTCGGAATGGAGGAACTGGAGCGTCAGGGAGTTTTTCCGGTCGAAGCGCAGGAACGCGTCCGCGCCGGCCAGGTGGTTGCCGTAGCCGCCGCCCTCCCGGCCCGTGTAGAGAAATCCCAAAGTGGACATGGCACCTATGTCCTGCCGCAGGCGGAACACTCCGCCGTTGACATCTTGGTCAAGCGACAGGGAAAAAGAACCCTGGTTGGAGGGGAAAATAAGGTTGTTGTAGCGGTCCCGCTCGGCGAACACGCCGAAGGCCGTGCGCCCGACCTTGCCCGTCGTCTTGAGGCCCCAGAAGGGATCGACCACGGTCCGGGTGAAGACGGCCTGGAGGGGCGTCAGGAAGAAATCGGCGCCCTCGAGGAAGAACGGCCTTTTCTCCGGATAATACAGAGCGAAGCGGCGATTGACTTCGAGCTGGGCCGCGTCCGCCTCCACCTGAGAAAAGTCGGGGTTGAGAGTGGCGTTGAGGATGACGTTGGGCGTGACGCCCCACTTGGCGTTCAGCCCCGGCTCGAGCTCGCCCGCCCCTCTTTGAAGACCTCCTTCCGGAAATTCGGCCGGGTTCATGGCGTCCGTCCGGTTTCCGGTGAGCGTGGGGTTGAGCTCGATGTTCCGGCCGGGCTTGATGCCCTGGAACCCGGTCAGCTTGTTCACCTGGCACAGAACGCAGGCGCTGCTTCTCGACCGCCGGTGGGAGGTCATGCGGTGGCGGACGTCCCGAGGCCAGGACCGCTCGGCGGAGAAACCCCAGGTCTGGATGCCGGCCGAGCTCTTGAAGCGGAGCTGATTAAGAGGGATGGCCGCCTCCAACGAGTAGCCCCAGTCGGCGACGTGACCCGCGGCCTTCCAGATGGCGTCCCAGGAAAAATCCTCGTAGCCCTCGAGCTCGCTGAAAATGGCGTCGGCCTGGACGCCCAGGGGATTGATGCGGAACTGGAATCCCCGGCGCTCGTCGTTGAAGGCGTCGACCATGAAGCTCACGTGGTCGTCCAGGATGAGGGTGTCCGTGTCGTCACGGTCCATGAGACGAGCCCGGATTTTTTTCGGCTCCGGATCGAAACAGCGAAAGGCCACGTAGAGGTTGTTGAGGTCGTAGGTCACCAGGCACTCCGTCCTTACCGGAGCCGGGATGTTGTCGCCCGGCTGCCACTCGAAGGGCAGGTCGAGAACCGCGGCCTGGCGCCAACCTTCCTCGTCCGGCCGGCCGTCGATCACGATCTTGCTCTCGGCCCGGCCGACCTCATACACGGCGGCTCGCTCTTCCGGGACCGGGGACGCTTGTCCTTGGGCTTGAGCCGGAAAGACCGCCGTCCCGGATAAAGAGGCCGCCAGCAGAATCGCAAAAGGCATCGTTCGAGGATTCATGATCTCACCCTTGTTCTTATTCGGGCTCACACCTGTTCATTCGTTTGTTTTCAAGCCGGAGTATGCGCCGAGCGTCAAAGACCGGAAACGGCCTGGCCGGCCGGGATTTCCGGGTCGTTTCGCAAACGCGGCTCGCCTATCATAGCGGAAACCGAAGATATTTTGCATTGAAAGCGGGAAAATCTTTTGAGATGGGACTTGAAAAAAAATTGAAAAAAAGCTTGACAAACTCAAAATAACTGTATATATACATTATTGACGGAATAGACATAATGAACACTAAACGGAGAACCGGAGACGGCACATGAAAATCATCATCTCCAACTCTTCGCCCGACCCGATCTATGAGCAGATCGTGAGACAGGTCAAAAGTCAGATCATAAGCGGCGAACTCGTTGCCGGCGATCCGCTGCCCTCCATACGCAAGCTGGCCCTGGAGCTCCAGATCAGCGTCATCACCACCAAGCGGGCCTACGACGAGCTCGAGGGCGAAGGATTCATCGACTCCGTGGGCGGAAAGGGGACGTTTGTCGCCAGCCAAAACAAGGAAATCCTCAGAGAGAGAAAAATGAAGGTCGTGGAAGAAAAGCTCGCCCAGGCCGTGGCCGAGGCCAGGCTCCTAGGCATCAAGCCCAGGGAACTTCGGGACATGCTTCGCCTGCTTTACGAGGAGGAAAACTGATGAACGCCGCGCTCGAAATCTCAAATCTCCGGAAATCCTACAAGGGATTCGTCCTCAAGGACATCTCGTTCAGCATCCCGGCCGGGACGATCATGGGCCTCATCGGCCCCAACGGCGCCGGGAAGACGACGGTCATCAAGCTCGTCATGAACCTCATCCGCCGCGAAGCGGGCGCGGTCCGGATTTTCGGCCGGGACAACATCGCCCAGGAGCCCGAGGCCAAGGCCCGCATCGGATTCGTCTACGACGAGCCCTGCTTCCCGCCGGACGTCAGCCTGGGCCGCATCGCTTCGGCGGTGGCCCCTTTTTACCCCCGCTGGGACGGAAAGCTCTTCGCCAGGACGCTCGAGGAGTTCGACCTCTCTTCCCGCAAAAAATTCAAGACCCTGTCCCACGGTATGAAGATGAAGTTCGCCCTGGCCCTGGCCCTGGCGCACGATGCCGACCTCATCCTCATGGACGAACCGACGTCCGGCCTGGATCCCGTCTTCCGGCACGAGCTCCTGGTCCGTCTGTCGACCGTCATTCAGGACGAGCGGAAATCGGTCCTCTTTTCCACCCACCTCACCTCCGACCTGGAGAAAATCGCCGACCACGTGACCTTGATCCACGAAGGCGCGATCGTGTTTTCGGCGCCTAAGGACGAAATCCTCGAAACATACGGGCTGGTCAAGGCCGGCGGCCGGGACGTCTCCGCTTCGGAAATCCCCGGCCTCAAAG
Source organism: Candidatus Aminicenantota bacterium (assembly GCA_016933515.1). Taxonomy (GTDB): domain Bacteria; phylum Acidobacteriota; class Aminicenantia; order Aminicenantales; family JAFGAV01; genus JAFGAV01. The sequence continues at coordinate 19,473 of JAFGAV010000011.1, forward strand.
GCTGTCGTCACAGCGCCTACGGACTGGAAGCCCTCACCGCCGAGCTCGAAGCGGCTCGCCGGTCGATCGGGCCGCGGGCGGTCTACGAGCGGGCTTCGCTCGAGGACATCATGTACTTCATCAGCAAAGGAGAGCCCCATGCTTAGGATCATGCGGCAAGACCTCATCTTCAACCGCAACAACCTGCTGCTTATGCTGGCCATCATGTCCTGCGTGCTCATTTATTTTTCCGCCCGAGCCGACGGTTTCTCGCCCCGGGCCTACTTCGTTCTGGCGGCGTTTTACGTCGGCGCCAGCATGGGCATTACCCTGGCGGCCAGGGAGGACAAGCACAAGACGGCGGCCCTGATCTGCAGCCTGCCCGTCCGACGCTCGACCGTCATCGCCGCCAGGTTCGTCCTGACCTGGGCGCTCATGCTCCTCACCCTTGTCTACGCCTCCGTCCTGACCGCCGTGCTTCCCTTCTCCCAAGTCGATCTCAGCTCCGCGGTGAACGTCAAGTTCGTCCTGGTCGGTCTTCTCATCCTCAGCGCGGTTTTCAGCCTCATGCTGCCCTTCACCGTCCGTTTCGGCGTCATGGGGGTCATGCTGTTTCTGGTGGCCGGCCAAGTTCTGGCCCTCCTGGCCATGCTCGCCGTTCACTTTTTCCGGATGGGGAATTCGTCGTGGTCCTTCCCCCTGAGAACGGTCTCCCAAGGCCTGAGGTTTCTCTTGGGACCGAACAGCACCTTCCTCCATATGCTGGCCGTCGTGGCCGTCATCCTGTTCCTCAACGGCGCGAGTTTCTTCGCCAGCCGGGCGCTCTACGCCCGGCGCGACCTGTGAGGACGCCATGGACGACGCGCTCGTCATCAGGAATCTGAGCAAATCCTATCCGGACTTTCTTCTCCGGGAGGTCTCTTTCCGCCTGCCTCGGGGATACATCATGGGCCTCATCGGCCCCAACGGCGCCGGAAAGACGACGATCATCAAGCTCATCCTCAACCTCGTCCGGCGGGATGACGGACAGATCGCCGTCCTCGGACGGGACAACATCGCCGATGAGACGTGGATCAAACAGCGCATCGGCTTCGTTCACGAAACGCCCGCCTTTTACGGCCATCTCACCGTCCGGCGGACCGCATCCCTGGCGGGCCGATTTTACGACGCCTGGGATGACGGACGGTTTCGCCGCCTGGCCGGCGAATTCGGATTGCCCCTCGGGAAGAGAGTCGGCCGGCTCTCGCGGGGGATGAAAATGAAGCTCGCCCTGGCCCTGGCTCTCAGCCACGGCGCCGAATTTCTCCTTCTGGACGAGCCGACCTCGGGCTTGGATCCCGTCTTTCGCCGGGAGCTGCTGGCCACTCTCTCCGGCCTCCTGCAGGACGGCCGGACATCGGTCCTGTTCTCCACGCACATCACCTCCGACCTCGAGCGCCCGGCCGATTTCATCACCTTCCTCCTGGACGGCGAGGTCGTGTTCTCTTCCTCCCGGGAGGCGCTTCGCGATTCCTGGATCCTGGTCAAGGGCGGCGGGGATCTTCTCGATGAATGCAGCCGGCCCCTCTTTCGCGCGGTCCGCGAAACCCCTTTCGGCTTCCAGGGCCTGTCCTCCCGGGGCGCGGAGGTCCGCCGGCTGTTGGGCGAGGAGCGGGCGACGTACGAAAAACCAACCCTCGACGAAATCGTTTTTCTCATGAGCAAGGAGTCCTGAGATGTTCCGCCTGATCGTCAAAGACTTCAAAGTCGCCGGGATTTTCTGGCTGCCCGCCCTGATCTTGTATCTCCTTTCGATCTCGACGTTCGTCCAAGTCAATCTTGTTTATTTGCTGGTCAACATGGTGATCGCCTTTATCCTCGTCCTGGCCGTGCCCATCGTCGAGGACACCCAGCGGCTGGAGCCTTTCCTCTGCAGCCTGCCGCTGAAGCGCCGCCAGGTGGTCGGGGCGCGCTATCTCTCCGCCGGAATGATCCTCCTGGCATCCCTTGCAATCATGGAAACGGCAGCCCCGCTTTTTTCCGCCGTTTTCGAAATCGAAGGCGCCCGGCCGGGCATACTTCTTTCTCCGGCCGGGGCCCTGTCTTTCCTCCTGCCGATGATCGTTTTCCTTTCGCTCTTCCTTCCGCTCTATTTCCGGCTGGGACTCGGAAAGGCGCTCTCGATCCTGCCGATCGTCATCCTGGCTCTGTCCGCTTTTTTCGGGGCGGTCATCCGGCTGGCCGCCTGGCTGATCCATGAGCCCTGGACCGCGATTTTCCCCCTCGACGCGGAGATCGGAGTCGTTCCCTACAAACCTTTTTTGCCCCTAGCCTCGAGGCTGACGAACTCATTGGGGACGCCGGCGGGCTGGGCCCTGATTCTTCTCGCCGGGGGGGTGATCGTCGCCCTGTCCCTGAGGGTGTCGATACGCTGCTACGAAAAAAAAGACTTATGAAAAAAAGGAGATCGTCATGGCCGCCGTTCTGAAAGTCCTGTATCTTCTCCTGGGCCTGTTCCTGGTCCTGTGGATGTTTTTATGACCGGACGGCAAGGCCGGCCGCGGGCGGTCCGGACGTCTGCGGCCTATTCTTTCACCAAGCGAAGTCCCACGCACTCCGGAGCCGGCGATATGGAGCCGGCCTTGGGATCGGCCGGACGGTCGGCGCTTCCGCCCAGCGCTTCGCCCGACCCGTCGCGGGCGACCGCCCACTCGGCGACATTGCCGCCGAGGTCGTAGACGATCTCCTCTCCCTCGCCGCCGCTGCCTTTGAAGCTTCCGACTTCCTTGAGCAGCGCCGCCGGCCCGCCGAGCTCCTTGATTTTCGGCTCTAGCCGCCGGGCGTCGTCAGGATTGAGGGCGTATCCGGCCCACCGGTCGAGAGTGTTCTCGTCGCCGCCGCCGCCCCCGGCGAGCTTTGCGGCCTCGGCTTCCGTCGGCAGGCGCCAGGCCTGCCCCGTCAACTCGGACAGCCACTCGGCGTAGGCTTCGGCCTTTTCGAACGGGACGCCGTTGGCCGGGTGGTTTTCCGTCCCGGGCGGCACGGCGTATTCCGGGTCGAAGGCTGCGAACTGGGCGCGCGTCACCTCGAAGCGCCCGATTTCCAGGCGGCCGCGCTTCACGGTTTCGGGGATGAGCGTCTCCGCCGCGGCCGCGGCTCCGGCCGACCCGCCCGCCTGAGGCTTGAAAACGACGCCGTATCGTCCGCCGCTGCGGACGGCCTCCTTCAACCGCAGCGCCCGGTCCAAGGGCGAACCGCTCAACAGGGCCTCATTCGTCTCTTTTTCCGTCTTGAAAAAATAACGGTCGAACCAGGCCATCTCCTCGTCGACCTTGCGGCGCTGATGGGCGTACTTGCGCAGGCCATGGGGCTCTCCGGGAAAGAGAAGGAATTTGACCGGCACCCGGTCCAGGTGAAAGAGCGCCCGGTAATGGCTCCATCCCTGGCCGGTGGGGACGTTACGGTCCTCGGTGCCGAAGAAAATGATCGTCGGCGCCTTGATCCGATCCATCTTGAAAAAAGGAGAAAGCCGCACGTAGTGGTCGGGATCTTCAAGCGGCGACTTGCCGAAATAATACGTGTCGAAGGCATGCCCGAAATCCACGTTGGCCCAGTCGCTCACCCATTCGACGTCGCCCGCTCCGGCGCCCAGAACCTTGTAGCGGTCGGGATTGGCCAGGCAGAGGGCGATCGACAGGATCGAGCCGTTCGACCAGCCGAAGGCGCCGATGCGCTCCGGGTCGACCAGGCCCCGGGAGATGAGCGCCTCGACGCCCTTCTCGATGTCCTCGACCGGGAGGTCGTAGTAGCGGGAGCCTCCGCTGATCGACTCGGCGAAGGGAAGGCCGTAGTTCGAGCTGCCGTGATAGTTCGGTTTCAGGACGAAAGCGCCGCGCTGGCAGAGGAGCTGCTGGGGATAAAAATAGCTTTCGTCCCAGGCGTCGAGGTCCGCCGCCAGGGGGCCGCCGTGGGGAGCGACGAAGAGCGGGTAACGCCTCCCCTCCTCGTAGCCGTGCGGGTAGTAGAGGACGCCCTCAACCTCCTCGTCCAGGGCGCCCGTCCAGCGGACGATTTCGGTGCGGGCGATCATCTTGTCCTTGAAGCCGGAATTGAGATCCGTGATCCGGACCCCGTTCCGGAGTCGCGCGCCGTCGAGGCGGGCCCGGAACCACTGTTCCGGCCTGGAGGCCGTGGAGTGGACGTAGACGGCGGTCTTTCCGGCGCGGTCGAGGGCGATGTCGAAGATGCCGCCGACATGGTCGCCCGTGAGATCGGTCCGCTTCCAAACCGGTCCGCTCTTCACATAGCGGGCCGGGACGAGGCGCACTCCGGCGGGCAGAAGGGCCACGAAGCCGTCGGGTGTGATTTCCGGCTCGCCCCAGAGCCCGTTGTCGGTTCCCAGTTCCACGGGGAAGAGCGATCCGGTCTTCAGGTCGTAGAAATGGAGCAGGACGACGTAGGCCTGGAGGAAGACCGGATGGCTCGAGCGGGGAGCGACGACATAGAAGCCGCTCCCGTCCGCGGCCCACTTGAACGCCGCGGGGACGATGCGCTCGCCGGCGAAGAGCTCCTGCGTTTCGCCGGAGACGAGATCGTGGAGATAGGAGCGGGGCGGGACTTTCTGGTCCCAATCATAGGTCAGGGTCTGCCGGTGCACGGCGGCCGCCCGGCGGCCGTCGGGCGACACGTGCCATTGAAGGATGACATCGGAGTTTCCCGTCAGGAGCGTGACCTTTTTGTCCTTGACGGCGAGCTTGAAAAGCCTTACGGGCGGCTCATGGGCGTCGTCGTCCACGACGACCGTCCCGTCCTTGCGCTTTTTCTGCTCCCTCTCGAAAAGCGACGGGCTTTCCTTGGCGCTGAAAACGAGGGTGTCGTCGTCCAGCCACTGGAAGCGCCCGATGTCCCTCGCCGACTCCGTAAGAGGCGCGGGCTCGCCGCCGGGAAGGCCCAGGAGCCAGAGCTGGGGGCCGCTCTCCCGGGCCTCATCCGCATCGGCCTCCCCTTCTTTCTCCGCAGGCCGCTTGGCCAGGAAGGCGATCCGCCGTCCGTCCGGCGACCAGGCAGGCGCCGAGCAATTCTCGAGGCTTCGGGTGAGCGGCACGGAGCCTCCCGCGGCGAGATTCGCCAGAAACAGCTCCGCGGCCTGCCCGTTCTTCTTCTTGTCCATCCGGCTTTTGACCCACACGGCCCATTGACCGTCGGGCGACACCGCCCATTGCGAGGCGCTTTCGGCCAGGAGGATATCGTCGGGCGTCCAGGACTTCCTTGAAGCGCTTGAATCGGCGCCGGCCGCCGCGGCCGCCAGTCCCGCTGCGGCCAAAAACATTATAATGAGAAAAAGGAAAAGGCCTCGTGTTTTCATGATCGTCCTCCTCGAACATTGATTCTATCCCTTTCTCTTCCTTTTTCAATGGGAACGGGACGGACAACCGCCCGGAGAAGAATTCCGGGTTCACAACATCCTAAACCGGACAGGATGGCCTATGGTTTCTTCGGCCCGTGATCAGGCGAGGAACGGAATGAGCGCCTTCCGCTCTTGGGGATAGTCGGGAAACGTGCGCCGGTACCAGCGGTGGTGGCTTCGGGCCCGGGGGGCCAGATTGGCCACGGTCCACACGGCGAAGGCGAGAGCGGGGAGCGACCAGGCGGCCAGCGCCCAGCCGAACCATTCCACGATTTCGCCGGTGTAGTTGGCGCAGGAGACGTAGCGGAACAGGCCCCCGCGGGGGATTTTGTAGCTGCTTTCGCCCGGCGCGCGCAGGCGCCTGAGGAGCGCGTCGGAATGGATGTTGACCGCAAAGCCGACGATGAAAAGCACCGCGCCGGCGATGAACCTCGCGTCGCCGAGCCAGGACGACGGAAGACCGCCGGAAAACCTGAACAGCCACCGGGCGTTGAGGTAGCCGTTCAGGGACGTGAAAGCGAAGGCCATCCCGACGATGGACAGGGGAACGCTCCTGCGGCGGCTGCGGATGAGAAAGGGATAAACCAGGCTCCGCTGAACGTAATGCGCGCTCCACAACAGGCACAGGATGACCGCCGCCGGGCTGCGGTTAAAAGGGCCGAGGATAAAAAAGAGGAGGAAAACGAACAGCGAGGGGCTTTCCATGAGGAACCAGCCCCAGCGCCCCTGGAGGAGGGGCCCCCAGCCGGGACGGCTGTGACGGCCGTAAGGGACGGTGACGAAGAAAATGGCCGCGCAGGCGGCCGCCGCCGAGCCGAGGAAGATGAAGAGCAGGATCCGATAAAGAACGATCTCGTTCATGGACCGAACGGTTTCGGAGACGGAGCGAAGATCGGGATCCTAAACACCCAGAACCGAGCCGAGCATCAGAGCCAGGCCCGCGTCACCCTGAATCTTGATTTTGCCGGTGAAGAACGCCGACTGGGCGTTTAGCTTTCCGCTCACCAAATCCACGAAGTCGCCGTCGGTCATGCTGATCACGCACTTGGCGCCGGAGTTTTCCCCCGCGCCGACCGCGCCGCCGCTCCGGGTCGCGTCCACCCACCACGTTCCTCCTTCCGGACCGCTGATGTTGAACTGATACACGGCGTTGACCTTGAGGATGTCGTCGCCTTTGGCCTTCAGCCGTTCGGGCAAGGTCTCCTCGAAGATGCTTTTCGGCGTCATGAGGCTCCTCCTCTCTCGAATTCTAAGGATGCAACGGCTTCCGGCATTATGTCGGCTTCTCACCCCGCCGTCAAGTCCGGCAACACCACGACGGATGCATGAAGTATAATGAGGCCATGAACTTCGACGACCCTTTTTTCCGCAAGATCTTTTTCGAGGTCCACAGCGGCCTCCCCCGCGAAGGACCGGGTGACGAACCCTCTCTGAGAAGGGCCTTGGGACTCGTCTCCGGTCTTCCTCCCCGGCCTGTCGTCCTGGATGTCGGCTGCGGCCCGGGACTCCAGACGCTCGACCTGGCCCGGTTGACGGGCGGCGCCGTCTTCGGCCTGGACAATCATGAGCCCTTTCTCCAAGATCTCCGCCGCCGGGCCGAGGCCGCCGGACTCTCCCGGCGGGTCCAGGCCCTCAAAGCCGACATGAACCGGCTTCCCTTTCCCCCCGGCTCGTTCGATTTGATCTGGTCCGAGGGAGCGGCTTATTCGATGGGTTTCGCCGACGCCCTTCGTTCGTGGCGGGAATTTCTCAGGCGGGGGGGATGGTTGGCGGTCACGGAGGCCGTGTGGCTCAAGCCCGGCGCGCCCGAGCCCGTCCGGCGCTGCTGGGAGGAATACCCGGACCTCAAGGACATCCCGGCCGTCCTGGATCAGGTCGCCGCGTGCGGCTACGACATCGCCGGCCACTTCACCCTGCCCGACGAAGCCTGGTGGACGCACTATTACCGGCCCATGGAGAAGCGTCTCGCCGCCCTTCGCGAAAAGTACGCGTCCGATCCGACAGCCCTGGATTTGCTCGCCGATCACCAAAGGGAAATCGACGTCTACCGGCGGTATTCGGAATATTACGGCTACGAATTCATCGTCTGCCGCCGCCGCTGATGGGGATCGAGCTCCGGCGTTTCGTTTCCATGTCGATTGCCGCCCTATCATTCGATTTTTTTTGAAGTGCGGGTCAATTCGTCTTATAATGATTTCTATGAAAATGGGAATCCTGCTTCCGACACTCATTCTCCTCGGAGCCGCGACCTTGGGCGCCAAGGATGTCCCTCCCCTGGAGACCGTCCCAGAAGTGGATCTTCAGAAGTACATGGGCAAGTGGTACGAGATCGCCGCTTTTCCCCAGCGCTTCCAGAAAGGCTGCCACTGCACTACGGCCGAGTATGCGATGACCCACAAGGAATATGTCTCCGTCCTCAACATCTGCCGCAAGGACAGCGCCCAGGGGAAAATTTCAAGGGCGAGGGGCAAGGCTTTCATCGTCGAGGGCAGCGGGAACGCCAAGCTCAAGATACAGTTCTTCTGGCCGTTCCGCGGCAACTATTGGATCATCGATCTGGCGGCTGACTATTCCTACGCCGTCGTAGGCGACCCCAGCCGGGACTATCTCTGGATTCTGTCGCGCAGCCCGCGCATGGACGCGTCCCTCTACGACGAGATCGTCGACGGCTGCGCCCGAAAAGGCTTTGACGTCAACCGTCTTCGGAAGACCGACCAGAGCTGTTATTAATCCTTGAAACGATAGCGATATCTCCCCCTCCGCGGCAGTGCGGGAAAGAGGGGAGGCCGATCTCAGACCATGGAGCAAAACGTTCTTCGTCCCTCACCCCGCTACCGGCTTTTTCGTCGTCAGGATCTCCCGCAGCTCGAGGAGCTTTTCAAATCTTTCGCGCCCGAGATCGCCGGTCTGCGCTCCCCTCGCCTGTACGAGGCGCTCGTAAAGGACGCGGTTTCCAACCGGGACATCGTCGTTATTGTCGCTGAGGAACGGTCGTCGCTCATCGGCTTCAACATGACCATCATCGGCCGAAGGCGATTCATCCGGAATTTCGTCCTCGGGCATCCCCTCCTTTCCCTGAGGATAGCCGCCGCCAAAATCCTCAAACCGCGGAGAGAGCCGGCGGCGCGGCTCCCCATCGGGGCCATGTCCCCTTTCGTCTCCCCGGGGAATTCCGGGCGATCGTGGAAGGACGCCTCTCCCGAAATCGCCAAGATCCTCTGGACCGGCGTCCGGGAAGAATACCGCGGCCGCCGCATATCGTCGGGCATCGGGGAGCATTTGCTCCGCGTCCTGAAAGACCGCGGCGTCAGGCGGGTGGACGTCCTCGTCGACCCCTGGAATCTGCCGTCGGTCCGCTTGACCCGCGCCCTGGACTTCAGGATCGAGCGAAGGAGAGGGCGGCTCTTCGGCTCAATGGATTTCGTAAAAAAGACAGAGCCGAGCCCGGAAGAAACATGATCGAAGACGCTCTGAGAAGACATGCCGTCGAAGGAGGCGACAAACCCGCGGTCGTCTGCGGCGGGGAGATCATAACCTACGGGGAATTGGATTCCCTGTCCGACAAGCTGGCCGACTCTCTCTTCGACCGGGGCGTGGGCCGCGCGTCCAAGGCGGCCCTCCTCCTGGGCAACTCGCTCGAATTCCCCGTCCTCTACTATGCCCTGATCAAGTTGGGAGCGATCGCCGTCCCGCTCAACACGCGTTATCAGACTGCCGAACTGAGGTCCGTCCTGGATCACCTCGAGCCCGAAGCCTTGCTCTTCCACGAGCGCTTCCGTGGAACGGTGGAGCGCATCCGGCCGTCCCTGAAGCCGCTCCGCCTCTGTCTGGCCGCGGACAGAAAGAGCCCCGAGTTTTCGGAACTTCTCCGGAAAGGACGGGATGTGCGGCCCGAACAGCGCGCCTCCGAAGGGGAGGAGATGATCTGTTTCTACACTTCAGGCACGACGGGCGACCCCAAGGGTGTCGTCTTAACACGCCGGAACTGCCTTTCCTCGGCGGGCATGTGGATCGAGGCCATGGGCTTTTCCGCCCGGGACAAGTTGCTCATCACGACGCCTCTTTGGCATTGCTCCGCGACCACGGCTTTCATGCTGAGCTCAGGGATCGTCGGCGCGACTCTGATCCTGCTTCCGGAGTTCAACGCCGAGGACGTCCTCCGGACCGTTCAAAACCAAAGGCCAAATTTCCTCTGGCTCGTCCCTACGATCATGACCCTCCTTGATCGCCATCCCCGGTTCCGGGAATATGACCTGTCCTCGCTGGAGACCATGCTGTCGGGCGGCTCTCCCCTGGATCCGGAAACCGTGCGGTGGTGGAAAAATGCCCAGCCTCATTTGGCGATTTGCAACGGCTACGCCCAAACGGAGGGGGCGACGGCCGGCACCCTGCTGCGCGACAAGGACGTTCTGTCCAAGCCGCATTCCATCGGCACGGCGATCACCAAGGCCGTCGAACTGAAGATCGCCGGCGCGGGAGGATCGGAGGCCTTGCCGGGAGCGACAGGAGAAATCCTGATGCGCGGCCCCCATGTCATGAAAGGGTACTACAGGAATCAAGCCCTGACCGAAAAAACCATCAAGAACGGATGGCTCCACACCGGCGACTTGGGTCATTTCGACGGGGACGGCTTTCTCTATTATGACGGCCGGAAAAGGGATCTCATCATCAGGGGAGGCGAAAACGTCTTTTCCGAGGAGGTCGAGGCCGTCCTGTCTTCCCACCCGGCGGTAGCGGAAAGCGCCGTCATCGGCGTCCCCGATGACGTCTGGGGCGAAGTCGTGGCGGCCGTCGTCGTCATGAAAAAGGACGGCCGGGCGACGCCCCGCGACCTCATCGCCCATTGCTCGAATCTCCTGGCCGATTACAAGACGCCACAGGTCGTCGTATTCGTCGACGAACTGCCCAAAACGCCCACGGGGAAAGTCTCAAAAAAAGCTCTTCGGGACCGTATGGGAGCCCGACGAACGGGCTGATAACCCCAAGGCCGGCCTCCCTTCCAAGCGCGTCAGCCCACTCATGAGGGAAGAGAGCCAAAAAGAGAAGAGGAAATAAGGTTCATGGGGATGATGTCTCTTAATTCGCCTTCAATTCGGCGGCGCGGCATCAGCGGCGCAGCCTTTTGGAGGCCGGGACGGCCCGGTTGAAAGCCCAGCCTTTGATTTCCTTGATCTGGGCCTCCATGGTTTTAGAGAGGGGGACGATCTTCATGATGTTCCGTACGACGTCCTCGGGGCCGAAGGGCCGCTTCTCGAAGAAGGCGTCGATGCGGGCCGCGACGATCACCTGCTCGATCTCGGAACCGTTCCATCCCTTGGTGGATATCGAGAGAAATTCAAGGTCGAACCGCTCGGGATCGCCGCCGTTCTTTTTGATATGGATGGAGAAAATTTCCCTCCGCTCCTCATCATCGGGCAGGTCCAGAAAAAAGATCTGGTCGAACCGCCCCTTGCGGATGATCTCCGCGGGCAGGAGGTGGATGCGGTTGGCCGTGGCGGCGACGAAGACCATCTCGTCTTTCTCCTGCATCCAGGTCAGGAAATGGGCGAAGATGTGCGAGCTCGTCGTGCTTTCCCCCTCGCGGTAGCCGGCGATGCCCATTTCGATCTCGTCGATCCACAGGACGGCGGGAGCCATGGCCTCGAGCTGCTTCAGCCCTCGGTGGAAAATCGATTCCGGCGAGCCGTACAGGCCGGAGAAGACGAGGTTCATGTCCAGCCGGAAGAGGGGGACCTTCCACAGCGAGGAGATGGCCTTGACCGCCAGGCTCTTGCCGCAGCCGCTGACGCCCATGAGCAGAATCCCCTTCGGCAGGGGAATGTTTTCCTCGACCGCCTTCTGGGTGAACAGGTGGGCGCGCCGCACCAGCCATTCCTTGAGGTTTTCCAGACCGCCGATTTCCTCGATGGAGAACCGCGGCGGGACGAATTCCAGGATGCCCTCTTTTTTTACGATCTGCTCCTTTTCCTGGAACACACGGTTCATGACCGCTTCCTCCGGAAGGTCCAAAGCCAGCACTTTGGCGACCGTGTGCTCGACTTCGTTGATCGTCAGGCCCTTGAGGGCCACGGAAAGGTCCTTGACGAATTCCTCGGGCAACCCGGCCCGATGGGGTATTTTTTTGACAAGCGGGGCCATGTGCTCGTAAATCTCGTGTTCGTCGGGCAGATTGAACTCGACGAGATGGATTTCCTTTTTCAAGGCCTCCGGAAGACGATAGGAGGGGGAAAGGATGACGACGTGCCGGCCCCGGCCTTTGCCGGCGTAGTAGACGTCCCGCAGCTTTCGAACGAGCCGGGGATTGTCTCCGAAGGAATCGGGGAGGTCCTTGAACAAAACGATTCCCGGGCGGTCGGCCCGAAGAACCGCCTCGAGGGCCTCCACGGGGTCGAGAGCCCGGGGCGCCTCCTTCCGGGAGGAGGCCAATCCGTCGGCGGAGGTCCAGACGGCGAAATCGCCGCCGATTTTCAGCATCATCATCAGGGCCTTGAGCGCGCTCTCGACGCGGTCTTCCTCCCAAGAGACGATGTAGATGAGAGGATATCCGCCGCGCACGGCATCCGACAGCTTTTCCAGGCTTTGTTCCATCCGCATCTTTTAGACCCCTCGGAGAATCCTATCCCCCGCCCGTCCCCCTGTCAATTGGGGGACGCAACACCCATTCACCTTATTTCCAACCTCATGAATACAATGATTTTTTGCCGGATATTGGGGGGATATTGGGGGACACAATACCCATTTCCCTTTTATTTCCTCACACGAGAGAGGTCCTTGTTGTTTCAAGTTCATTTGTCTCCGACACCGTTTTGACGTAAATTAACAAGCGAGGAGCGATGTCATGCCCGTAAGGAAATACTCAGAAATCGAAGACATTCCCGTCGCCATGGACGACGCCGTCGGCGTAACCAAGAAAGTCCCCATCGGAAAGGCCGAAGGATGGGAGGGATTCACCCTCCGGGTCTTCACGATCGCCCCCGGCGGCCACACGCCCCGGCATCGCCACGATTGGGAACACGTCAATTACATCATGTCCGGCCGGGGGCGGCTCATGATCGACGGCAAAGAGCACGAGGTCGCGGAAAAGGATTTCGCCTTCGTCCCGCCGAACGCCCTGCACCAGTTCCGAAATCCCTACGGCGAGAGCCTCGAGTTCATCTGCATTGTGCCGAACCGCGGAGAAAAATAACCGGCCTGCCGGCCGTAATTCCGCTTACGATGAGGGAGGATTCATGGGCCGTCTGAAACATCCGTTCGTTTTGTCCGCCTTATGCCTTTTTTTGGCCCTCGGGACCGTCGCCAAAGAAACCCGGAGCTCTGAGCCGGCCGGCGACGGCCTAAAACGCTTCGGCCTTTTTCCGCTTTGGCTGTCCCTCCCGGCTGACAATCCCATGGCCTCGGAAGAGCTCGTCTCGAGCTGGACCGAGGCTGTTCTTTCCGATCTTCAAAACTCCGAGGCCGGCGAATGGATCCCCCTCGATCTCCCGGGATTCGCCGACGAGGGGAGCCGCGTGCGTTTCGACACCCTCATCGGCAAAGGCCTGGAGGCCGGCTGCTCAGGAATTCTCGTCCTCCAGGTCCATCAACTGGACTTCAAGACCAAGGAGGTCGAAATCGGACGCCTTTCTTTCGTCAACGCCAGCTGCGAAGTTGCGCTTACCGGGTCGCTCGTCGATGTCGGAAACAGGGCGGCCGCGGGGGAATTCTCTTCGGAAAGCCGCCTCAAAGACAACAACTACAAAGGCCCGGAACCCGGAGACGTGGAGTCCGAACCCATCGATTCCGAGAGCGTAAGGACGTCTCTCTTCGGAAAAGCGATCGCCGAAATCAGACAGGATCTTGTCCGCAAAATCACGCAGAACACGGGCATAATCGAAACGCGGATCCGACCGGCGTTGTCGCGGAGCGAAGCCCCGGAGGGCGTCCGATTCGCCCAGGAATCGATGGACCTGCGCCTCACGACGGCCAACGACCAGCGCTTCACCGTCCAAGTCACGAATGCCGGAGACGAGGCGGAAACGTTCGTGGTGAAGCCCTTGAACCGGATCGGCGGAGTGGTGATGGGCCTCAAGGGCATAGGATCCGAGGACGAGCCCTGCCGCCTCAGCCCGGGCGAATGGAAGTTCATCCGTTTGATTGCCAATGCGCGGCCACAGGCGGCGGCCGGCGCAGTCGTACTGGGCCTGGTAAAAACGCCGGAAGGGGATGAAGACGAGAGCACCGGGACGGCCGTGCACGACAGGATGACGCTCAACATCACTCCGGGCGCGCAGCCGGCCGACGTGGACATGAAGGTCCTCAGACAGGATCCGGCCACCCTGCGCGCTGTCTGCCAGCTTCACAATCGAGGGCGCGAAGAAGGGACGGTCTCCGTTCGAGCCGGCGAAACGACCGGCGGGTCCGTGGTCATCACCCCTCCCCTGGAGGATCATCCCCTCGCTGCGGGACGGTCCATGCTCTTTTTCGTCCAACCCGTCTTTGAAAGCCGCTCGCGCCGCATCGAGGCCGATGTCGAGTACGATCTCGGCGGACGGGTTTTGAAAAAAAGACTCCTCTTTGAGATCCCGCCGGGGAAAGAAATGTTCTGGGGAGTTTGCGGAACGAGCCAGTCGAGCTCCGGCAGCCCGGGCGTTTGCCTGAACAT
>JAFGAV010000065.1 GCA_016933515.1 Candidatus Aminicenantota bacterium
CCCCTGTCCCCGCGTCGAAAAGCGCGGCGTAGATTTCGCCCTTCTTGGCGTCGATGATCGGGCAGAGCAACCGGGCGCCCGGCTCCTTTGTTTGAAGCTTGAGGGCCAGCGCCCGGAGGCTCGAGACGGCCGCCACGCGGCGGCCCGAGGCAAAAGCCAGGGCTTTGATCGTGGCCAGCCCGATGCGGATGCCGGTGAACGAGCCCGGGCCGGCGGCGACGCAGTATCCCTCGACGGAGGAGATTTCGGAGCGGTCGGACCGGAACAGGCGATCGACGGCCGGCATGAGAAGCTCCGAGTGGTTGAGGCCGGCCTCAAACTTCTCCTCGGCCAGAAGTCGCGTCCCATCGAGGAGAGCGGCCGAGCCGAACGGTCCCGTCGTGTCTACGGCGAGAAGACGCATGGCGGCTCTTCAGGATCCGGGCCGGCTTTTTCCGAAGAGGAAAAGGTTTCCCGCCCGGAGGATGTCCGTCTGGACGCGGCTCAGAGGTTCGAGCGCGAAGACGACGCCGCGGCTCGGAACGGCGGCCTCGCCCTTGGTCCCGTCGACGCGCAGGATGTCCCCGGAAAGGATTTTCCCCTCCCGGACCCGTTCCTCGAGGGCCGGGGCTTTGAGCACCGGAAAACCGGAGTTGACCGCGTTGCGGAAATAAATCGCTCCGAACGAAGGCGCGAGGATCGCCGCCACGCCCAGGGCGGCGAAGCAGTCCACGGCCTGCTGCCGCGACGATCCGGCGCCGAAATTGCGCCCGGCGACGAGAATGTCCCCCGGCCCGGCCTTGGACGGGAAATCCTTCCAGCCCTCGAGGTTCCCCAGGGCATAGCCGCCCATCTGCGCCGTTTCGGTGATGTGCAGGTGGGCGTTGTGGAAGATCTGGTCGGTGTCGATGTCTTCGATCAGGCGGCCCTGCTTGTCGAGAAGCACCCACGCCCGGCCCTCAAAATGCGTTTGACTCATCGGACGTCCTCCGGAAGGGCGACGGCCCCGGCCAAAGCCGAGGCGGCCGCGACCGCGGGCGAGGCGAGGTAGGTCGAGCCCTTTCCCTGCTTGCCCGGGAAATTGCGGTTGGCCGTCGAAACCTGGACTTCCCCCCTGCCCGTGAGGCCGGTGTGTCCGTCGGCGCAGCCGCCGCAGCCGGCATTGACGACGATCGCGCCGGCGTCGAACAGCGTTTGAAGAATCCCGGTCCGCAGAAGCTCCTCGGTGACGCGGCGCGTGGTGGGCACGATCTTAAGCGTGACGTCCGGTGCGATGCGACGGCCCTTGAGCAGACGCGCGGCCGCGGCAAAATCTTCCAGGCGGCCGTTCGTGCACGAGCCGATGAAGGCCGTGTCGATGCGCGTGCCGCGGAGCTCACGAACCTCGCGGACGTGGGACGGCGAGGGCGGTTCGGCGATGAGCGGGGGGAGGCCCGAGGCGTCGAGCTCAATGATCCTCTCGTAGGAGGCGTCCTTGTCGGCTCGGAAGGGATCGAAATCCCTGCCGGTGAGGGCCTTTATCTCGTCCTTCAGTGCGGGAGCGTGCTCGGGGACAAACCCGATGATGCCGGCCATCTCCGTAACCAGACTGCAGAACGTGATGCGCCCGGAGAGGGTCAGATCCCGCACGGCGTCCCCTTCGAACTCCACAGCCGCGTTCGCCAGGTCGCGGGTGCCGAGCTTCTGCAGGACGAAAAGGGCCAGGTCCTTGGCCGTAGCCGCGGACGAGGGACGTCCCTTGAAGACGACCTTGATCGTGGGCGGCACCTCGAACCAGGTCCGCCCCGTGCGGAAGGCGAAGGCGATGTCCACGTCGCCCATGCCCTGGCCGAAACACCCCACGGCGCCTAGGATGTTCATGTGGCTGTCCGTGCCGACGACGGTCGTGTTCGGCCCGGCCAGGCCCTCCTCGATGAGGACGTGCGAGCCGATGCCCCGATCGACGTCGAACACGGTCAGGCCGTGCTTGCGGGCGAAGTCGCGGCAGATCTGCTGGTTGTCCGCGTATTTGAGCGTGCAGGCCGGGGCGCAAAGGTCGAAGGTGAAGAACGTGTGCTCCGGATCGGGCCGCGCCTCCCCGTACTCCCTCTCGTAGTGCTTGACGACGTTCGGCCCGCCGAAGTCGCGGGCCGAGCGGACGTCGAGACTCATCCAAACGACCGAGCCCGGCCGCACGGCGTCTGCCGAGTGGGCCTGGATGATCTTCTCTAAAATCGTCTGTCCCAAGGCTTCCCTCCCTCTACAGTTTGGCCTCGACGGCCCGGCCCATCTCCGAAGTTTTGGCCGTCCCGCCCATGTCGTAGGTTCGGACGTTGCCCTCGCGGATGACTTCGGCCACGGCGCCCTCGAGCCGGGCGGCCTTGTCCTTTTCGCCCAGCCAGTCGAGCATGAGCTTGGCGGCGAAAAAGGTGGCGATGGGATTGACCTTGTCCTGGCCGGTATACTTCGGCGCGGAGCCGTGGGTGGGCTCGAAAACGGCGTATTGCGCGCCGATGTTTCCGGCCGAGGCGAATCCCAGGCCGCCGACGAGCTGAGCGGACAGGTCGGAGATGATGTCGCCGAACAGGTTCTCGGCCACGAGGATGTCGTAGTCGTGCGGGTTCTTGACGAGCCACATGCACATCGCGTCGATGTTGGCTTCCTGGAACTTGATGTCCGGGAACTCCCGGGCGACGGCGCGCGAGACGTCGAGCATCAGGCCGCCCGTCTCACGCAGGACGTTGGGTTTCTCGACGATCGTCACCGAGCGGCGTTTGCGGCTCCGGGCGTACTCGAACGCCGCCCGGACAATGCGCTCGCAACCCCGGCGGGTCATGACGCGCGTCGAGACGGCGAGCTCGGCGTCGGGCGTGTCCTTGAACGCCTTCATCTTGGGGTGAAGCTCCAGGGCCCGGCGGACGGGCGGCGGGACGGGGTGCCATTCCACGCCGGCGTACATCCCCTCGGTGTTCTCGCGGAAAATGACGAGGTCGATATTGTCTCGGTAGTTCAGGGGGTTGCCGGGATAGGCCTTGCAGGGCCGCATATTGGTGTAGAGGCTGAATTCCTGACGGAGACGGACGATGGGGCTGAAATAGGACAGGCCCTTTCCCTTGAGGGAAGGATCGAGCTCCCGGGCCGCGTCCTCCTTGGGCTTGGAGGTGATGGCGCCGAACAGACAACAATCGGTTTCCTTGAGGAGTTTCGTCGTCCGGTCCGGAAGGGCGTTTCCCTCCCGGCGCCAGAACTCCCACCCGATGTCGCCGGGAACGTATTCGGCGTCCAGACCGAGCTTCTTGAGGAGCGGCAGGGTGGCGGCGACGACGTCCGCGCCGACACCGTCACCGGGCAGGACGGCGATTTTGTACTTGGGCATGACGGACTCCTTGAAAATCGAAAATTGGGAAGCATTATTTTACAGGAAATATCGGATCCTTTCCATTTCCCCCGGAAGAAAGACGCTTTCCGGATCATTGATGTCGCGACTCGGGCCGATGTCTTTCCGCCGGCCGTTTTCCCTCCGGATCGTCTCGCTCGGGCTTCCGATTTGCCTTTCGCGGCCGGAAGCCGAGAGCCGGCTATGCGATCGCGTTGTGATAGAAACGGATAAAATCCTGAAGGAAAGGGATGATGTCCGCCGGCGTGCGGTTCCATCGGCAGATGATGTCGAGGGACAGAGCCGGGCATTGACAGCTCACGTTGCCGGTCGACCAGGGGCTCCCGCACCGAACGACGTTGGAATCCTGATACAGACGGCCGGGGACGGACATATAGGTCGACCCTCCTTCCCGGTGGATGCACTCGTAGTGCCGGGCCGCGGGATCCCCGGCCTCGTCCAGGCCGGCGACCTTGAGGGCCGTCACCCGGCCGAAGAGGGTCATCACCTCGCTCTTTTTTTCCTCCCACTCCAATCTTTGGTGCAGGGCAATCGCTCTCTTGATCTCGGCCTCGATATTCATGTCCGCCACGACGGGATTATAAGAGATGACCACTACGGATCCGTCGCAAGGCCCGATCGTATCCTGAATCTTGAATCGATTTGAGGCCAACGGTTCATAGCCGAGCTTTTCGCTCCATTGACGGAGCGCCTCGGCGACCGTCGGAGAGCCCGGCGCGCTCCGTCCGAAGAGCGCCGGTCCGGCCGCTCCGGTTCCCGCGGCGGCGGCCGCGGCCGTCGCGGCCAGAAGTCCTTTTAAAGCTTGCCTTCTTTTCATTTTTTCTCCTCCTAAAGCTTCCTGAGAAAGCATAAGACCCAGGTCGGCATCAGTCAAGGACGTCCGGCGGAGGGAATCAGCGACCCGGCGCGCTTCCGTTCCGGTTCGTTCGCCGCCGTCAGGAAGAGGCCCGGATACATTTCATGCTCACCGTCCGGTTGATTCGTTTATAATAAAGACCGGCAGGGCGCTTGGTGCCTTGGTCCGTGATTGGAGGTTCCCATGAGGTGTTTTGCGTCTCTCCGTCGTCCTGTCTTATTGATTTTGGCCGGATTCGGCCTCGCCCTTGTGTTTTCCGCGCCGTCGGCGGCCGGGGAGAAGATCGAGATCGAGATCACCGAAGTTCCCTACCGGCCGGTGCACGCCTTCCTGCGCATCCACTTCGAGTTCATCGGCAAGCAGGAGATCGTGCACCAGGAATGGCAGACTTCGCAGAAAGACGGCTATCTCGGATTCGGATTGGGATTGATCTCGGCCCGGGACACGGATTTCCAGTACGAATCCAACCTGTCCTACGAACGCTACAAGACGGACCTGATCGGCATTCCCGACCTTGACTACGTCAGTCAGTTCAACTTCCAAATCGGCGGCCGGTATCTTCCCCGCTATCCCACGTTCGGAATCGGACGGATGGCTGCGCGGCTGACGTTCTCCGCGCTGGGCGGGGCCGGCCTGATCTTCCCCGGCTCCTATGACATGGGCTATGAACTGTCCATGATCCTGGCGGCCGGTCTGATGATCTCCTCCGGGGACAACCCTTCGGGGATTCTCATCGAATTCGTCTATCGCCCCCTTGAATCCGGCTTCAAGGTCAATTCCTGGCAGGAATCGGCCCTGGATGAGGTGTATTGGGGCAAATTAATCAAAAAGCCCGCCTGGGGAATCCGGATCGCCTGGATCTTCGGGCCCTGATATAAGGCCGGACATTTCCCAGGGCGCGGCGACCCGACGATCCCGGTCTGTTGAGGAGCTTCAGTCCTTCTTCCACACCGGAAGCGGACGCCCCGGGGTCCAGGGCGCGCCGGCCGCATCGAGTTTTCGTCCGAGTTCCCTCAGGTCCTCGTCGATGAGCGCGCGCATTTTTTCGAGCAGAGTCCCGAAGCCTGCGGCGGCGATCTCGTAGTCGCGGCGCGCCGTTCCGGTGACGGGACAGGTCGTCGAAAGCTGGGCGTTCACCCGGTCCATCAGCGAAGGCAGCGCGGCCTCGCTCCGGCGGCGGACCGTCCGATCGCCGGTCAGCTCCCGCCGGGCGTCGCGGAGGCGGGCTTCGAGGGCCCGGACTTCTCCTTCAAGCTCCTTGGCCGCGCCGGGAGTGTCGAGAAGGGCTTTTTTCATGAATTCGAGGCTCCTCAGGGCGTCCTGCGCCGCTTCGTCGGCGCCCATCATCGCTCTCTGAAGCTCGCCCGCTTTTTTCTGGAACTCGAGGAGGTCCTTCCGGTCGGACGCTCCCAGCGCGGCCAGGCCGAGCGATTCGACGACGAATTCCCGGGGCGAGGCCAGCGGCGTTTCGACTCCCGCCGCTCTCTTCGAAAGAGTCACCGTGAACGTCCCCGGGACGACGAGCGGTCCCCTGGGCGGCCCCTCCCAGGATTCGCGCCGCGTCTCCTCGAGCCGGGTGGGCTCGACGGGCGGGTAGCGAAGGTCCCAGGCGACGCGGTGGATTCCCTTCGAGGCCGGCGCCGTCAGGCGGCGCACGACTCTTCCGTCCGTGTCCCTGACCGTGAGAATGATCTGCGGTTTTTCCTCCGCTTCTTCTTGTCGAAGCCTGTCCCATCCGGGAAAGAGGACGGCCCGGCCCGCGTCGCGGAGCTTTTTCTCTTCCTCTCGCCGGGACGCGGCCGAGGTTTTCAAAGACTCTTTGAGATAATAGGTAAACACCGCGCCGAACGGCGGGTTGGGGGCGGTGAAGAAGCCGTCGCCCCGGCATCCCTTTTCGCTCGAATCGATGGGCCTGAGAGGAATGTACAAAAGCGCCTTCTTGACCGAAAAAAGGCAGGCTTCGGACTGAAGGATTTTTTCGTCGATCTCCCGCAACGGCGCGTAGTCGTCGAGGATGAAAATCCCCCGTCCGAACGAGCCGCCTACGAGGTCGCTTTCACGTTCATGGATCTCGAGGTCGCGGAAGGAAATCGTCGGAACGCCGCCGCCGAGATTGTGCCAGCGCCGTCCGCCGTCAAGCGTGGCGTAGACCCCGAACTCCGTGCCGGCGAAAAGGAGATCCGTGTTTACATGATCCTGGGCCACGGCCCAGATGAGCGTCCGCTCCGGCAGGTCGCCGGCGATCGACACCCAGGTACGGCCGCGGTCGTCGGAGCGGAGGAGATAAGGCTTGTAGTCGCCTGTCTTGTGGTTGTCCACGGCGGCGAAAACGGTATCGCGCGTCACGGGCGAGGCCCTGATTTCGTTCACGAAGAAGGCGTTCGGCACGCCGGGGAGCTTGTCCACGCGGCGCCAGGTCTTGCCGCCGTCCTCGGTGACTTGAATGAGCCCGTCGTCCGTCCCGGCGTAAAGGAGTCCCTCAACAAGGGGCGACTCGCTCAGGGTGGTGATCGTGGAAAACATCGACATGGCGCCGTGATCCCACAGGGCGTCGACGCTCCAGGTCCTTCCCATGATCGGCTGCTCCAGACGGAAGATGGCGCGCGTCAAGTCCGGACTGATCCGCGTCCAGGAGTCGCCCCGGTCGTCCGAGCGGAAGACGTACTGGCCGGCGTAGTAGATGCGCGTCGGGGAATGGGGGCTGACGATGACCGGCGAATCCCAGTTGAAGCGGAAAGGCGGATCGCCGGGCTCGGGACGGGGACTGATGTACACGGCTTCGTGGCTCTTCTTGTCATAGCGCAACAGATTCCCTTCCTGCCATTCGAGGTAAATGATGTCGGGATTCGTCGGATCCACGGCCGATGCGTAGCCGTCCGCTCCGTAGGTGATCGTCCAGTCGGCGTTTCCTATGCCGTGGGCGTTCAGCGTCCGGGAGGGGCCGAGTTGGCTCCCGTTGTCCTGGGTGCCGCCGTGGACGTTGTAGAACGGCCGGGCGTTGTCCAGGGCGATTTTATAGAACTGGGTCACGGGCAGGTTGTCGAAGAAGCGCCAGGTCCGAGCGCCGTCGCGGCTTTCGTAAACGCCGCCGTCGCTCCCGACGAGAAGGTAGTCCGCCTCGCCGGGGATGAAGGCCATGGCGTGGTTGTCGCCGTGCTTGTGTTTCTCGTCGACCCGCCGGAACGTCCGGCCGCCGTCGTCCGTGACCATGAGCGGCGGGGCCATCTGGTAGACCCGGTCGAAACGGTTCGGGTCGGCGAAGATTTCCTGGTAATAGTGCGGCCCCGTGCCGCCGCTGATGAAGGAGCTGCGCTTTTCCCAGCTCTCGCCGCGGTCGGCGGAACGGTAGAAACCGCGCTCCTCCGGGCCGGCCTCGATCGTTGCGTAGACGACGGCGGGGTCGACGGGCGAGACGGCCAGGCCGATTTTCCCCATGTCGCCCTTCGGCAGGCCGACGATCAGTTTGCGCCAGGTCTTTCCGGCGTCCTCGGACTTGTAGATCGCGGACTCGGGGCCGCCGCCCATAAAGGCGGCCACGGTCCGGCGGCGCTGGTAGGCGGCGGCGTAAAGGATGTCGGGATTCGACGGGTCGAGCTCGATGCTCGCCACGCCCGTGTCTTTCGAGATTTCGAGGGAACGCTTCCAGGTTTTCCCGCCGTCCTCGCTCTTATAAAGGCCCCTCTCCCCTCCCCGCGACCAGAGCGGCCCTTCGGCCGCGACGTAAACGACGTTCGATGCGCGCGGGTCGACGAGGATGCGGGCGATGTGCTCGGAGCGGTGAAGGCCCATGTTCGTCCAGGTTCTGCCGCCGTTCAGGCTTTTATAGACGCCGTCGCCGTAGCCCACGTGCCTGCCGCTCACGTTTTCCCCGGTCCCCACCCAGACGACGTCGGGATTCTTGGGGTCAAGGGCCAGACAGCCGATCGAGTAGGACGGCTGTCCGTCGAAGATGGGAGTCCAGGTCGTCCCGGCGTTCTCGGTCTTCCACACGCCGCCCGAGCCCACGGCCACGTACCAGACGTGGCGTCTCTGCGGGTGGATGACGATGTCGCTGATCCTTCCGGACATGACGGCCGGACCGATGTTGCGGAAAGCAAAGCCGGAAAGGACGTCGGCCGAGAGAAGCCCCGGCTTATCCGGAACGGTCTTCCCGCCTCCGGCCGTTTTCGGTTCGGCCCCGGCGGTCAGAACGAGCAGGATTCCAAAGAATGCGGCGGTTGATTTTTTCATTGAGTCCTCCGTCATAACCGGATAGATGGAAATAAAATACCCTAAAAGCCGAGCCGACGTCTATATTGAAGACCGCCTCGTTTCTCTTCTTTTCCAAGGTTCATGGCCGTCAAAACAGCCCTCTCCTTGTTGACAGCCCCTGAGAACGAGTTAAAATGTGACAGCATGAAACTCAAAGTCATCATTTGCAAGGCGAACGAAGGCGGCTTCTGGGCTGAGGTCTCTTCCATCCCCGGCTGTGCCGCTCAAGGCAGGTTGAAGCCGTGGAAGGCTGCCTATCGACGGCAACAAGAGTCTTAACGTCGGGCTATTGAAGCATCCGCTTAGAGCTTCGGGAATGGAAGAAGGAGGTTCGGAATGAAATCATCCGCAAATTTCTCAGGCGGCGGCCTCCTCATCGCTTCGGCCTGGGCCTTCATGCTCCTCGTCTCCGACCTGCCCGAGATCGTCTGGGGATGGCTCGGGAGCAAGGCGCCCGGCTGGCTGCCGTGGGCTCAAGTCATTTTTATTGCGCTGTTCCTCGGGCTGTGCCTGGCGTGGAGAAAATTGCGGGTGTTGCTGCCTTTCGCCTTTGTCATGCTCGTCTTCTTCCTGGCCCTCCGGCTGTCGGCCGGAGTCGGCGCCTCGCCGTGGTGGCGCGCCCGTTTCAACGGCCCCGACGTCTCATTCTTCACGGGCTACCTGGGCGCCTTTCATCGCGACATCGTCGTCGCCCTGGCCGTCCTCGCCGCCCTGTGGGCCCTTAAAAAGCGGCGGAGGGATTTCTTCCTGGTCAAGGGAAATGTCGATGCCGCGGTCGGGCCCGTCCGCTGGCTGGGCATCAGAGCCGGCGAACGCTGGCGGACGTTCATGTGGATCTTCGGCCTGGCCGCAGGCTTCATCGTCCTTGTCGCCACGGCGCTGTCGGTGAAAATATCCCCGGCGGCGCTGGCCAAAGCCGTTCCCCTCCTTCCGGCAGCCCTTCTTTTCGCCGCCATCAACGCGTTCACCGAAGAAGTCTATTTCCGGGCTTCCTTCTTATCCACACTGACTGAGGTTTTGGGAAAAAATCAAATCCTTTTGATCAGCGCCGTCTTTTTCGGCCTGGCGCACTGGATCTACGGATCGCCGCCCGGCCTGCCGGGATTTCTCATGACCGGCTTCCTCGCCTGGTTCATGGGCAAGGCCATGCTCGAAACGCGGGGAATGCTCGCCCCGTGGCTCATCCACTTCATCCCCGACGCGGTGATCTTCTGTTTCTACGCCCTGCTCTGGACCGGCCGCTGAAGACGGGGTCGCGTCTACACTTTCCACTTTTATGAGGAGGGCGCACGTTCGGGACCTTCCGATTCGGGAGAGCACAGCGAGACGTCGGATCCCGCCTCGGGCTTCTCAGATCAGGCCCCTTAGACCCGAACGGCGGACCGCAGCCAGGAGCGGACGAGCTTGAAGAATTTCCCGCCGCCGCGGCGTCGGGCCATATCGATGTAGGTCTTTCGGAGTGTCGTCGGCACGTCCCGCTGCTCGGACTCGGGTTTCCGGACGAGGGTCAGGCTGCCGGTCGGGCAGGTCAGGACGCACAGCCCGCAGCCGATGCAGCGGTTGGGGTCGAGGCGAATCCCGCCGCCGTCCGTCCGGGTCAGGGCGTCCATCGGGCAGCGCTCGAGGCAAGTCCCGCAGTCCGAACACGTCTCCTCATTCAGGGAGGCGCGGAAGGCCGACGACACGAACTCGGCCGGCCGAGGGTGGGACTTGATCGTCCGCAGCACGCCGCAGCAGCACCCGCAGCACATGCAGATATTGGCGATCTTCTTGGCGTTCGACGGCTGGAGAACGAGACCGGCCTCCCCCGCCGTCCGAAGGATGGCCAGGGCTTCTTCCCTGCCGATGACGCGGCCCATTCCGTTTTTTTCGTAATAATCCACGGCCCGGCCCATGACGAGGCAGGTCTCCTCGGGCTTGCCGCATCCCCGGCCCACCATCGCCCGTTCCCGGCGGCAGATGCAGGGCGCCACGAGAAAGCGGTCGTGGCCGCGGAGCAATTCCTCGACGTTCTCGTGGGCCGCGATCTCATGCCGCACGGGAAGGCTCTCCATGACGGGCACGGTCCGAAGCTGCGGCGTCGTCTTCCAGGGGCTGTCCGCCATCAGCGTCGGCAGGTATTCTTCCATGTCCCGGATGAGATCGGGCTTGAGTCTTGCGACCTGGAACTCCCAGATGCCGATGACGAACTGGTTGGCGCTGTAGCGGAGGCCGTTTTTCTCGTCCTCGAGGCGATAGACAAGCCCTTTGCTCGCCATCTCCTCGAGCTTCCCCGCGGTTTCGGCCGCGGACAATCCGGCCCGGCGCGCCACCGACTCCGGGGACTCGGGAAGCAGCGTCAGATAAAGCGCAACTTCCGCCTCGTCCTCGGTGAAGAGTTTCTTTAAGATGCGCAGCTCGACGCCGCTCTTCGAAGGCGGGAATCCGGCCGGCAGATCGTCCAGGTGCCTGGCCAGCCGTTTATAGACATCCCCTTGTTTGGGCACGACGGTGGGACTATATCTTTATCCGCCGACAGGCGTCAAGACGGGGGCCGCGTCTCCACTTTCCACTTTTATCATTTCGAAAGGAAGGAATCCGGGAGGCGTGAGAGAGAGGCGGGACGCCCGGCGGCGCCGCCGTTCGGCATGATGAGAGAACGCTCTTTATTTTGTATGCCGATTCGCTTATAATCCCGTTGAACAGCCAACCGATCCGGGCAACCGGACAACTGAAGAAAAGGAGAAAACCCAGAATGACAATCGCTCGGTTCGTGAAGCCCGCCGCCCTTCTCGCCATCGCCGCCTTGCTATGCCTTCCCACCTTCGGCACGGCCCAAACACCCCGCCATGAAATCTCGCTGTCATACGGCATCATCACCCTGGATCAGATCGTCGACATTCTGGAGAATGCCACGATCGCCGTTCTCACCCTCGGGTCCTACAATAAGGAAATCAACCAATTCGGAGGCGCTCCTTTCCTCACCTATCGCTACTCGCCCCGCGGCCGTTTCAGCGCCGGAATCGCCGCCGGAACATACAGCACCCGGGGAGACCTCCTTCTCATGGGCGAGGTCGAGGGAACGTTCAAGGAGTCCAACTTCGTCGGCGCCGGCGAAATCGCCTATCGCTGGATCAACGGCCGCTCGCTCCAGCTCTATTCGGGCCTCGGCGCCGGCCTGACGTTCAAAAACGGCACGTACTCCGTCGCGGGCTCGCCCGACGAGACGAAGTCCCGCATACGGGCGACTTTCCATGTCAACGTGATCGGTTTCCGGCTGGGGCGGAATTTCGGGTTTTTCGGCGAGCTCGGCGCCGGCTACAAGGGGATCGTCAACATCGGGCTCAGCGGCCGGTTCTGACCGCCCGTCCCTGCTGATCATTTCTGCCGGATCGAAAGACGGAATAATCAAAAAAGTGGAAAGTGTAGACGCGACCCCGTCTTAGAGTTTTTTCTTCGTGTATTCGATCAGGCCGCCGGCCTCGATGA
>JAFGAV010000066.1 GCA_016933515.1 Candidatus Aminicenantota bacterium
GGCCGTCTCGTCCGGCAGACCGTCGGATCCGCAAGACAGAAGGGTCTCGTCTCCCGTCGGATCGAACTTCCCCCGGGCGGTCTCTATGTCCTGGAAACCCTCGACCTGGCCCCCGAGCGGACGTCGGGCGTCGGACCGTCCTGGCTCTCCGCGCTTCAGAGGAGAGTTCTCGAAGCCCGTCCCGAGAATGAGGAGCCGGAATTGAGACTGACGCGCGCGGCCCTGTTGGCCGCCCCTTCGCCGACACGATCTGAGGATACCAACCAGCGGAGCCATCAGTCCGCCCTGAGGTACTTCGGCATCGTTCCGAAACCGCTCCGAACGAGCGACGTCCGGCCCGAAGCCCTGCGGCCATTCAGCCTCGTCGTCGTACCCCGGGCGGCTGCCGTCCGGCTGAAGAGCGAGGGCGTCAACGCCCTGCTCGAATTCGCCGAGCGCGGCGGATCGCTGATCACCGAAGGCCGATCGGAGCTTACGGAAAACCTCGGCTTCCGCGATACGGGGCGCACGGCGCGGGTCGCGGAGGTCAAAGAGCATTCCCTGCCCGGACGCGCGCTTCGCTGGAATCCGGCCGTCGAAGCGCCCGTCTTTGACGCCGGGGGCGCCGTCATCCTGGCCGCCGATGCGTCCGGCGGGACTCCGCTGGCCTGTCTGAAGACCGTCGGCCGCGGCCGGGTTCTTTTTCTGGCCGTGCCGTTCGACGATCTGGGACCCTTCGGCATCAACCGCTTCGCCTACTACCCGCACTATCTCCGGAATTCCCTGGGTGTCCCTTTCCAAGTCCGCCGCGGCCGCGTCGAATACTATTTCGACCCCGGCCAGAGGCCGTTCGCCGGCTGGGAGAAGCTCGTCAAGCAGTGGAAGGCTTCGGGAGTGAAAACCGTTTACCTGGCCGCCTGGCATTTTTACCGCGACTGGTCATTCAACTATAGGTATTTCATCCGCCTCTGCCATGCCCACGGTTTGGCCGTCTATGCCTGGTTCGAATACCCGCAGGTGACGCCGCTGATGTGGGAGGAGCATCCGGAGTGGAGGGAAAAGACCGCCACCGGCCGCGACGGGCTCTGCCACTGGCGGCTTCAAATGAACCTCTTCAATACCGAAGCTCGGGAGGCGGCCCGCGAGTTTATGCGCCGGATCCTCATGGAGCACGACTGGGACGGCGTCAACCTGGCCGAGCTCAATTTCGACACCAACAAGGGGGCCGCCGATCCCTCCAAGTTCGTCCCGATGAACACCGACGTCCGAGAGGCGTTCCGCCGGGAGGCGGGATTCGATCCCCGGGAGTTTTTCAACACCGCGTCCCCCCGCTATCATCTGACCGCCCCCCGGGCCTGGGAATCTTTTCTGCGGTTCAGGACGCGCATAACGGCCGGGTGGCACGCCTATTTCCTTGAGGAAATCGAGGCCGTAAGGCGGGCCAAGGGCCGGGATATGGAAATCATCGTCACGGCCATGGACTCTCTCCTCCACCCCGAGGTCGTCGAGGAATGCGGCCTCGACACCGAAGACATCATCGCTCTCATGGATCGCCACGATTTCACTCTTCAGGTCGAAGATCCCGCCCGGAGCTGGACCGATGCGCCGGACCGATACGTCGCCCTGGCGGCGGCCTACCTTGAGCGCGTCTCCAACCCGGAGCGGCTCATGTTCGATATCAACGTCGTCCCCCGCCGGGGCTTCGAGAGCGCCTCCCTCCCCACGGATGCGGCCGTAGGCGCCGAGCTGGCGGCCACGGTCTTCTACGCCGGTCTGGCCACGGGCCGCGTGGCGATCTATTCGGAGTTCACCGTCCCGCCCCTGGACATGGACATCCTGCCCTTCGTTATGGGCTCGGACGTCGAGGTCGAGCCGGAAGGCCGGGGCTATCGGCTTGAGGCCGGGAAACCGTTCCAGCTCTCCTGGAACGGGCGGGACAGCAATCCGCGCCTTGACGGCCGCCCCTGGCCTTTCGCCACGGAAACAACGCTGTCCGTGCCCTCGGGAATTCACCGCCTGGACTTCATCCCGAAAAATTCTTTGGGCTTCCAGGGCCTGGAGCATCGCATCCTCCTCGAAGCCGACATCGAAAACATCAAAGCCGAGGGGAACACGATCGGGCTGGACTACGAATCGCCGCAGGCGACGCCCCTGTCGTTCAACCGCCCCCTGGAAAGGATCGAGCTTGACGGCCGGGAGCTGCGGGCCGACGACGGCGACCTGAGCCTCCTCCTGCCCCGGGGGCGGCACCGGCTGACCCTGGTCCTGAGCCATCCGGTCTTTCATCGCCTGGACGAAGTCGGGTACGCTTCGTCGTCCGCTTTCTCTCTTATCGGCCTGGCGGCGGCGCTGGTCCTCGCGGGCCTGTATCTTCATGTCCGGTGGACCAGATGAAAGCCCTTCTGAAGCTTGCCGTCGACGCCCTGTTCGTTTTTTCCGTGGTGTTCATCTGGCTGATGCTCCTCTACCAGTTCGTCTTGACCGTCGGCGGATTTTTTCTTCGGAGGCGGATGCGCCTCGGACGAAAGAGCGACTCCGTCGCTGCCTCCCCTCCGGTCACGGTCCTCATCCCGGCCCGGAACGAGGAGGAGGTCATCGAGGCGCTCCTGGCCCGCGTCGGGGGCTTCGCTTACCCCAGGGACAAAATCGAGATCCTGGTCATCAACGACGGCAGCACGGACGGAACGGCCCGGGCTGTGGACCGGAGCGCCGCCGCGGACCCGCGGATCAGGCGTCTCGACGTCCCGCCCGGGCTCTCCGGCCGGGGGAAGGGCGCCGCCCTGAACCTCGGCCTGAGCCGCGCCTCAGGCGATGTGATCGCCGTCTATGACGCGGACAATCTCCCCGAGCCGGACTCTTTGGCCCTTTTGGTGGGAGCTCTCCAAGACGATGCCCGTCTGGCCGCAGTCTGCGGCAAATTCCGGGCTTACAACAGGCGGGCCTCCTGGCTGACCCGGTTCATCAACATCGAATCTCTCGCCTTTCAATGGATCGTTCAGGCGGGTCGCTGGAGGTTTTTCCGCATCGCCGTCATTCCCGGAACGAACTTCGTCGTCCGCGCCTCCGTCCTGAAGAATGTCGGAGGCTGGAACGAAGAATCCCTGACCGAAGACTCCGAGCTGACCTTCCGTCTCTACGACCTCGGATACCGCGTCGCCTTCCTGCCCACGGCCGTCACCTGGGAGCAGGAGCCGGAGACGCTCCGGGTATGGTTCGGGCAGCGGACGCGGTGGGCACGCGGCTACTACCGCCTCATCGACGACCGCAGCCGCCTGCTTCTTCGCCGGAAGCCGGGCCGGATGTCGCTCGAGCTTTTCAACCTTTTGTGGCTGTACTACTTCTTTGTATTCGCCGTCCTGCTGTCCGACATTTTGTTCCTGCTCTGCCTGGCCGGCTGGGCGCGCATCCGCGTTCTGGGCCCCTACGCCGAGCTGTGGGCCCTAGCATTCATCCTCTTCGGCCTGGAAGTCCTTCTGGCCTTGGCTTATGAAGGCGAGGATTCGCTCTCGAACGTGCTCCTGATCCCGCCCGTCTACCTGGTGTATACGAAATTGTGGGTTCTGGTCGTGTTCGTGAGCCTGTTTCAGGAAATCGCAGGCAAGAAGAAAGGGACCTGGGTTAAGACGCCGCGCTTCCCCCTGAGGCCGGAAAAAACGAGGCTCTCCAAGGAGAAAAAGACGTGAAAACCGTCGCATTGATTCTCATGATGGCCGCCGCGGCTTCGCCGCTCGTCTCCGAAACCGTTCTTCAGGCCGGGGCCGAGTCCATCCTCGGATCCAACCGGATGGTCCTCTGGACCCCCTGGATGGGCGTGCGCCAGGGCTTGACGCCGTCGTCCTCCCTCCTTTTCAAATGCTATTTCCATAATCTTGATTTTTCTTATGTCGACCTCGAAGGACAAGAAGTTCAAAGAAAGGCTCACTTGCTGAACCTCACGGCGGCGTATTATCGGCAGGCTCCTTCCCGGGAGTATTACGGAGCCCTGTCCTACCTGGCGGGAACGGACGGCTATTCGGCCCTGGCCTTGGACACCGGTTACGGTTTCCACCTCCGGGAGGGAACGATACTGGAGGCCGGATTCTACATGCTCACAGAAAGTTCGATCCTCTGGCTTCCTGAAGAGCCGCGGCGGCGCATCACCACCGCCAGCCTCAAGGGAGGAATGCGGCTGAAGATCTTCCCCTGGCTCCACCTGAATCCCCGGGCCGCGGTCTACCGGAATACGGACGGAGTCACAGCCGCCATGCTGGCCGTGAGCCTGGTGCTCGTCCCAAAATCCCCGCTCTATATTTCCTTGGGCTACTCGCGGTACGCGGAGTCGGCCGACTATCGCTTCCGGGGCGACTACCTCGAAATCGGCCTCAACTATTACCGTTGACTATTTCTTCTCCTCGGGGGCGAGCCCGTTGTAGCGGATGAGCTCCTTGAGATACCAGTCGGGGAACTTCAGGGGGAGGCGTTTTCTCGTCGCCGGATCGTAGAGCCACAGCTTGTTGTATTTCACCAGAAGCTCCTCCCCGAGACGCCACCAGGCGTTGATCACCGCCTCGGCGTTGGCGAGGCAGTAATCGTTGAGATAGCCCACGGCCCGGGCGGGATCCTTCTCGTAGAGCTCCAGGGCGTTCTTGTCGACGAACGGCGTCCTGTCGACGGCGGACTTTTCCCATTTCTCCTGGGCCGCCCTCACGTCCTGGATGGCGAGGGAGTAGAGAACCTGGGCGTGGAAATCGACGGTGTCGAACGCCCAGCGGGCCGATTCGCGGTTGAATTCCCAGTGGTCTCCGATTTCGAACGAGCGCGGGATTTTGTTTACGGCCTGGTAGAGCGGGAAATAACACGAAGTGTCCTGGGCGCCCCAGGCCAGCCAGACGATCCCGCCGATGGGATTGGGCAGCCAGCCGCGACACTGGGTGACGGTCACGTATTCGGCCCGGTTGACGCCGATGATCCGGGAGGTGCTGTATTTCTGACCCTCATACTCGAACCCATAGGGAAGGAAATTCGGATTGGCGAAGGGTCCGCCCTGGAGGCCGCGGGCGGGATCAAAGGGAGTGCCTTCGCACTTGTCTCGGGTCATGACCATGACATCGTAGACGGACAGTTTTTTCTCGGGCTTGATCGTTACCGGGAAATCCATGTTGGGCGTGTCGGGACTGAATTTCTTGGAAGGCGCCACGAGATCGAAGAACCGCCACATCCGCACCCGCGAGCCCTGAGTGCTCGCGGCGCTGACTTCATTGGGCGAGTAAGCCCGCTTCCAGTTGAAGGGCCGGCCGCTCTGGGGATCGTACCACTTGTTGTCCACGGCGTAGGAAACGGCGTTGGGCGAGGCCATGAAATGGTCTTTGTCTTCGAGATCGATCTCGCCGATGCGGCTCTCGTTGGGGCAGACGCTGACGTGATCGTCGGGAACGCGCTGGGCGCACCATACGGCGCCCGGCTTGCCGCTCTGGGGGGTCCACAGCGGGCCGACGGGCATGATCTCGAAGATCCAGATTTCGTTCGGGTCGCTGACGGCCAGCATCTCGCCCGAGTCGGTGTTGCCGTAGCCGTGTTTCTCGGCCAGCTCGCCCATGACCTTGACGGCCTCCCGGGCCGTGCGCGACCGCTCCATGGCCAGAAGTGTGAGCTGGGTGATGTCGAACTTGGCCATGGGGGTGGGATTTTCCATCCGGTCGCGGCAGCCGATCGTCGATTCGCCGATGGCCACCTGATTGTCGTTCATGTAGCCGAAGGCCCCCAGGAGGTAGCCGTAGGTGTGGGGCACCTCGGGGATTTCCAGACCGGAGAAGTTCTCCGGAGCCCGGTCCCACTTGAGACCCTGGCTGGGGGGGGTGGTGGTGAACTGGTTGACCCAGTAGATCCTGCGCATCGCGCCCGGCTCGTGATCGGCCGGCGGGACGTAACGCCACGTCCAGTCGCAGACGCCGCAGTCGCAGGTATGGGTGGAGATCACCGAGCCGTCGACCGAGGCGTTTTTGCCGACCATGATGACCGTGCAGCTTTCGCGGTCGGGCTCGGGAGCGCAACTCAGGCCGCCGGCGTTGCCGGTCGCCTGAGTGAAGGTCGAGCCGGCCGCGACCGCAAGGGCCAGGACCATCAGAACCGGAAGAGACGTCTTTTTCATGTCAGGCCTCCTAGACGAATGGAAAAATGAAAAGAAACGACAAGACACGCCTTTGGACATAGAGGCCTTTTTTATACAGGGGAACAGACACTCTGTCAATCGCCGAGCCTGGGGAAGAGCCGGGGCGCCATGCGCGATTCCTATCCCGTGACGACGGGAACCGGTTCAGGCGACGAAGCTCATCCCGAGGCTCGCCCTGATTCTTCGTTCACGGATTGGAGCGCCGGTGTCCCGGGCGCGGACCGGGGGATTGTCGCCCTCTTATTCTCTTCCAGTCCATTACGGAAGCCGGCGCCGCGGCGGCGAAAGGAGACATCATGAAAATCAGCGGTCTGACGTTCGTCGTCACCGACTAAAAAAAAAGTCGAAAAACAGGAATACAAGGGCGAGAGCGGAACGTCGTTCTGGCGGTTGTTCGAGGGGGGAGGGATCCGCGTGCGTGTTGTCGATTGCTCGCCCGGTTTCCGCTCCGACCACTGGTGCCTGCGGGGTCACGTGCTCTATGTCCTGGACGGCGAATTCGCCGTCGCTCTCAAAGACGGGCGGACCTTCCTTCTCAAGGCGGGCACAAGCTTCCAGGCCGGGGACGATGACGTCCATCCCCACTTAGGAAGCAACGCCGGCGAGGAGAGGGTTTTTATCGTCGATTAAAGCCGGACGGGCTCCCCGTTTTCGCATTCGACCGGTTCCTGATTTCCGGCACCTTCATGTCGCGAAGGATGCCGAAACTGCCCTGCAGGGATTTTTTCCCCGTGGCCTTGTCCAGTCCCCATTTTCCGGAGGAATGCATCTCCACGTAGATGTGGGGCTCGCCTCCGACGGCCGCGGGGCCGAGGAGCATTTTGACGACCAGGTTTCTTGTCATCCGGCCGCCCGTCCTTCGCTCGTCAAAAAGCTTCGGGGAGTCCAGTTCCCCCGTTTTCTTCCCCTGGAGGAATCCCAGCATCTCCCGGCGGCTCACGCGCTTCAGCTCATCGGGATGGAGGATGACGCTGAAGTGTTTTCCCAGAAGATCTTCCGGACTGTAGCCCACACTGCGCACGGCGTCGCTGACGAAGGTGAAACGCCCCTCCTGATCCAGCTCGAAAATGATGTCGGGGATGGTTTCGACCAGCGTCTTGTACTTTTCCAGGAGCTGGGCGGACTTTTCCTCGGCCTCTTTGCGCCGGACCACCTCTCTTCCCAGCTGATCGCTGTGATAGGCGCTGAAGACGGCCACGAGAAAAAAGAAGGGCACCCGGAGGAGGACATAGGAATCCAGAAGGGATTCCAAGGTATGGTTTCTGAGGTAGAGTCCCACGTACAGGGCGGCCGTAACCAGGCCCGTGATCCAGCTGCGGCGCAGTCCCCCGTGCTGCATGGCCGCCACGAAAATGATGAGAAAGAAGACGAGGTAGAGATCGGTCTCAAATCCTTTGATGAGATACATGATCGCCGCGATGAGGATGATGTCCACGAAAAACAGGGTCCGGCCGAGCCCCATCTTTTGGAAGGCCGGCTCTTTCATGAACGACAGGACAAGGTTGGAGAGGAAATAGACGAAGATCAATCCCAGGATCAGGGCGTATTTTCCGGGAGCGTACTTCTCGGGGCTGAAAACCGCGAAACAGGCCAGCACGAGGATGACCAGCCAGCGAAAAATGACGATGATGTCCTTGCTGTGGGGCGCCAATTTGAAAAAGGAACCGGCTTCTCCGCCCCGGTGTTCGGACGGAGGCTTTTTTCCGGCCCTAAAACGGGAAAAAAATCCGGGTTTTTTCGGCGGCGGCACACCACCGTCTTCCAAAAAGAGCCCCACCCCCCTCATCACGGCCGATGATACTTCCGGCCGGGAGACGATGTCAAGCAGGATTTTCTGTTATTGTCAACGGCCGCAGGCGTCTCCGCCGCATTCATCCGGATTCCCGCCGTCCCGCCGGCGCCTTTTCTCGAAATACTGCTGGTGGTATTCCTCGGCCAAGTAGAATTCGGCGGCCGGGACGATTTCGGTGACGATCGGCCGGCCGAACGCGCCAGAACGGTCGAGCTCGGATTTCACCCGTTGGGCCGTCTCTTCCTGGGCCTTATCAAGGGCGAAAACGGCCGAGCGGTACTGGGTACCGACATCGGGCCCCTGGCGATTGAGCTGGGTGGGGTCGTGGAGCTTGAAGAAGAGGCGGACGAGGTCCTCATAGCTCACCCGCCCGGGATCGAAAACCAAACGGACGGCCTCGGCGTGGCCGGTGGTGTTTGAGCAAACCTGCTTGTAGGTCGGATTTTTCGTCCGGCCGCCCGTATACCCCACTTCGGTCGAGAGAACCCCGGGGACGCGTCGGAACTTGTCTTCGACTCCCCAAAAGCAGCCGGCGGCAAAAATGGCCGTTTCCGTTTTCCCGGCCGGGACGGCATCCTTGTCCGCGCCGGCCGACTTGAAGTCAAGGGCAACGGAATTGATGCAGTAGCGCCGGCCGGTCGGCGGCGGGCCGTCGTCGAACACATGCCCCAAGTGGGAGCCGCAGGCGGCGCACCGGACCTCGGTCCGGTTCATCATGAACGAGCTGTCCTCGTGGAACGTGACGGCGCCCGGCCGGACGGCGTCGGCGAAGCTCGGCCAGCCCGTGCCGTGGTCGTATTTCGTCTCCGAGGAAAAAAGCGGGTTGCCGCAGGCGGCGCAGACATAAAGGCCCGGTTCGTAGCGGTCGTTATAGATTCCGGTGAAGGCCCTCTCCGTGCCTTTCCGCCTCAGCACCCGAAACTGTTCGGGCGTCAAAAGGGCTTTCCACTCTTCGTCCGTTTTTTCCACTTTTTTGATCATGAGTTTTCCCTCTTCGGTCAAAGACGACGTCTCGACCCTCCGCCCGGCCAAGGATGAAAGACCCCATGCCAGCAGCGCGACGCCGACGACGATCAACAGGCTGATTTTCTGGCTTGATCGCATGGCAGACTCTTTTCCTATATTTACTATTATACCTATAGTATTAATATAATACGAACAGAGCGACTTGTCAACTTTGGCAAAGGCTCAGCCGTGCCCCAGCCGCTTTGTGGCTCCCATGACCCCGAGGAGGACCGAGCTCATCCCGGCCGAAAACAGCCACCGGCCGGCCGATGCGCAGCAGCGGCCGTATCGGCGCCGAGCAAGACATACGCCTTCACGGCGCCGTGCGGACCGCGCGGACAGGAGAAAACTGCGGGGATCGGCGCTTAGGCTTTGGGGCGTCGCCCGTGGGCGTGCTTCAGCCACTGCCGGGAGTAGCGGACTTTTTCCCGCCGTCCCTCGCGGAAGTCCTTGTATTTGCTTCCCCGGGAGACGAGGACATCGGACACGACCCGCCCCTTCAGCCCCCGGCGCAACTCCGTGTCGACCTTGCGGGTATCGAAAAACGAGCAGGAGAAGATGTCGAAATACGCCTTTCCCTCCCCGGGGAAGTAATGGAGACTGATGTGGCTTTCGGCGATCATGGTCAGGATCGAGACGACCTCCCCGGCCCCTTTCCCGTTCCGGAGGCCGTAGGGCCGCATGATGGGCGTCATATCGAGAGTGTAGGGAAGAGTGTCGAAATAGGCGAACAGAGCGTCCAAGGTCGAGGGCCCGCGGTAATCCTCAAAATCGAGAATGAGATGAGGGCCGAAATCCTTGCGCCTGTCGACGGCCGGGCGGTCAAGGCGAAAGCCTTTTTTCCTCTCCACGAAATCGTGAAATTCCTTCTCCGAGGGAAAGGCTTCTTCGATAAATCCCCTGAGTTTTTTCGTATCAAAAGGCCGGAGATAAAGAAGGTCGCAGAAAAAAACGCCGCGGTAGGAAAAGGTGTGGATCGTGAAATGTCCGCCGTCGAGGAAGACGAAGGCGCTGATGCCGCAGTCCTCGGGGATGATGCCGTTGTAGTAGGGCAGGACGAAGGGCGGCATGACCGTCCGCAGGCCGAGCTTGAGGGGGATCTCCTCCAGAAACTCGTGGACCAGGGCGATATCGTCCAGCCGCGACCGGTAGCTTCCGTAGGCGTCGAAGAGAAAATGATGCATGACAAGGGGAATTATAGATGATATCTCCCCGCAACTCAATTCCCAAAAGGGACTCTTCCTCAACGAACGGCCGGGATCCTTCGTCGTCTCCGGTAGAGGAATTGCGCCCGGAGGAGGGTTCAGGCGCCTTGGTGATTGTGGCGCTTCCTTGAGGTCGAGGCCGCCTTGATTTTCCGGCGCAAAAAGTTATATGTTAGACGATGCCGATTTGGCCTGTTCCCATGCGGATTCAAACTGAGGAAAGCCGCGCCCCGAAACCATCCCTACGTCTCTTTCCGCCGGCGCTCCTCAGAACACTGGAACGCTGGACGGACAGGCATTTCGCTTTCTGCTCCCGGGTCAAGGTCGATCCGAACGTCCTGACCTTCCTCGGATTTCTGGCCGGGTTGGACGCCGGCATCCTCTTTTTTCTCGGCCGGCCGGTCCTCGCCGGCGCGGCCGTCGTCCTGTGCGGCGCGCTGGACGTGCTCGACGGCCAGGTCGCCGAGCGCACGAACCGCCGGACGCATTACGGCGCTCTCCTCGACTCGACCTTGGACCGCTACGCCGAATTTTTCATGTATTTCGGGTTGGCGTTTTATTTCCGCGAAAGCTGGCGGTTGTGGATTCCCTTCTGGGCCTTCCTCGGCTCGGCCATGGTCAGCTACACCCGCGCGCGGGCCGAAGGCCTGGGATACGAATGCCGGGAGGGCTTTATGCAGCGGGCGGAGCGCCTTGTCCTTCTGGCCTTGGTCTCATTGGCCGGACCGCCCTTCGGGATTTTCGACTCGGCGGCGACCGCCGTCCTGGTTCTCATCGCCCTGATCTCCAACGTCACGGCCGTGCAGCGGACGCTCCTGGTGCGGAGCCTGGAGCGCCGCCGAAACAAGGAGGATCGACAGCTTTGAGAAAAATCCGCGTGGCCGTCATCGGCGTGGGCAACTGCGCCTCCTCGCTCGTGCAGGGCGTCGCCTACTACAAAAACGCCCGTGAGGACGCCTTCATTCCCGGGGTGATGCACGTCAACCTGGGAGGCTATCACATCCGGGACATCGAGTTCGTGGCCGCTTTCGACATCGACCGCAACAAGGTGGGGAAGGACCTCAGCCGGGCCGTCTTCACCCCGCCCAACAACACGACTCGCTTCTCCGATGTCCCCCTGCTTAACGTTCGGGTTCACCGCGGCATGACCCATGACGGCGTCGGCAAGTATCTCTCCCGGATCATTCATAAAGCGCCCGGTCCCACCGACGACATCGTCGGCATCCTGCGCCAGACGCGGGCCGAGGTGGTCGTCAACTACCTGCCCGTAGGCTCGGAAGAAGCCACAAAATGGTATGTCGAGCAGGTTTTGGAAGCCGGATGCGCCTTCGTCAACTGCATCCCGGTGTTCATCGCCAGCGAGCGATACTGGCACAGGCGCTTCGAGCGCAAGGGCCTGCCCGTCATCGGCGATGACATCAAGAGCCAGGTGGGGGCCACGATCCTTCACCGGACGCTCGTCAATCTCTACCTCGACCGGGGCATGCCCATCGACCGGACTTATCAGCTCAACACCGGCGGCAACACCGACTTCCTGAACATGCTCGAACGGGAGCGGCTCGACTCCAAGAAAATCTCCAAAACCAACGCCGTCGTGTCTCAGATTAAGGCCCGGGGCCTGTCGATTCGTCCCGAGGACGTCCACGTCGGGCCCTCGGATTACGTCCCTTGGCAGAAGGACAACAAGCTCTGCTTCCTGCGCATCGAGAGCCGCCACTTCGGCGACGTCCCCTCGTCGCTCGAGTGCCGCCTCTCGGTCGAAGACTCGCCCAACTCCGCCGGTGTGGTCATCGACGCCATCCGCTGCGCGCGGCTGGCCCTGGACCACGGGCTTTCGGGCTCCCTCTTGGGTCCGTCCTCCTTCTTCATGAAAACGCCGCCACGACAATTCACGGACACCGAAGCCCGGGCTCTGACGGAGCAGTTCATCCGGAAATACGGCCGCCGCCGGACGGCCCGCAAATCCAGGGCGAGGACAAAGGCTTAGTGTCGTTCCTTCGCCGCGGGACATCCGTCATCACTTTCCGGGAGGAGGAAACCCCATGATCCGCCGGACGATTCTGTTCATGAGTTTGGCTACCTTTACGGCCGCGGCTTTCCTTCCCGCCGCGGGAAGCGAAACGGGGGAGATCCAGGGCCGAATCCTGGACGAGGGGGGCGAAAGCCTGCCCGGCGCGGCGGTCACGGCCCAAAGCCCCAGCCTGCAGGGAAACCGCTCGACCTTTTCCGGCCCGAACGGAGTGTTCCGCCTTCCCCTTCTGCCCGTGGGCGTTTACACCCTGACCGTCTCCCTGGACGGATTCGCGACGATCGTTCAGGAAAACGTCGCCGTCCGACTGGGACTGATGACGTCTCTTTCGGTCGTCCTCAGGACGGCCGAAATCCGCCGGGAAATCACGGTCGTCGCCCCCGCCCCGCTGATCGACACGACCTCCACGGACACGAGCTTCAACCTGAGCTCCGAGCACCTTAATCAGGTTCCCGTCCTCAACCGGACCGTGGTCGACGCGGTCAAGTTCACTCCCGGGGCGGCGGGCGTGAGGGTCAGCACCCGCTACGGCAATTCCCAGGACGAGGGCCAGCCCAGCTTTCGCGGCGAGGGCGAAGAAGGCAACAACTGGGTGATCGACGGCCTGACGGTCAGCGGCGTCCGCATGAAGAACGCGGGCATGAAGCTCAATTTCGACGCCATCGAGGAGGTCCAGGTCATCACCGACCCCTTCAGCCCCGAATACGGCTCGGCCTACGGCGGAATCATCAACATGGTCACCAAGAGCGGCGGAAACGAATTCAACGGCGAAGCGGCCTTCCTGTTTCAGGACAAATCCCTGCAGTCCCCACGCCTGGAGCAGCTCTCGGTCGGCACCGAGCCCGATTATTTCTCCCAGGCCAACGGGTATTTCAACCTCGGCGGGCCGATCGTCAAGGACAAGCTCTGGTTCTTCGTCTCCGAAAACTTCTTCTCCGACCGGGAGGAGACGAGCGACGCGACGCTGGATTATCTCTTCATCCCCAGCGGCCGAAAAATCCTCCGCCACAACAACCTCTTCGCCAAGCTGACTTACAGCCTCTCGCCCAACCACAACCTGTCGCTGACCGGAGCCCTGAACAAGGCGTTTCCCCCCTCGGGCGGAACGGGAATCCCTGAGCTCTACGAGGACGAAAAGTACTCCGATCACCTCATCCGGCTCAACTACAGGGGCATCCTCTCCGATTCGGCCTTCCTCGAAGCGGGGCTGGGGAGGGTCAGCCGGGACAATTTCAAAACCCCCCGGGACGGCGACCTCGGCCCGGCACAGTATTACATCGAGGACCTGGCCCAGAACCTCAACAATTCCTACGGCGACGTCATCGACAAATCCTCCCGTCTGGATTTCGGGATCAAGCTCACAAAATACGTAAACATCCCCTCCTTCGGCCGCCATGAAATCAAGCTCGGGCTGGAATACTATTCCCTGTCCTCGGTTTTCGACGTGGATTTCACGGGCGAGGACGAAGACATTTTTCCCGGCAACGGCTATGATTGCGGAACAAAGTACCATTTCGACACCTGGCGCGGCGGGATGGGAACTCCGACCAATTATTTCGAATACGACGTTTTCAACTTCACCAACTCGAGCTCCGGCCTGGGCGTTTTCGCCCGGGACAGGGTCACATGGGGACGGGTGACCTTCTTGGCCGGCGTGCGAAGCCAAACTCAGGTCTGCCGGGACCAGAACAAGGATACGCTCTGGTCCTGGGGCCTGGGGGATTTCCTGTCGCCGCGCTTTTCTCTGAACTATGATCTGACGGGCGACGGAGTGAACGTCGTCAAGGTGGGCTGGGGACGCTTCTCGGACCTGATCACCACCATGGCCCTGGGATTTTTCAATCCCGGCCAGGGCCTGAGCTTCCGGACCTACCGCTGGCAGGGACCGGAGAATCCCTCGCCGGAAGAAATCCACGACCCGGCCAACTGGGTCTTCCAGGCCGAACAGTCGACCCAGAGCTTCGAGGTGGCCGACAGGATCAAGCCCAATTTTCTGAGCCGCTTTCTTATGGAGTTCGACCGGAGGCTGGGCCGGGACTGGGCGGTCAAGGCCCGATACGTTCAGACCTCGGCCAAGGACCTGCTCGAAGTCCTTCTCGTCTTCGACCCGGTGACGACCTACAAATTCCTGTTCGACAACTTCGAGCACAAGCGCCGCGACTACCGCGGCCTGGAGTTCGAGCTCAACGGCCGTCTCGGTCCGGCGGTCTTCTTCAACGCCTCCTACGTCCATGCCCTGGCCCGGGGGACCAATCCCGGCCAGTCCGAGCCCGCCGCCTGGTCCCAGGAAGAGGGTGGAACGAATTATGTCGCCTTTTTCGGCAAGCACATCTACATTCCGCCCCTTCCGGAACTGGAGGACATCAAAGCCTACTACGACTGGGCCTTGGCGGGACTCGGAGGCCGCGGGATCGGCGACGAAGGCTGGTACGGAAAACTCCCCTATTCGGTGGACCACACCGTCAAAATCAACGCCGTCCTGGCTGCTCCCTTCGGCACGTTCCTCTCCGTGGCTTTCGAATGGCTGTCGGGCTATCCTTGGGAGAAAAAAGGCTATGTCCCCTATTTCGGAGCGTACTATTCCTACCCCGAGGGACGGGGAACGCGCGAAACGCCGGCCCATTCCTACCTCGACATGGGCGTGGAGAAGAGCTTCCGGCTGGGAAACCGCAGGTCCCTGTCGCTCCGGTTGGACGTACTCAACCTCTTCAACAGCCAGAAGCCCGTGGCTTACGTCAAGGAAGACATCCCCATTTTCGGCCAAGTGTGGGGCCGTCAAAACCCTCGCCAGGCGCGGCTCATGGCCCGCTTCAAATGGTGAAGGAGAATAAGATATGAAAAAAGACCAGAAACTCCTGTCACCGGCCGAGAGCGACGTCAAGGAGTTCACGCCCCGAGCCCTTGTCCTGGGCGTCATTCTCGCCGCCTTGATGGGCGCGGCCAATGCCTACCTGGGCCTCAAGGCGGGAATGACCATCGCCGCCACATACACCACGGCCGTAGTGGGCATGGCGGTCATCAAGGGTTTCAAGGGCACGCTCCTCGAGGAAAATTTCGCCCGGACCGTGGGCTCGATCGGCGGCAACATTGCCTCGGGCGCCATCTTCACTCTGCCCGCTCTGTTCATCGCCGGCATCTGGCTGCCCTTTTTCACGCCCGGGCATTACCTCGTCTCGACCGTGATCCTCGTCCTGGGAGGGATCCTGGGAATCATGTTCGTGACCGTCACCCGGCGCATTCTCATAGCCGAGAAGGACCTCCCCTTCCCCGAATCCACGGCCGCCGCCGAGATCCACAAGGCCGGCCAGAAAGGGGCCAAGGGAACGGGCCATCTTCTCTCCGGCATGGGACTGGGAGCGCTCCTCACCTGCCTGACCGAGTTCAAGGTCGTCGGCGCGAAGTGGCAGCAGGTTCTGGGCGTGGGCAAAGGCTCGATCCTTCTGCGCGGGCCTGAGACGAGCCCTGCCTTCCTGGGCGTCGGCTACATCATCGGCCCCAAGCTGGCGGGCATCAATTTCAGCGGCGGCGTCCTGGCCTGGGGTCTTCTCGCCCCGGCCCTGGCTTTTTTCCTCAACTACAACAGCCTGGGCGCGGTCGGCGACTGGGCCGGCGAGATCGCCCGCGTCTGGAAGGACTACGTCCGTTTGATCGCCATCGGCGGCATGCTGGTCGGCGCCTTTTACACACTGTTCAAAATGAGAAAGAACCTCGCCCATGGGATCTCCCGATCGTTCTCCACGCTCACCCGAAGCCGTGAAGGCGCATCCTCCGAACCGACACGCACCGACCGGGACATCAATCTCAAATGGTCCCTGACCGTCATCGTCCTCGTGGCGGTCATGGTTTTCTTCGTCTTCAACCGTTACGCCCACAACATCCCCGCCGCACTGGTGGCCGCCCTGCTCATGCTTCTCCTGGGCTTCGTCTTCGCCGCCGTGTCCGGCTATCTGGTGGGCATCATCGGCGTCAGCTCCAACCCCACCTCCGGGCTGACCGTCTCGGTCCTGATCGTCGTCGCCTTCGCCATGGTCCTCATGGGCCTCGGCGGCGGGAGCGGCATCGCCGCGGTGCTCATCATCGCCGCCTTCACCTGCGTCTCGGTCTCGGTGGCCGGGGAGATGATGCAGGACCTGAAGGCCGGGCACATCCTGGGCGGCACGCCGTGGAAGATGCAGCTCGGAGACGTCTTCGGCGTGACGGCCGCGTCGCTGGTCATGTTCCTGGTTCTCTCGGTCCTCCATCTGGGAAACATCAAGCAGACGGTCGGGCTGAAACTCGAAAACCTTGAGAAGGCGGGCGTTTCGGAAATCACATACGACGGGAGCCATCCGGAAATCGCGGCCGGGGCCTATGCCCTGAAGGACATCCGGGCCATGATCCCGGAGAAACAGAACGAGGTCCTCGGGGCGAACGCCGGCTTCGGCGGCGAAAAGATCCCCGCCCCGCAGGCCAGTCTCATGGCCGTCGTGGCGCGGGGGATCATGGAGCGCAAAACGGACTGGATCCTCATTCTGGTCGGCGTGTTCATGGGCCTGGCGTTCATTCTCATGCAGGTCCGAAGCCCGATGCTGATCGCGGTGGGCATGTACCTGCCCATCGAGACGTCCTTCGCCATATTTCTTGGGGGGGCGTTCAAGGGGCTCCTGGAGCACAAAATGGAAAGGAAAAGCCTCCACGGCGCCGGCAAGGAAGCCGTAAAAAACACAGGGACGCTCCTCGCCTCGGGGCTGATTGCCGGCGAGGCGCTCATCGGCATCCTTTTCGCCGCCCTGGCTTTCGCCGAGATCAAGCTCGGGAGTGTTTTCGGCCGTCCCCCCTACTTCGTCGGCTTCCTCTGCCTGGCGGCTGTGGGCTTCTTCCTCGTCTTCCGTTCCTTCAAAGGACAAACCGATTCTTCCGGCAACAAATGAGAACTCAGCCTGTTTTTCCGGCCGCCGACAGGACCCGGTTGAGAGGTTCGGAGGTTGAGACCTGAGGAGAAAAATCTAGCGGCCGGATTTTTTATTGCCTGTTGAGGAAGGGGAGGAAGCCTTCCTCCTGTCCTTGAGCCGCGCGGCCCAACCGGGCTTCTCGAACTGGCGGGCGCGCGATACGGCCAAGGCTCCGGGCGAGACGTCCTTGGTGATGACCGAACCGGCGCCGACGTAGGCCCCCCGGCCCACCTTGATCGGCGCCACGAGCTCCGTTCCCGAGCCGATGAAGGCGCCGGCGCCGATCCGCGTCCGATTCTTCCGCTCGCCGTCGTAATTGCAGGTGATCGTCCCGGCGCCGATGTTCGCTCCCTCCCCGACTTCGGCGTCGCCCAGGTAGGTGAGGTGCATGGCCTTCGCCTCGCGTCCGAAATCCGTGTTCTTCATCTCCACGAAGTTCCCCGCCCGCGCCCCCGCCCGAAGAACGGTCTTCATTCGCAGATGGGCGAACGGCCCGACGCGGACTCCGTCCTCGAGGCGGGAATCGCTGAGGACCGAATGGCTCAGGACGGCGACGCCGTTTCCGACGACGACGTTCCTGATGTGGACGCCGGGATGAAGGACGCAGGCCGACCCGATCCGGGTTTCACCCTCCAGCGTCACCCCGGGATAGACCGTCGTGTCCCGCCCGATCCGAACGCCCCAGTCGATCCACACCCGGGCCGGATCAAGAAAGGTGACGCCCGCCTCGGCCAGCTCCTTGAGTTTTCTCCGGCGAAGGGCCTCGGCCGCCTGAGCCAGCTCGAAGCGGGTGTTGACGCCGATGATGCTCTCGGCCTCCGGCCCCTCGGCCTTGCAGGGTGCGACCCGGCGCCCCATGCGGGCCAGTTCCTCGATCGTGTCGGTCAGGTAATATTCCTTCTTTTTGTTCTTGTTCGACAGACGCGGCAGAACGGCCAGGAGGTCGCGGGCCCGGAAGACATAGGCGCCGATGTTGGACTCGCGGACCCGGCGCTCCGCGGCGGTAGCGTCCTTTTCCTCGACGATCCGCCATGTCTTCCCTTCGCGAATGACGCGGCCGAAACCGAAGGGGTTCCGCAGTTCGGCGGTCAGGAACGTCAACGCCGCCGCGCCGCGTCGGTGCCGCTGGAGAAGCCGCCGGAGCATGGCCGCGGTGACGAGGGGCAGGTCGCCGTTGACGACAAGAATGTCGGCTTCGGGGCGGCGCCGCAGGAACGGTGCGGCGGCCAGGACGGCATGGCCCGAGCCTCGTTGTTCTTTTTGAATGACGAAGCCGGCCGCGGGGTCCGCAACCTGGCGGACGACGTCCTCCCGCTGATGGCCTACGACCACAAGGAGCTTGGCCGGCTTCAAGACCGACAGAGTGTCGGTCATATGACGGATCATCGGCCGACCGAGAAGGGGATGAAGGAGCTTGGCCGTCCGGGATCGGAAACGGGTTCCCTGTCCGGCGGCCAGGACCAGGGCAACAAAATCGCGGCTCATGAGGCTCGGGTGACGGCCTTGAATCTTTTGTC
Organism: Candidatus Aminicenantota bacterium; assembly: GCA_016933515.1. Taxonomy (GTDB): domain Bacteria; phylum Acidobacteriota; class Aminicenantia; order Aminicenantales; family JAFGAV01; genus JAFGAV01. The sequence continues at coordinate 18,607 of JAFGAV010000066.1, forward strand.
CTCTCGCAACGGCTCGAAATCGGCTTCGTTCTGGGCCAGAATGGCGTAATACTTGTCGAGCTGGACGGCCTTCTTGAGGTGATCGAGGCTTCCCTCCTGGTCGCCGGTCAGGCAGGCGAGAGCGGCCAGCAGGTAATGGGTCCGGCCGTCCTTGGGCCTGGCTTCCCTGGCCTTCTCCAACATCTTTTGGGCGCCTTCGTAATCTCCCATGTTCATTTTGTATACGCCGAAGAGGTAGTAGTCCTCGTCGTTCCGCGCAGTCAGGCGTTCGGCGGGCTTGCCCACGCGCTCCTTGATGATTTTCAGATAGGTCCGCGCTCGGTCCACGAGCTCCCGCTCGGCCGCGTGCTTTTCCAAGAACGCCGTGAGCAACTCTTCGGCCCGTTCATGCTTCTCCATGCGGAAGGCTTTCACCGCCTCGCCGAAAGCGGTCAGGGCTTTTTGATATTCGTCTTTTTTTTCGTCTTTCACCGTTTGTTCTCCCTTTTCGAGCCGGTTCATTTTAGCTCAAGGGGCACCGCTTTGACAAGCCGTCGCCGGCTCCGTGACGATTTGTGTGGTCCTTTAGCGTGAGCATTGTGTCCGGGGGAGGGCTTCGGCGCCGCCGGGACGGCCGTCGTCGGGAAACCGCTTCAAGAGGGGAAAAATTCGTCCCTTTGGGCATGAAGATCCCGTGCAGCCCGCAGATGAAGGCCGTGGCCGGCCCGTCGGGCGCTCACTCGGGCCCGGAGCGGAGACCCGAGAAGGGCCATGTCGCCGACAAAGTCCAGGATTTTGTGCCGGACGAATTCATCGGAGAAACGGAGCGGCGGGTTGACCACTCCGTCGTCGCCGATGACGACCGTGTTCTCCAGCGAGCTGCCCCGGGCCAGTCCCAGGGCATTGAGTCTCTCTGCGTCCTTGAGGAAACCGAACGTGCGGGCGGGAGCGACTTCAGCTTTGAAAGTCTCCTCGTCCAAACGAAGACTCAATTCCTGTCTTCCGATCGAGGGGTGCCGGTACTCGATGACATAAGACACGACGAACTCCGCGGCGGGCTCCAACAAGATCGAGGCTTCTCCCTCCTTCACGACCAGCGGTTTGGCGAGGATGAGGGTGCGTCGTTCGGCGTCGATTTTCTTCTTCCCCGCTTTCTCGATAACCCGGACGATCGGAGAAGCGCTCCCGTCGAGGAGGGGGACTTCCTCTCCGTCAAGATCGACATCGGCGGAGTCGACGCCGCACATGAGCAGCGAGGCCAGAAGGTGTTCGACCGTCCGGACTCGGGCGGCCCCGGAGGAAAGCACAATGCAGCTTTGCGCTTCGGCCTGCGCCGGATCGACGGCGACGATCCGGCCGCCCAGGTCCCGTCTCCGAAAAATGATTCGGCCCGTCTCCGAAGGCTTGAGGACGACCCGGACGGTCTTTCCGGTGTGGGCCCCGACTCCCGAGAACTCGGCGGGAGCGCCCAGGGTGTGCTTGCGTTCCGACATCACGAATATTTTACAGGAAATCCGTCCTCTCCGGTAGCCGGCCATGGTCTCGAGAGATTATCCCGGAGCTTCCGAAACGCATGGAACCGCGCCGGCGCCGCATTCCTCCCTCCTACTACTGGATATGAAACCAAGGGGAGGGATAAGGCGCCATGAGCGGTTCAGCAA
>JAFGAV010000067.1 GCA_016933515.1 Candidatus Aminicenantota bacterium
CCGACGAGAAGCATCTCCGTGGTTAGGATGTTCTCCGCTTTTTCGCCCACAATCTCGTTGAAGACAACCAAGAAACGGCTGTTGGGTTTGGTCTCAATGATCCTGACGTTAATCTGAAAGGCGTTTCCGTTGAGGCGGAAGACGTGCCGGGCCGTGTCCGAAGGGAGACCCGCGCCTTCTTCTCCCGCGGCGAGGACCGCTTCGGTCAGCAGCCTGAGGTCCTTGAGGTTGAACACTCTTTTCACCTGCGCGGTTTCCTTCTCCAGGTCGAATTCGGTATGCAGGTTGGCGGTGATGGTCGGCTGGATGTAGGAGGATGTGACGAACACGGGAGGCGTGAGGGCCGCTTCGCGGCTGCCTTCGTAGACACGCAGCTTGAGTTCGAAGCGCGGCCCGGCCCGGAGGGCCGGAGACGCAAGGGCGATCGCCAGGAGGACGAACGCTCCGGTCTTGAGAATTTTCATAGCTCTTCTCCTTGGGGTTGTTTTTCCACCCAGACGAAAGTCGTGTGTTCGTCTTGGGTCTGAAAGATATAAGCCTGCGCAGGCTCGCTGTAAATCCTGGGGGAATCGATGACGAGTTTCAGGCCCGGCGCGACGACGGGGCCGTTCTTTTTTTCGAAGTCGATGAGGATGAGCCCGGCGGCGGCCAGGCCGACGGCCGCCGCCGAAACGGCCGCCCAGCGCCAGCGGGGCGCGAGGCGGGGGGCCGCGGTGTGGGGAGCATCAGGACGGCGGAGGGCCTCCTCGAGCCGAGGCCAGAAATCAGGCCGGCCCTCGAAATCCTCCTTGGCCCAGGTGACGGACCGCGCTTCCCTGATGTCCGCCTCTCTTTCCCGGCAGCGGGCGCAACGGGACAGGTGGCGAGCCAGGAGCGCGCGGCGGAGAGACGCCAAGGGAACGAGTCCGATGAGCGCTTTTCGGGTGCGGCAGTCAGGCATGGGCTTCCTCCCGCAGGGCGGACTTGAGTTTGACGCGCGCCCGGTGAAGGTGAACGTTCGCCGTGCTGCGGGTGCAGCCGAGGATCGAGGCGATCTCCTTCGGCGAACAGTCCTCCTGGGCCCAGAGGTGCAGGCACAGCCTCTCTTTGGGCGCCAGGCGTGCCAAGAGCCGGGGATCGATCTCCCGCCCGGGCGACGAGGCGCCGCGGTCGCGGACAACCGGGGCTTCGGCGTCTTCTTTCATGAACTTGTTCACGAGGCTTTTCCTCCGCTTCCTCCCCCGGAGGTGATCCAGGCAGATGTTGGACAAAATGGCGAAAAACCAGTTTTTAAAGCTTCGCTCGGGATCGAATCGGCCGAGGTTCCGGAAGGCGCGCAGGAAAGCCTCCTGGCAGGCATCCTCAGCGTCCTGGACGTTCATCATCATGTTCATGGCCGCGGCCATGGCCGACCCTCCGTATTTGGTCATGATCTCCTTGTAGAACCCGACCTTGCCGTCGAGACATTCCCTGACGAGTTCTCGGTCTTCCATGAGGCCGTCACTCTCCAATACGTCCTGGGACGCCGATTTCTTTACAGCAAACCTGAGGCTCATTATCTGCCGAATCCCGCCTTCGTGCCAGGGGCGAATGCCTGGGGTCCGCATGCCGGCGGGCAATTTCAGGCTATGCGGCGTCTTGCCGCCGATATTAAAGGCGGTCTCATGCGACCGCACGGCAAGAAACAACTTTGCACGGCTACAGATCAGGCCGGAGAGAAGGGCCTCGGCGTCCCCGCGGTTCTTCACGCCGCGAATCTCCGGATTTCTCGGAACCGGCCGGGCCATTCGCCCCCTCCGGGGGCTGTGCGCGGCCGGCCGGCCTCCATCTTCCGGAGACAGCTCCGAATTTGTCTAATGAATATTAACCTCCCCGGCCCTCCTGGGGAATCAGGAGGGCCAAAGGAGGCTGTCTCCGGATAGGTCGGCCGGGAATTCCCTCGAAACCCGTCGCTTCGCGGCTAAACCGCTCATGACGCCTCGACCCTCGCCTCCGGCCTGATCTGTTGCTTAGAGGTGTTCTTTTTTAGAGGGCGGCGTCGTGCCACCGCACTCCAAAAGAGCACGCCGGCTTTCTTTTTCCCCCGTTTCATACTACAATGCCCCTTCAGCCGGCGGCCGCGATGAGGGGGCCGGCGGCGCCCGGGCATTCTTCTCCGAGGAGAACCTATGAACGTCTTGATCACGGGCATCACCGGCTTCGCCGGAAGCCACCTCGCCGAGCACATCCTGGCCCGCCACCCGGGGGTCAAGGTCAGCGGCCTGGTCCGCTGGCGGAGCCGCATGGACAACGTCCTGGGCATCCTGGACAAAATCGATCTTCACGAGGGGGACCTCAAGGACTTCGTGTCCCTGAAAAAATGCCTGGCCGCCATCCGGCCGGACTGGATCTTTCACCTTGCCGCCCAGAGTTTCGTGCCCACATCCTGGCGTCTTCCCGCCGAAACGCTGGCCATCAACACGATCGGTCAGGTCAACCTTTTCGAGGCCGTCCTCGACCTCAAACTCGACCCGAAAATTCAGGTCGCCGGCTCGAGCGAGGAATACGGACACGTCAATTCCGACGAGGTCCCGATGAAGGAAACCAACCCCCTGCGGCCGCTCAGCCCCTACGCCGTGAGCAAAGTGGCCCAGGACATGCTGGGCTACCAGTACCACAAGAGCTACGGGCTGCGCGTGGTGCGGACCCGCGGCTTCAACCACACCGGGCCGCGCCGGGGCGAGGTGTTCGTCACCTCGACCTTCGCCAAACAGATCGCCGAGATCGAGAAGGGCAAGCGGCCTCCGGTCATCCGTGTCGGCAACCTGGAGGCCAAGCGCGATTTCACCGATGTCCGGGACATGGTCCGGGCCTACTGGCTCAGCCTGGAGAAGGGCGTGGAAGGCGACGTCTACAACCTCGGCACGGGCAAGGCCATCACCATGCGGGAGTTGCTCGACCGGCTGCTCGGACTGAGCAAGGTCAAGGTCAAGGTCGAGCTCGACCCGGCCCGTCTGCGGCCGTCGGACGTGCCCATCCTCGAGCCCGACTGCACGAAGTTCGTCAAGCTCACCGGCTGGAAGCCCGAGATCCCTTTCGATACGACTTTGCGCGACCTTCTCGATTACTGGAGGGAAAGGGTTTAGGGGCAGGGGCGATGGCCCGCGTCCTGGTCACCGGCGCGACGGGGTTTGTCGGCCGGCATCTCGTCCGGCTCCTTCGCGAGCGGGGCGACCGGGTCTTCGGCACCTGCTTCCCCGACCACCCCGGCTGCGACGACCGGGATCTCGTCCATGTCGACCTGCGCCTGGAGGACGGCACGGAGCGCGCCGTGGCCGACGCGTCGCCCGAAGGAGTGTTCCACCTGGCCGCCGTGTCCAATGTCCGCCGGTCCTGGGAGAGGCGCCGCGAAACGATCGAAACGAACCTCCTCGGGACGTCCAACCTGTTCGAGGCCGTCCGGAAGCGCGCTCCGTCCGCCCGGGTGCTGTTCCTCAGCTCCTCGGACGTTTACGGCGTCCATGCCGACCGGACGACGCCGTTTAGGGAAGAGGATGCCGCCTCCGTCGTCAATCCCTACTCCTTCACCAAAGTGGCCGGCGAGTTGCTCAGCCGGTTCTACGTCCAGGTCGAGAAGCTCGACATCGTCGTCGCCCGTTCCTTTCCCCACACCGGGCCCGGCCAGACGGCGGATTTTGTTTTTTCGGATTGGGCCTCCCAGGTGGTGCGCATCGAACGCGGCGAGGCGCCTCCCTTCCTCGAGGTCGGGAACCTGGACGTGAGGCGCGATTACTCGGACGTGCGCGACATCGTCCGGGCCTATGCCCTGCTCCTCGAAAAAAGCCGCCGGGGCGAGACCTACAACGTCTGCTCGGGCCGCACGGTTTCCTTGAGGGAGGGGCTGGAAGAGCTTATCGGGCTGGCCAGGCGGCCCATCGAGGTCCGCCAGGACCCGGCCCGGCTGAGAAAAACCGACATCCCCTTTCTTGCCGGCGACGGCTCCAAGCTGCGTCGCGAAACGGGCTGGGCGCCCGAGATCCCGTTTTCCCGGACGCTCGGCGATCTGCTGGAGTTTTGGCGGCGCGAATCCGAGGCCGGCGGGGGGAGCGGCGGCTGACATCCGGGAGAGATCGTCATGAGCGGTATCAACGTGCCCCTGTTGGACCTCAGGGCGCAGTACGCTTCCATCAGGGACGAAATCAGGACGGCCGTCGACGAAGTCCTCGAATCTCAATATTTCATTCTCGGCCCCAAGGTCGAGGAGCTCGAACGGGCGGTGGCCGCCTATACGGGCGCGCGCTTCGCCGTGGGGGTGTCCTCGGGGACGGACGCGCTGCTCGCCTCGCTCATGGCCCTGGACGTCGGGCCGGGCGACGAAGCGGTGACGACGCCCTTCACTTTTTTCTCGACGGCGGGCGCCGTCAGCCGCCTGGGAGCGCGTCCGGTGTTCGTGGACATCGACCCCGCGTCCTTCAATATGAATCCCGCCCGACTGGAGAAAGCGCTGACGCCCAAGACCAAGGCCGTCATCCCCGTCCATCTCTTCGGCCAGTGCGCCGATATGGATCCCATCCTCGAGGTGTGCCGCCGCCGGGGAGTGCCCGTGGTCGAGGACGCGGCTCAATCGATCGGCGCCGACTACAAGGGACGGCGCGCGGGAGCGATGGGCGCCCTGGGCATCTTTTCTTTCTTTCCCTCGAAAAACCTGGGCGCCTTCGGCGACGGCGGCATGGTCGTGACCTCGGACGCCGGCCTGGCCGAGCGCGTCCGGATGCTGCGCACGCACGGTGAGCACCAGAGGTATTTTCATCGCGAGGTGGGCGGCAATTTCCGCCTTGACGCTCTGCAGGCCGCGGTCCTGCTCGTCAAGCTCGGTCATCTGGACGACTGGTCGGCAGGGCGTTTGAGGAACGCCCGCTATTACAGCGGGAAATTGGAGGAATCGGGATTGACGGCCGAGGGGCTGATCACGACACCGACCATGCTCTACGAGAAAGGCGGCGGCCGGAATCACCACATTTTCAATCAATACACGCTTCGGGTCCGGAAACGGGACGGATTGAAGGCTTTTCTTCAGGAAAGGGGCGTCATGACCGCCGTTTATTACCCCGTGCCGCTTCATCTCCAGGAGTGCTACAAGGACCTGGGCTATAAGAAAGGCGATTTCCCCGAATCGGAGAAGGCCGCCGGAGAAGTGCTGTCCCTGCCGGTCTATCCCGAGCTTATGGACGGGCAGAGGGACTTTGTCGTGGCCGCCATTACTGAGTTTTATAAGGCGCGCTAGCCGGGCGACGCGCTTCCGGGCGGCCTTCCAGGTCGCGCGGCTCCTCGGCGGCCATCGTCCGCCGCAACGCGCGGCGCAAGGTCCTGACCTACCTCAACCTCAACAACCACTACGAGGGCAGCGCGCCCCTGTCGGCCGAGCGCTTCCTTGCTTTGCTGACGCGCCCCTAACGGTTCTGATTGCGTCCGAGGGACGGAGGGCATGATTCGCGCCTCCGATGATGATGACTCCGGACGACGCTGGTTCCTCCTTCGACCCGCGGCCCGCCGTTGATTGAGGAGCCGGGGGTTCGGGCGGTGGCGTTCTAGAAATACGCCCGGAAGGAAGTGAAGACGACGTCCGGGTAGGCGCCGAATTCGGAGTGGAGCATCAGGGGCGGGATGTCCAAGGGACCCAGAATGTGCTCGGGTTTCCTGCCCAGCCCGAGATATCCGCCCGCGGCCAGGTAGATATTTTCCGCGATGTTGATCTCGAGCGAGGGCGCCAGCATGAGCGACCGGTCGTTGAGGTTCAGAAGGAAGATCGAGCTTAGGGGCGCAAGGGGCATGACTTGAAGAACCGAACCCAGGGCGATGTAGTGCCGCCCGTAAAGATAGACCGAGCCGTCGATGTAGGCGGGAGTGCGAAGCAGGGACATCGAGTCCTCGGGGCGGCGGCTCCCGGCGCCGTTGAAGTGGTATTCCACGAAAGCATACAGAACTCGACTCAGATTCCTGTCCAGGCCGGCGGACAGCCGGACATAGTCCCCGCCGTGCCCCTGGGAGCCGGGCTCCCCAAGGAAGGCCTGCGGGCGGACCCAGGCCGCCTCGCACCAGATGCCCGCCTCCCCCAGGGAACGGGCCAGGTCGACGCCGACCAGGAGATGCCGCCGGAAAGACAGGGTCAGAAGGGACACGTCCGTTTTGAAAAGGTAGGTTTTCAGCCTGAGAAAAAATGCGTTTTTCCCGGGCTCGAGATCCCGCCCGGCCAAGAAGCCGAGATCGATCTCGTCCATCATGCCCAGCGGCACGCGCACCCGCAGGGCGTCCACGCCTCGTCTCTCTTCTTTATCCGGCTCATTGAAAGCGAAGGGGACCAGGACGTCGGTCGGGTTGACCATTCGGGCGCTTCCCCAGGAAACGACTTGTCTTCCGAGGAAGATGTCGGCCGCTCCCGTTTTCCAGGTCAGGACGAATCTGTCCAGGTTGTGGCCCAGGCCGAAGCTCCGGGCTTCGGCTCCCGGCGCCGGAACGAGCCGCTGCCTGAAATCCGCCGCTCTGTACTCGAGAGAACTCGGGCCGACGAACAAGCCGCTCTCCTGAAAAAGCCGCGGGTCCTGGATGAGGGCCGAGAGCTCGTATTCCACTTCCAGGGACAGGGCGGAAGAGAGCCGGTCCAAGACTTCAAGGCGCAGGCGGTTGATTGTTGAGCCCAGGTCCGGCTCCTTGATCACATCCCCGCCCCGCTTCAGGGAAGCCGGGGCGAGAAACAGGGAAAAATTCCTGACATACCCGCCCAGAGAACACGTTCCCTCTTCCTCGGCGCCGCCCGCGCGAACGGGGAGGGCGGTCAGGACAAGGAGCAGGACGGCGGCGCAGGACTTCCTCATCGGATGGGATTTTCGGCCCGAATTTCGTCCCGGGCCACGCGGCCGTCTTTGAGAGTGATGATCCGGTCGGCCCGGTCCATGACCATCCGGTCGTGGGTCGAAAAAAGGAACGTCATGCCCGTCTTCTCGTTGAGCTCTCGCATGATGTCCAGGAGCGCCGCGCCGGTCTCGGAATCCAGGTTGGCCGTGGGTTCGTCGGCGAGGATGAGCCCCGGCCGGGACACCATGGCCCGGGCGATGGCCACCCGCTGCTGTTGTCCTCCGGAAAGCTTGGGCGGCATCCTTCGCCCCATTCCCTGCAGCCCCACGTCGCCGAGGATCTTGCGCACCCGCTCCCGGCGCTCGTTCTTGGGCACTCCCTGGAGCATCATGATGTACTCGATGTTCTCTTCGGCGCTCAAAACGGGAATGAGGTTGTAGGCCTGAAAGACGAATCCGATATGGTCTCGGCGGAAGTCCGAGAGCTCCGCGCCTTTCATTTCCGAGATCGGCTTGCCCTTGAGCCAGACGCGGCCTTCCGTCGGGCTGTCCAGTCCGGAGATGATGTTGAGGAGCGTGGTTTTGCCCGAACCCGAGGGGCCGACCAGGGCGGTGAACTCCCTTTCCTTGATGACGAGGTCGACGCCGCGCACGGCCGGGACGACGATGTCGTCCTCTCGGTAATCCTTTCTCAGGTTTTCGGTGACGATCAGGTCGGAGGCATGATTGGTCATCGGCTCTCTCCTCACAGGCTCTTCCGGAGGGCGTCGGCTACGGTCAGGCGCCCGGCCGCCCGGGCCGGATAGAGCCCGACGAGAATGGTGAACACAAAGACCGCCGCCGGATAGATGATGAACTGGCTGAAATGGAGGACGGGATAGAGGAGTTCGCTGAAGCCCGTGCCGGCGAACTCGATGCCCCGATAATCGATGCCCGTCTGGGCCAGGACGAACGTCAGGACGAAGCCCAGGATCGAGCCCATGACGATGCTTAATACGGCCAGCGCCCCGGCCTCGCAGACGATGAGCTTGCGGACGTCGGAGGGACGCGTTCCCACCGCCCGGAGGACGCCGAACTCGAACATCCGCTCGTAGAGCGACATGAACAGGGTGTTGATGATGCCGAAGACCACGATGCCGAAGAGGATCACGGCCAGGAATCCCAGGGCGACCCAGACCATGTCCATGACCCGGGTCAATTCGGGGAGAAGGGCCGTCCAACTCACGGCTTCGTTGCCTTCCCGGGAATATGTGTCCCAGAAAGGATTTCCGGGATCCAGGGCGAAGCGGTTGTCCCTGAACTTCAGCGCGATCTCGTGCGCGCCTCCGTCCAGGCCGAGCATCTCCCGGGCCTTGTCAATCCGGGCGAAGGCGAAAGAACCGTCCATTTCCTTGATGTGAAAACGGAAAATGCCCGACACGCGGAACATCTCCTGGGCGAGATCGCCGCTTCCGGCCCGGGAAACGGTGACGACCACCCGGTCCCCCAGCTCGACCTCGAGAAGCTCGGCCAAGTCGCCGCCGAGCACCATATCCCTTTTGCCGCCGTCCCGGAAGTAGGAACCTTCCTCCAGGACGTCGTCCACGCGGGACAGGCGCTGCTCGGTCTCGGGATTCACCCCGACGAACAGGACGGACGAGACGTTGGCCGGCGAGGAGATCGTGCCCAGGCTCATCGTCCGGAGGGTGAAGAGCTCGACGTCCTTTTCGGATCTCAGGCCGTCCAGAACAGTTGGGAGGTTGTTGACCGTTTTCTCCGCATCCTGGGTCTCCCAAAATCTTCGGGCGTGAATTTGACCCTCGCCCAGAAAGGAAGCCGTAGCCGATTTGATCAGATTGTCCTTCATCCCCCTGATCAAGGCGTCGCAGAAGATGAGCGAGGCCAGCCCGACGGCGATGGCGATCCCGGCGATGAACGTTCGCCTTTTGTTGCGGAAAATGTTGCGCCAGGCGAGCTTGATAAAAAAACCCATGGCGTTCCTCAATGAAGACGCATCGTCCGGGCCGGATCGGTTTTCCCGGCCCGGAGGGCGGGAACGAGGCTGACGAGGAGGGCCGAGGCCAGGACCGTAACCAGGGGAATGGCGAAGCTGCGGGCGTTGAGCTCCGAGCGCATCGTGCCGAATTCCATTCCCCCGTAAGTCAAACCTTCGGCGAACTTGATGCCGTGCTCGGCTAGGAACGCGTTGACCCCCAGTCCGACCAGGGAGCCGACGAAGACCGCCGTCAGGCTGAGGATAAGGACCTCGAGCAGGACGAGCCGAACGACGTGGCGCGGTTTGGTGCCCACGGCCTTGAGAAGGCCGTATTCCCGGCGCCTCTCCAGGACGGACATGAGGACAGTGTTCAGAACGCCGACCCCGACGATGACGACGATGACGACCAGCATGACCCACAGGCCGGCTTTGTCCGCCTGCATGGCTTCATAGAACGATCGGGCGAAATCCTGCCAAGGCACGGCCCGCAGCGACGGGTCAGGGAGATCGCGGTCGATCGCCCGGGCGACGGCCGGAACCCGGCCGAGGGCCGGGACCGTCACCACGATCTGGTGGACGCGGTCGCCCAGAACGAGAAGGTTCTGGGCGTCCTTCAGATTGAGGTGGACCGAAGTCCGGTCGCTCATGTCGTCGCCCGTGGAAAGGACGCCCGTTATCCGAAAAAGGTCTTCGGCGATCGAGCCGTCCGCCGCCTGGGTGAGCAGGGCAAGATCGTCGCCCGGCCCGGCCTTGAGGATATCGGCCAACCCCCGGCCGATGACGGCCTCCTTGGAGCCCGGCCCGGCCATCAGCCGCCCGCGGACGATTTTTCTGTCGAAACGCGTGGTTTCCGCCTCCCGCTCCGGGTCAAGGCCGATGATCTGGATGCCGGCGCTCTTGTCTCCCGATGCCGCCAGGGCCGCCGAGACGACACGTGGCGACCAGGACTCCACTTCCGGGATCCCCTTCAGGACGCCGCTCACGGCTTTCGGATCGTCCACGGTTTTGTAGAGCGAGGGCCGGTCGAAGTAGGTTTTTTCCTGGATCTGAATGTGGCCCAGGCGGTTGCGCGTGAATTCGTCGATGATGTTGTTGTAGCTTCCGTCCGCCCAGCCGATGAAGATCACGGCCAGGGTGAACCCGCCGAAAATGGTCAGGCCGGTGAGCACGGACCGCCTCTTCTGGCGCAGGACGTTCCGGAAGGCCATCCTCAGGACCATCACGGCCGGCTCCTCCGGCGCAGGTTCTGGAGGGTGAAGACGGATTTGTCGAGAGGAATGTTGAATTCCGCCTCAAGGTAGCGGAGAACGGTTTTGTGTCCTTCCTTGGTCTTGGGGGCGAGCTCCATGACCGAGGGGATCCGGCGGCCGCCGAAGGTTCTGACCTCGCGGAAATGAATCTCCCGGGCCAGCCGCCCCCGCTCGTCGTAGGCTTTTTCCCTGAGGGGCATGTGGTCGGAAGCCCGGACGGAGATGACGACCCGTCCCCAGACGATGGGCAGGCCTTCCCGCGGGACGCAGGAGATGGTGAGCTCCTCCGGGGCCTCATCCTCGGATCGCGCCATCTCGAAGGTGTAGGAGTCGAAAAAGGTATATTCCTTGACCAGGTCGTCGTTGGTGAAATCCGAGCCCATCCAGGAACCCATCATCATCGAGGGCGGAACGCGCATCACCCGGTTCGAACGGGGCAGATAATTCCACATCTCGTTTCCCACCCGAAGGGTGGCCATGCCGCTTTCCTTCTTGGGCTCGAGGATGCGGATGAACGTCTTGTCCATCCCCATGCTCCACACCCGCATCTTGAGCGTCCGCTCCCAATGCGGAGTGACGATGGCCATCTCCACCAGGGCCCGGCTCGTTTCGGCCCGATAGAGGGCGTCGATTTTTTTGACGATGTCCCGAGCGTCTTCTTGGGAGCGGAGCGGGACTCGGGCGGCCAAGATCGAAAGGGCGAGGACGAATAGCGCTGCGCGTCGGGCGTTCCGGTGAAGACTCATCGACGCCTCCCCTCCGGCTTGATTTCCCTTGAGAAGGGCTTGAGAAACGGATTTTTGGCCGGAGAGGATTATGTCGTCATTGCCCTTCATCGTCAATACCCGCCTCAAAGAAGATTGCGGCCGCCCGGCCTGCCCGACATTCTTTTTGCGGGGGAAGCGGCGGGCTGTTCGATTTTGAAGAAAAGGATCATCTCCCGGGAGCGTTTTCGGCCGGCTTCCCGCTTCGGCTGATGGCCAATCCGCCTCCGCCCAGGCCGAGAAGGATGAGGGATTGGACGAGAGTCCGCACTTGGATTTGCGGCGAGAGGAAGAGCGACTCGACGAGAAAGTAG
>JAFGAV010000001.1 GCA_016933515.1 Candidatus Aminicenantota bacterium
GGCCCTCAAGGCCGCCGAGGAAGGCGTCAGCCTCAACCGCCTGGTGAGCGCCAAGCTGAGCCGATCTTAGCGGCCGAATGGCGATGAGATTCGAGAGATAGAGGATGACTTTTCCGAAAGTGTAGACGCAACCCCGTCTTCTTATTACAATTCGAGTTCATGGACTCCCTCCGGGCCGTCGGCGCACTCGTTCTTCTTCCCCTGCTCCTTGCGGTTTTCGCTGCCGGCCAGTCCGACCGCCAGGCGACGGCCCTCAAAATCGACGAGCCCATCCAAGTCGACGGCATCCTCGACGAACCCGCCTGGGGCCGGGCCCCCGCGCTCTCCGATTTCGCCCAGTTCCAGCCCGAACGGGGAGCTCCGCCCTTGGTCCGCACCGTGGTCCGCATCCTTTATGACGACCGGGCCCTCATCATCGGTTTTGAGAACTTCGATCCCGACCCGGACAAGATCGCGGCCCGAATCTCGAAACGGGATGCCGACCTCACTGAGGACGACGCGGTCGCCGTCTATCTCGACACCCATGCCGACCGCCGCTCCTGTTATTTCCTCGCCACCAATCTCCTGGGAGCCCAATACGACGGCCGCATCACGGACAACGGCCTGACCATCGACACGACGTGGGACGGCATTTGGCGGTCGGCGGCCCGCAGGACGGAATCGGGGTGGACGGCCGAGCTTTCCATAGAACTCTCCGGCCTCAAGTTCAAGCCGGGCCGGAACCGCGTCTGGGGCCTCGGCCTGGCCCGGTTCCTGCCGCGGCGGCTCGAATCGAGCTTCTGGCAGGGCGTCGTGGATTCGCCCTACAGGGTCTCCCAATTCGGCTCCCTCGCCGGCCTCGATCTGGAGAAGGCCGCCAAATCCCTCCAGGCCGTTCCCCACGTCATCGGAAGGCTCGAAGGCCGAGGCGAAGCCGGGGCCGAGGCCGGACTCGACGTGCGCTACGCATTTTCCCAGACCGTTTCGGGCGACCTGACCGTCAACCCCGACTTCGCCACGGTCGAGGCCGACCAGGAGCAGATCAACCTGACCCGTTTCGCCCTTAGCCTGCCCGAAAAAAGGAATTTCTTCCTCGAGGGATCGGAGATCTACCGGCAGCGGATCCAGCTCTTTTATTCCCGGCGCATCGGCGACATCTACGGAGGCGCCAAGATCTACGGAAAAACAGGAGGGCTCGAGTTCTCCGGCCTGACCGCCCAAACCAAGCCGGACGAAGCGACGGGCGCCGTCTCGGCCAACTTCACCGTCCTCCGGCTGAAGACGGACGTCTTCAAGGACTCGTCCCTCGGCCTCCTGGCGGCCAACAAATCCTCTGACGGCCGGAAGGCGGGCACCGTCGGAATCGACGCCGCCCTCAATTTCACCGACACGTTTCGTTTCACCGGGCAGATGGCCGTGAGCTACGGCGAGTCCGAGAAGAGCGAAATCGCCTTTTTCCTCCGACCGACGATCGACACGGCGACCTTTCACTTCCACGTCCGCTACACGCATCTCGGCGAGTTCTTCGGCGACAACGTCAACGCCGTCGGATTCGTCCGCGACGACAACCGTCGCGAACTCGACTCGGCCCTGGATAAAACGTTTTGGATCCGGAGAGGCATCCTGGAAAGAATCCGCTACGATTCGAACTACAACATCTACTGGGGAATCGGCGGCGCGCTCCGCTCCTGGCAGATTGATGAGGGGCTGGCGTTCGATTTCCGGAATAAGCTTTCCTTGGAGGTCGAACACACCGAAGAGTACAAACTCTTCGAGAAGGACTTTCGCAACCGCCGTTCGGAATTCACGCTCGGCTACAACACCCGGGAGTGGCAATCGGCCAGAATCTCCTACGAGTTCGGACGCAACTTCGACCTCGACTTCGATCTGATCGAGGGATCGTTGAACACCAAGCTGACCCGCGATCTTTCGCTGGAGTACGGTTTGTCGCGGCTCGTCTTCCGTCCCGATCCGAAAGGCGAAAACACATGGATCCATTCCCTGCGGGCCACGCATTATTTCACCAAGGATCTGTTCCTGAAACTCTACGGCCAGATCAACACTTCGATCGACAAGACGAGCGTCCAGCTGCTTTTCGTCTATCGCTTCCTTCCGCCCTTCGGACTCGTGCAGATCGCTTACCAGCGCGGGTCGACGGTCTTCGGCGTCGGGGGCGAGCGGGCCGATGTTCTGTTCCTGAAGCTCGCCTATATGTTCTGATCTCTTTCCGTTTCGACCGCTCGACGCTGCTCTGGAATGCGGCCGCATGAGGCCGCTTTTATTTGCGGCGGCATGACGCCGCTTTGGATCGCCGCGGCGCGTCGCAGCGCAAAAAAAATGGGCGGCGCATTCGTCGCGCCGCCCGTCATCTTGGCGGGATCTATGGGCGAACGGGGGGCGTCCGGACGCCCCCCGGGAAAACGGAAAAGATCGCAGGGGCCGGCATGGCGGCTACTCGCAGAAGATGCGGACCTTGTCCTGGCCGTCGACCTCTACGGTCATGTCGTCCAGGTTGGCGAGGATGTCCTGCAGGTCCTCGGCGGTGATCTTGGACAGGTCGATGTCGATCCCCTTCTCCTTGAGGGCTTCGTTGACCTTGCCCTGGGACGCCTTGGGGATGAGGGCCGCGAATTTCAGGCCGGCCCGGATGAGCTTGAACGGAACCCGGATGTTGACCTTGTCCTGGGACTCGCTGCCGGGCCCCGGCTCGACCTGGACACGGAGGTATTTCCAAGCCGACTTTCCGGCCGGCGAGGAAGACGCCTCGGCTTCGGGCTCGCCGACGGCGGCCATCAGCCGCTCGGCGTCGTCCACGGAGATTTTCCCGTCCTTGAGCATTTCAAGGATTTTTCGATGTTCCTCGTTCATGATGAACTCCTCATTTATGTTTACACAAAACTGATCAGGACGTCGTTTTCGGCGTCCCGCGTTTCGATATGCAGATCGGACAGGTTCCACAGCAAAACAAACAACAGGGGATAGACGGCCAAAAGACGCATCCCCGGCCCCCGGCCTATTGTGAAAAGCGCGGCCAGAAGCACGAAAGGGAGCA
>JAFGAV010000068.1 GCA_016933515.1 Candidatus Aminicenantota bacterium
AGCTCTTTAAACGCGTCCCGGTCGCCGGCCCGGATGCGCCGGACGAGCAAGCCCGCCTCGTCGGCGTCCCGGGCCGGTTCCCGTTCTTCCATCACCTCATCCAGACCAGGACCCGGCTGTCCTCATCTTCCACGGCGATGAGCAGTCCCGGGCCGAACCGCTTCAGGTCGCGGACCGCTCGCCAAGCGAGACCGTATTTCCTCTCAAAATCGAAATCGTCTTTGTCCTCGGCGATGTCCGCGGCCAGGGACAGAGCCGCTTTGAACAGGGCCACGGATGTCCGGACCTGGATCAAATCTCCCTCGTTTTGATCGTGGACGAAAACGCAGATCTCCCGGACGCGGCCGCGGCGCTCGGGATTCGTCTCCTGGAGCCGTTCGATCTCCCGGGAAGCGCGGAGAAAACGGGCTTCGCCGTCGCGGCAATCCTCGATGACATGGACTCGGAAACACGCTGTGGCCGCGAGGGCCAGAAGCACCAGCCCCGCCGCCTGAACAAGAGATCGGGAATCGCTCATTGTAACCTCGATATCCGGGTTCAAAAGACTCTACGGAGAAACCCCCTTCCGGGTTCACCCGGATTGAACGGACGGACTTCGCCCTCCTGTCCCCCGCGGGGGGAACCGCGCTTGATTCGCAAAAACCCTTCTCAGCGGGAAGGGCGGAGGCGTCTCAAGACGGAAAGGGTGAGCGGGATATCAATAGTGGGAAAAAGGCTTCCTGTCCCCCTGGGGCTTGTCGGCCCGGGGCTTCGCTTCGTTGACGATCAACCGGCGTCCGTCAAATTCCGTGCCGTTGAGCTTGTTCTTGGCCTCGGCGGCGTTTTCGGGCGCGGCCATCTCCACGAAGCCGAAACCGCGGCCCTTGAGGATGTTGACGGACGTGACTTCGCCGTACTGGGCGAAGAGTTCCTTCAGCTGGTCCTCCTCGGTTTTGTAGTTCAGGTTGCCCACGTACAGTTTTCTCGAAGACTCCATAAAAAAGACCTCCTCACTCCTTCCGTCGGCCTCGAGTCCGGAATGGAAACGGGCCTCAAAAAGAGCGAGGGTATTTTTCCACAAGGCACAGGCAAAATCAAGCGTTCCGGGATCCTTCCCCGGCCGCCGAGAGACGGGCATCCCCATCTTATGTCCAGAATCCAAACGACTCGCTCCGGCATCCGATAAGAGAGCAGAGACCAGGGGGGAGGGTTGAGGCGCCATGCGCGGGTGGCGTATCATCGGCGCCGCTTTTTTGCTATAGTTCAAAGCGTCGATCGGGAGGCGCCCATGAAACGCAGTCGTTATGTCCTTATCATCGTTCTCGTTTTCCTCGTCCTCGGTGTCGTCACCGTGGCCAGTTTTCTCCTCAGCTCCTTGAGCCGGTCCCCCTCCGTTCCGGCCCGCGCTTACCTCGACATCCCCCTGGCCGGGGAAATCGTGGAATGGGCCTCGCCCACGTGGATCGACGCCCTGATCCTCGGCCGGACGCCGCTCTCGGTCCACGACATCTGGTGGAACCTCAGGAAGGCGCGCGGAGACCGCCGCGTCCGGTCGGTGCTGCTGCGCCTGAACCTCCTTCTCTGCGACTGGGCCAAAGTCAACGAGATCCGGGAGGCGGTCATCGATTTCCGCCGCTCGGGCAAACAGGTTTACGCCTACATCGAGGAAGCGCCGGACTTCGACAAGGAATATTTCCTGGCCACGGCCTGCGACCGCATCATCCTTCATCCCCTGGGCTGGCTGGGCGTCAACGGATTGGGCGGCTCCGCGCCGTTCCTCAAGGGGACACTGGACAAACTGGGCATCCAGGCCGAGGTCGAGCACGTCGAGGAGTTCAAAACGGCCTACAACATGTTCACCGAGAAGGGCTACACGCCGAGTCACCGCCTGATGATGGAGTCGATCCTCGGCGATCTGTTCGAGACGTACGTCGGGACGGTCGCCGAAGCGCGGGAAAAAAGCGAGGAAGAAGTGCGGGCCTGGATCGACAAAGGATTCTTTCACGCCGACGAGGCGCTCCGGGCGGGCCTGGTGGACGATCTGATGTTCGAGGACGAGGCTCTGCGGCTCGTGGCCGAGGCTTCCGGCGCGGACCGCCGCATCCGTCACGAGGATTACGCCAGAATCAAACCCGAGTCGCTCGGCCTCAACCGCGGCCGGAAGGTCGCCCTGATTTACGCCATGGGAACGATCCTCGGCGGCGAGAGCTTGAACGACGGGATGATCGGCAGCCGGACCCTGGGCCGACGGCTCCGCCGGGCGCGGGAAGATCAAAACACGGCAGCCGTCATCCTCCGGGTGGACAGCCCGGGCGGCTCGGCCGTAGCCTCGGATTCGATCTGGCGGGAAGTCGCCCTGACCAAAAAGGTCAAACCCGTCGTCGTTTCCATGTCCGACGTGGCCGGCTCGGGCGGCTACTGGATCTCCATGGGCGCCCACAGGATCGTCGCCCAGCCACAGACCCTGACCGGTTCGATCGGCGTCCTTTTCGGCAAGTTCAACCTGAAGGGCCTTTATGAAACCCTGGGCGTCAGATCGGAGAGAATCGTGTTCGGCAAGCATGCCGATCTCTTTTCCTCATTCCGCTCCTTCACCCTCGAGGAGCGCGCGGCGGTGAAAAAACAGATTCTCTGGATCTACGACCGGTTCCTGACCAAAGCGGCCGAAGGACGCGACACCACCAAGGAGGACGTGGACAGAATCGGACGGGGGCGCGTCTGGACGGGACGTCAGGCCCATGGCCTCGGCCTGGTGGACGAGATGGGGGGACTCTCCAGGGCCATAGAACTGGCCAAAGAGCTGGCCGGGATCTCCGCTTATCAGGATGTCCGCCTGGATGTCTGGCCGAGAAAAACTTCGGTCTGGGGATCGCTCTTCGGCCGGAGGGAAGCCGTCATGAAAACGGCCCCGGGGCCGCGGTTCTTCAAAGCCCTTTCGGAGCTCGAAGCGCTCCTTCCCGGCGACCGGGTCCTGAGCCTGATGCCGCCGATCCCCTCCTTCCGCTGAGGCGCGCCCCGGGCCCGATCAACGGCAAAGCGTCCGGTAGGGGCATTCCGGACACAAATCCTCCCTGTGCCCAAGCGGTTCGAAAGTCCGGCGGGGGTCGCAGATCTCCTCGAGGAGAAGCCCGGTCATTCTCTCGAACTTGGCGGCCTCCTCTCTCCTGACGGTCTCGTCCTCCCGGTTGAAGGCCTCGACCTCGATGTGCCTGCCCAGGACGTTCTTGCCCAGCATCAAAACACCGCCGCGCAGGCTCTCCGCGGGCAGGCCCAGAACGCGGGATAGGACAAGCCCGTAAAAGGGCAGCTGGAGGCTTTTGACCGCCGTCCTCCACGTTTTCGAGTCATCGGGATCGAGCTTCTCGAAGGAAACTCTCAGATATTTCTCTTTGGAGCCGGTTTTGTAATCCAGGATATGGGTGTCCTCGCCCCGTCGTTCGATGCGGTCCGTCCGCGCGGCGAGGAGAAAGACGTCCGATCCGAAAGCCAAGTCCGTCTTCCAGTCGGACTCCAAGGAATCGATGATCAACGGCTTCTTCCCGCCGTCAAGCTCCCTGATCAGGGGGAGCTGATAGCGGTCGAGAAAATCTCCGAGATGACGTTCGACCTGCCGCTTCAGGAGGAATGCGCTCCCCGCCTCGTCGCCGCCGTACAAGGCCGCGTAATTGCGGTCGATGACCTCACGGAGACGGCCGGGGTCAAGGTCGCGGGGACGGAGCGGCCGCCCCAGGCAGGGCCGGAAAAAATCCTCCAGGACGACGTGGACGAAGGTGCCGATGTCCATTCTCTCCAGCCGGGGGGTCACCTCCTCGGCCTCCCGGATGTTCAGGACGTAGCGAAAATAGAACCGGACGGGGCAACGAAGATACAGGTCCAAGGAGGTGGCGGAAAACCGGAATTCCCGAAGCCGTCCGGCCATCTCGTCCGTTTTGCCCACCGGGGCCGGTTTGTCGGGCTTGAGAGCCACCCTGTACTGGACGGTCCGCAGCAAGGAATCCGACCCGGACCGCCCATCCCGCTTCTGGCGCTCCCAGAGCAGTTGCTCCACGAACCGGCTTCGCTCTTTTTCCGCGTTCTCCACAAAAAACA
>JAFGAV010000012.1 GCA_016933515.1 Candidatus Aminicenantota bacterium
GAGCCGGGAAATCCGCAGGTCGGGCTTGACGTTTTCCAAAACGGTCGGCTCGAACATCGTGCCTTTTCTTTTCCCGCCGCAGAGAATCTTTGCCCCCTGCTTCACGGCCTCGTCAATCCATTCCTCGGTCTGCCTGGCCGCCGCTTCGTCGATCATCGGCCCGATGTCCGTCGTTTCCTCCAGCGGATCCCCCAGCTTCAGTTTCTTCGTCCTTTCGAGAAAATCTGCCATAAATTTCTCGTAAACCTTCTCATGCAGAAAGATTCTCTGAATCGATATGCAGATCTGCCCGGCGAAAGAAAAAGCGCCGGTCACGATCCGGGGCACGGCATACTCAAGATCCGCATCCGGCTCGACGACAACAGCCGCGTTCCCTCCGAGCTCCAAGGTGACTTTCTTCCGGTTGGCCAGCTTCTTCAATTCCCAGCCGACGGCCGGGCTGCCGGTGAAGGTCAGCATTTTGACGCGCTCGTCGAGGAGCAGCGGCTCGGCGTCCTTGTATCCCGCCGGAACGACATTCACTCCGCCCTCAGGATACCCGCTTTCTTCAATGATTTTGCCCAACATGAGGGACGTAATGGGAACCTGCGAGGACGGCTTGAGAACGACCGCGTTTCCCGCGGCCATGGCCGGGGCGACCTTGTGGGCCACGAGGTTGAGCGGGAAATTAAAAGGCGGAATGGCCGCCACCGTCCCTATCGGAAACCTACGGACGATGCCCCAACGGCCCTTGGCCGCCGGGATCCAGTCGAGCGGAATGAGCTCTCCGTTCAGCCGCTTGGCCTCCTCGGCCGCGGTCTTGAACGTCCCCACGGCCCGGTCCACCTCGGTCCGGGCGTCGCGGATGGGCTTTCCGGCCTGGAGGGCGATGGAGCGCGCCAGCTCCTCGCGGCGAACTGCGATTCCGGCCGAGACCTTCTCCAGGGCCAGGCTTCTTTCGTGGCTCGACAAAGCCCTGGTCGAAGCGAAGGCCTCATCGGCCGCGGCGACGGCTTCCTCGACTTGGCTCCTTGCGGCGAAGCACACGTCGCCCGCCGCGCTTCCGTCGTAAGGGGATCGGATCGTCCGGACGTTCCCGGACTCCACCCCTTTGCCGTTAATGAGCAGCTTGTAAATCCCCATTTCAGACTCCTTGTCTCCTCCACACCCACCGGCGAAGGGGCATCTCAACCCGGAGGGGGAATCCGCTTCGCGTTTCCCCCTTCCGCCACGCGATGCAGCAAGGCCGCGGCTCGCTGCCACCCTTTCTCGCACAGGACATGTCCGCCCTTTGTCAACGCTTGGAATAATAGAGCGACTTCAGCATCAGGGCGTCGGCCTCGAGGTTCGGGCTCTCGCAGATGACCGTTCCCGCGACACCCGCTTGCTTAAGCGCCTCGACCCACTCGTCGTAGCGGAAATTGCTCTCCCTGAGGTCGAGGTGCTTGATCTCCCCCTTGTTCCCGTACAAAACGCCGGAGACATGGAAATGGACGTCCTTCAGCGCACGCGGCCCGAGCTTGCGGCCGAGCTTCCTCAGCACCCGGTCGAATTCCCTGAAGGAATTGACCCGGCCCTCGCGGGCGTGGATGTGGCAGAAGTCGATGCAGGGCTTGAGGCCCTCGAGCTCCCGGCAGAGGAAGAGCACCTCCTCGAGCGTGCCGAACTGGCTGCGCTTGCCCATGGTCTCGATCCTCAGGGCGACGGGGTTCCCCTCGGACTTCAGCACGGAGAGGATGTTCTGGAGCGGTTTCTTGATTTCCTCGAAGGCGGCCTGGGGCGGATAGGAGCCGTAATAGGCGGCGTGGAAGACGACAGAATGCGCGCCGCAGAGGCGCGCGGTCCGCACCGCGGTCAGAATGTACTTTTCGCTCGCCAGCCGCTTTCCCTTGTCCGCCGAGAGCAGGTTGATGTAGTAGGGCGCGTGAAGGCTCAGCGCCACGCCCAGGCTCTCGGCCTTGTCCCTCACGGCCCGCGCCGTGTCCTCGCCCATTTTGACTCCCCGCACGGCCTCGATCTCCATGCCGTCGAGGCCCAGGGCGGCCACGCGCTCGATGCCCTTGAGCGTCGAGTCCCCGGCGGAGGAATGAGGCACTCCGGCCGTGCCGAAGAGCAGACGTTTACCAGTGGTAGTCACGGGCCTTTCCATCCGGGTCGAGAAATTCGCTGACGATGCGCATGGCGCAGAAATCGCCGCACATGGAACAGGCCTCGGTCTTGGTCTTTCTCTTTTTACGGATCGCCTCGAACTTGACAGGGTCGAGGGCGAGTTTTTTCTGCGCGTCCCAGTCAAGATTCTTCCGGGCCCGAGAGAGCTCGAGGTCCCGCTCGATCGCGCCGGGGACGCCCTTGACGATGTCCGCGGCGTGGGCCGCGATCCGGGAGGCCATGAGCCCCTCGCGGACGTCCTCGACCGAGGGCAACCCCAGGTGCTCGGCGGGCGTGACGTAGCACAGGAAGTCCGCCCCGGCGGCCGCGGCGATCGCCCCGCCCACGGCCGAGACGATGTGGTCGTAGCCGGCGGCGATGTCCGTCACCAAGGGGCCGAGAACGTAAAAAGGCGCCTCATGACAGACGCGCTTCTGGAGGCGGAT
This sequence comes from Candidatus Aminicenantota bacterium, assembly GCA_016933515.1. Lineage (GTDB taxonomy): Bacteria > Acidobacteriota > Aminicenantia > Aminicenantales > JAFGAV01 > JAFGAV01. Next base: position 2,574 of record JAFGAV010000012.1, read on the forward strand.
ATTCATCTCGATCTGGTCGAGCGGGATGTGGCCCGGCCCCTCGACCATGACCTGCACGTCCCTCTCCCAGGCGCGCTTCACGAGCTCGCCCAGCGTGAGGAGCTCCTCGATCTGGGGCCGGTCCGTGGCGTCGGCGATCGCGCCCGGCCGCAGCCCGTCGCCCAGGCTCAGGGTGAAGTCGTATTTAGCCGCCAGGTCGAGCAGGCGGTCGTAGTTGCTGTAGAGAGGGTTTTCCTTCCCGTTGTGGAGGATCCAGGCCAGGTGAAAAGCGCCTCCCCGCGAGACGACGTCCGCCACCCGGCCCTGGGTTTTGAGCCTGCCGAGCGCCTTCTCGGTCAGGCCGCAATGGACGGTCATGAAATCCACGCCTTCCTGGGCCTGGGCCTCGATTGTCTCGAAGAGGTCGTCCTCGGTCATGTCGACGATCGAGCCGCGTCTCTGGATGGCTGTGAGAGCGGCCTGGTAGACCGGCACCGTGCCCACGGGGACGTCGGATTTCTCAAGGATGCTCTTTCGGATCTTGGCGATCTTCCCTCCGGTGCTCAGGTCCATGACCGTGTCCGTGCCGTATTCTTGTGCGACGGCGAGCTTTTCGAGCTCAGCTTCCAGGTGGGGGAAATCGGCCGACGTGCCCAAATTGACGTTGACCTTGGTCCTCAGGCGCTGCCCGATGCCGGTCGGGCGGGTTTTCTTATGGCGCGGGTTGCTGGGGATGATGACCCGGCCCGAGGCCATGAGCTCGAGCAGCTTTTCAGGCGGGATGCGTTCTTCCTTGGCGATTTTGCGCAGAAGGGGAGTGACCGTTCCCGCTCGGGCCTTTTTTAAGTGCGTCATGGCGTTAGGTTTCAATATAGTCGCCCGCCGCGCAGGATGTCAAGGAATGCCGTTTTTTCTATAAATAGGAGGCGCTATTTTTCTTTCGGTCAGAGGGAAAGGATGCGCTTTGTTTCGCGCTCTGAAAGACCGATTGTTTTCCTCAGCAAGTCGGGAATTGAATCCTGGTAGCGTTCAGCCAGATTCTCTTCCTGCGCGAGTGCTTCCTCCCGCGTCATCCGGCCGCTGTTGATCATACGGCTGTAGCCGAAACAGTCCTTGCTGCATCCGAACAGCTTGAAAAACTCGTAGTTCACCAGGGGATAGAGGGCGCAGTCGATTTTCCAGGTCGTGACGGAATCCTCGGGCTTTTCCCAGCCCAGTTCCTTCTGGATGACCTTTTTGATCTCGTTTCGGTCCCAGGGGATATAATCGTACAGCCGGACTTGCTTGATCGAAGAGTCGCGGAGGCTGGGAGTGCGGTTGCTGAAGATGCTGTTTCCTGGAACCCGGAGCTCTTTCTTGAACAGCAGCATATAGAGTTCGCCGAGATAGAACCTGGGGTTCAATAACTTCCAGTAGCGCGACCTAAAGCCTTGGAGCGCGTTCAGGGCCATGGGGGTCATGTCCATGGTTCTTTCATATTGTGATTCTCCCCAGATAATGAGAGGGATCCTGTATTTGAGCGCAGTCCGGTAAACGACGCTTTTTATGCCTATATCACACGCCCGGCAAACCGATAGCTGCTTCAGCGAGGGCGCACAGCGGATGGTTTCTCGGACGATTTTCTTGAAATATCCCTTTTTTGACCCGATGAGTTTCAATTCGACGCCCAGCCTGCGGCAGGCCGTTTCCATGTTTTTTCGGGCGGTCGGTGTGTGAAATTCATTGTCGAAACTCACGGCCAGAACTTTGCGCTTCAGGACTTTGACCGCGTAGTACAGGGCGTAAGTCGAGTCCCGCCCGCCGCTCAAGGGGACGAGGCAATCCCAGGGGAGGCTGTCATTTTTGCTGGAATTTGCGATCTCAAATAAATCGCTTTCCCCCTGCAGTTTTCCTTCTGTATAGTCGTTGCAGTATCCGCAGACCGACCGGTCGTCA
>JAFGAV010000069.1 GCA_016933515.1 Candidatus Aminicenantota bacterium
ACGCCCTCGCGGCTGACCTCGGGCCCCCGGCCCGATTCCCGGCCGGCGATTTTGTCGACCTCGTCCAGAAAGATGATGCCCGAGTGCTCGACGCGCTCCACGGCCAGCCGGGTCACCTGCTCCATGTCGATCAGACGCCGCTGCTCCTCGTCCAGAAGGTGATCCCGGGCCTCCTGGACCTTCATCCGGCGGCGCTTGGATTTCCCGCCCATGAGGCCGGGGATGATTTCCTGAATGTGAATGCCGATCTCCTCCATTCCGGCATTGGAGAAGATTTCCAGGGGGGAGGCGGGACGTTCCTTGACTTCGACCTCCACCATCCGCTCCTCAAGCCGTCCCTCCCGGAGCTGCCGGCGGAGCTTTTCGCGGGTGTCGGCGAAGTGCTGGGCGTCCTCCTCCGCCGTTCCGTTTTTGCGGTGCAGAGAGGGAAGAAGAAGGTCGAGCAGCCGTTCCTCGGACTGAACGCGGGCCTTCTGCTCGACTTCGGCCATTTTCTCCGAGCGCACCATATCCACCGAGATCCGGGCCAGGTCCCGGATCATGGATTCCACGTCCCGCCCGACATAGCCCACCTCGGTGAACTTGCTGGCCTCAATCTTGAGAAAAGGCGAGCAGGTCATCTTCGCCAGGCGGCGGGAGATTTCGGTCTTTCCCACGCCCGTGGGACCGACCATCAGGATGTTTTTGGGAGCGATTTCGTCGGCCAGTTCGGGAGGGAGCTTGCGCCGGCGGAACCGGTTGCGCAGGGCGATCGAAACGGCTTTCTTGGCCGCTTTCTGACCGATGATGTACTTGTCGAGCTCGGCCACAATCTCTTTGGGCGTGAGCTCCGAATCCGGGGACAGGCGGGCCGTCTGCTCGAGCGATTGCGGCAGGATGATGGGCATTTACAGCTCCTCGCACACGACCTGAGTGTTGGTGTAAACACAGATTTCGGCGCTGATGCCCAAAGCCGTCCTGGCGATTTCGGCCGCCGAAAAATCCGTATGCCGCGCAAGCGCCCGGGCCGCGGCCAGGGCGAAAGGCCCTCCCGAGCCGACGGCGAGCAGCCCGTCGTCAGGCTCGATGACGTCCCCCGTGCCGGAAATGAGCAGGGAATGGTCTTTGTCGGCCACGATGAGCAGGGCCTCCAGGCGGCGGAACGCCTTGTCGAGCCGCCACTCCTTGGCCAGCTCGATGGCCGCGCGGGGGAGGTTGCCGCGGTGCTCCTCGAGCTTGGCCTCGAACCGCGAAAACAGGGCGAAGGCGTCCGAGGTCGCCCCGGCGAATCCGGCCAGCACGCGGCCCTCGTAGAGCCTGCGGAGTTTGTTGGCCGAGTGTTTGATGATGGTCTGGCCGACGGTCACCTGTCCGTCGCCGGCGATGGCCACCTTATTCTTGTGCCGAACGCAAATGATGGTCGTGGATCGGGTCATGGTCTATTCTCTCTTCGGAAATGATAAAGGAGTCGCCGGGGAAAAGCAACGCAGGGGTGATTAAGATCGACACCGGCCGAGGGGAGGGTTTCGGCGTCTGGCGGGGTTCGAATCGCTGCGGAAGCTCCGGGTTTCTCAGTCGGCTTCGCGATTCGCCCGCTAACGCGGGCTGTGCTCAGCCGGCCGGCAAGAATATGCCGGAAACCCTTCGAAATCCGTCGCTTCCTTGCTGAACCCCGCATGCCGCCTCCCCCCTCCCCTCGGCCCTGCACATTCATTCACCCCTCTGCGTTTCTTTTTTTTAAAAAAAGAAGCAAGAATGTCGATCAGAAAGCGCGCTTATCATGGATTGGAGTGCGGCCGCACGAGGCCGCTCTGGATGCGGCGACGCGTCGCCGCATTTTTTTCAATTCCCTGCATGACCATCCTTGATCGCCCGGAGCTCCGTTCACAAGATATCATCAAGACGTGCTGCGCCGAATTCACGCGGTTGTGAAAAGGCTTTGATTATCCGGCTTCAGGTCGCGGGAGAAGATGGGGACAGGGCGTCCGGCGGACGGAAAGCGTGCCGCAGAAAGAGGGCCCAGAACACAGAGGCGGTGAAAAGGGGGAAATAGTTCCAAAAATGGCGGAAAATGACCGCGAAACCGGGGAGGCTCGTATTCTCGGCGACAGACAGGCCGGCCAGGACGAAAAGAAAAACCCGCCCCAGGCCGGCGGCGTACCTTTTCAGGGCGAAGTAAGAGGGAACGAGGAGCAGGATGTAGGAGTAATCCTTGAACCGGGGCATGAAGAGCGCGTAGGCCAGACAAAAGAGGAAGATCACGGTTTTTTCGGAATCTCCGTCCGGGTTTTTCCGGATCTTCGACAGGGCTTTCCAGGTCAACAAAACGATGAGCCCCGAAAGAGCCGCCCAGAGGCCAAAAATCAGCGCCCGGGGCGCTTCGCCTCCGAAAACTGAATGGAAAGAGCTGCCGACGACTTCCTGAAGCCAGAGAAAACCGGAGGGATTGGAGATTCCCCTCCTCTCCCGGAGCATCGAAAAAAATACGCGGAAAAATTCCCTGCCCAAAAACGGATTGAAGACGAACGTCAGTCCGTGCAGCGCGGCGAAAGCCAGCAGGGAACCGCCGAAATAGAGGGCTTTTTTCTTTTCTTTCGTCAACAGAAGCAGGGCCAGAAAGATCAGGGGAACGACTTTGAAGGTGGCGGCGAGAACGACGCACGCTCCGAAAAGCGCCGGCTTTTTTTTCAATAAAAAGAAAAATCCGATCCACAAGCCCAATTGTTCGAAGAGAGAGACGTTTCCCGCCCTCAGATCGAGGAACAGGGCTCCGTTGAAGGCCAAAAGCGAAAACACAAAAAATCCCGGGTCGGTCTCTTTTTTCAAAAATATCCTTACCCAGATGAAGAACAGCGCCGCCAGGGCCAAAGCTTTCAAGGCCAGAAAAAGGCTATAAGCCGTCGAAAAGGGAAAAAGACTGAAAAACCGGAAAAACCAGATTGAAAGCGGGGTGTAGCTGTAATACTGGCTGGCATCAGGACTGCAGTAATGGCGCAGGTAGGGCTCATCATAGAAGTTCAGTCCCAACTCATGGACCTGGGCGGCACAGTAATGGGATTTGAAATCCCACTGGTATCTTTTATTGATGCCCTGGGCGACGGTCAGAAGGAGATAGGCCGCATACAGGGAAAAGCCGGCAAGCGCCAAAACATGCACAAGACGTCGGGTGTTCCCCAGTCCTAACATGGGATCCGGTTTTCAGCAGGTATATTACTTTTAAATCCGGGAACTTTCAATCCGCCTGAAACTCAAATGCACCCTTCAGGGGCCGATTCCGCTGCGTCTCGGTCGGCCCGGGGCGGCGCCTAGCGCCGGAACAGCCAGTCGAGGACGTCGGCCATGACCCGGCCGACGGCCAGAGTGTGGCCGAATCCCTTGACCAGTCGGAATTCGACGGAATGCCCGGCCTCCGTTGCCCTGCGGGCGGCGGGCTCGAGACGCGACGGCGGAGCGATCGGGTCGAGCTCGGCGGCCACGACCAGCACGGGCGGCGGATTTTTCGCCTCGGGGCCGAATCCCTGAAAACCGCACAAACAGCAGGCCGCCGCGATTTTTCCCGAATCCCGGGCCAGGAGACCATTGACCGCCAGCCCGCCGAGGGAATGCCCGACAACATAAATCCGGCGCGTGTCGAGCGGATAGTCGCGTCCGAGAACGCCCACCAGCGCTTCGAAAAGGCCGGCCCCTTTGGCGCCCATGAAAGGAGGCGTCCGGGGCGTGACCAATAAAAACTTCCTTTGGTCGGCCAGTCTTTTGAGAATTCCGCTGCCGTAGCCCTCCAGGAACATGTTTTCGTCCCCGCCGGCGCCGTGAAAGGCCACGACCAGCGGCAGGACCCGGGACAAATCCGCGCTCTCGGAAAGAAAAACGCGAAAGGGGATCTCCTCCCCCCCGTGTCTCAGCACCCTCCACGTGTCTCCTTTCCTTCCTCGAAAAGGATTCCGCCCCTGTTCCAGTTCGCGGATTTCCGAGTTCAGTTCCCGTCTTAGACGGTCGAGGTCGAGCGTCCATCGCGTCGTGCTTTCCGAAACGGCCGTTTCGACGAGCAGCCGGTTTCTGGCCGCTGTCGAGGCCAGGGCCTGAACGAGAGCCGGTGACTCGACCCGGATTCTCTCCAGTCGAAGCGCGTTCTCGCGGAGGACGTCGACCGGCGGCCGAGAAACGACGGACCAACTCGAGCTGAGAAAGGCGTTCCCCCGTTCGGTGACGAGCGCCACCTCATAGCGGCCGGGTTGGAGACGCCAGGCCTTGTGATCAACGGGATAGACGAGCTTGCCGTACGAAACGGCTTGCCAATCAACCTGAAAGGGAAACGAATGGACGTCTTCCGGAGAGGATCCGGTAAGGCGGACGGTCAACCATCCCTCCTCCTTCGGCTCCGGAACGGCATAGAGTTTCATGAGGTGAAGTTCGACGGAATCTTTCCCTCCGAGAAGAAAGGCCGACGGCTCGAGCCGCGCCCGGAGCGATGAGACAGCAGCCGCTTGAGGATCGGACGACAGGGCGCGGTCCAGCGAAATCGTCAGCTCGTGGAGGCGCTTCACCGCCTCCCCGTGACGCCCCATGAGAAATTTAAGCGACAGGGCGTCGAAATCCCTGTTCACTCCCGCCACTGCGGCTTCGTTCAAAGGAACGCTGAGCAGCGTCCTTTCGAAGCGGACGTAGGCGGCGGCGAAATCCGACCGGTTCACTTGGGACGCCTCTGTCTGCCCCCATCCGGCGCGAGCCGGACCGAACAGCAGGGCCAGAGCGGGAAGCAGCATTCTCGTCAACGACATGACCTCTCCTCGGCTTCCATGATCATCCGGAACGACGCCTCAAGTCAATCCTCCTCCCTCCGTATCCGAAGTTTTCCGTCAATTTTAGGACTTTGAAACGGCGGGCGCCCATGCCTATAATACCGCCATGGACATCTCACCCAAGCTCATTTCCCTACTCCTCCCCATCATCGTCATCCAGGTCGGGCTCCTGGTCTTCGCCCTGGCCGACCTGATCAAACGGGAAAGGACGCGCGGGCCGAAATGGGTCTGGATCCTGGTCATCTTTTTTATCAACATCTTCGGCCCGATCGCCTACCTTCTCTTCGGCCGGGAAGAGTGAAATGGACGCCGTCCGTGTTGAGGGACTGCGCAAACGCTTCGGGCGCGTGACCGCCCTCAACGGATTGAGCCTGAGCGTCGAATCCGGATCGCTATTCGGTTTTCTGGGACCGAACGGTGCGGGGAAAACGACCGCCATCCGCATCCTGACCGGCTTGGCCGGAGCGGACGGCGGCCGGGCCTGGCTCAGCGGCATTGAGGTCGGCAAGGGGAACGGCCGGACAGCCCGGCTCCTGGGCTATCTCCCCCAGGAGCCGGCCTTTTACCCCTGGATGACGGCCGCCGAGATGCTGGACCATGTGGCCCGAACCTTCGGGCTGAACGCCGCGGAGCGGCGCCGCAGCACCGAGGAGCTTCTCGGCCTCTGCGGGCTCAAAGAAGCCTCCCGGAGGCGCATCGGAGGATTCTCCGGGGGGATGAAGCAGCGTCTGGGGATCGCGCAGGCCTTGGTTAACCGGCCGGCCATCCTGCTCCTTGACGAACCGGTCAGCTCCCTCGACCCTTTCGGCCGCAAGGAGCTGCTCGACCTCATCGACGGCCTGCGGGGCCGCTGCACGGTTTTCATGTCGACTCATATCCTGGCCGACGTGGAGCGCATCTGCGACACGGTGGGCATCATCGACAGAGGCCGGCTGATCGTCCAGGCCTCGAAGAAAGCTCTGTTGGAGACATACGCCGCTCCGGTCTTCGACATCGAAGCCGACAGCGACCAGGAAGCCGCCTTCCGCTCCTGGACGGAAAGCCTGGCCCGGGTTCCGTGGATGGATTCCACGGTCTTCCCGGAAAAGAGCACCGTCCGGGTTCTGGTCAACGATCCGGCGGCCGCCAAACGCGAGCTGCTGGCGTCGGCCGTAAAGGCGGGGCTTGTCCTCACCCGTTTCGAGACCGTCAAGCCGACGCTCGAAGACGTCTTCATCAAGCTCGTATCGAGGGCCGGAGACTGAAATGGGATTCGGATCGGCCTTCCGCAAAGAATGGCTCGAGCAGCGCCGCACGTACCGGTTGCTGATCGTGGCCGTCGTGCTTCTTCTCTTCGGACTGATGTCCCCTCTTCTGGCCCGCTACACCCCGGAAATCATCCGGATGGCTGCGCCCCAGGGGGAGGAAATCATCAAGCTTCTCCCTCCCCCGACGGCGGGGGACGCGGTGGACCAATACCTGAAAAACATCACCCAGTTCGGGGTGCTCCTGGCCCTGTTCATGACCATGGGGACCATGTCCCTGGAGAAGGACCGGGGGACGGCCGCGCTCATGCTGTCCAAGCCCCTCCCGCGCTCGGCGTTCGTCCTGGGCAAGTTCGCCTCCCTGGCCCTGACGTTCACCCTCAGTCTCCTCCTGGCCGGGGCGGCCGGCTTCTATTACACCTGGCTGCTTTTCGGACCGCCGGATCCGGCCGGATGGCTGGGCCTCAACGTTCTCGTCCTGATTTTTCTCCTCGTCTATGTGGCCCTGACCCTGCTGTGCAGCACCATGACCAAATCACAGGTTCTCGCCGGGGGAATGTCCTTCGGGCTGTGGTTGACCCTCAGTCTCCTGGGCGCCTTTCCCCGAATCGGAGATTATCTGCCCCGCCAGCTCACGGACTGGGCCGCCAGACTGGGCAAAGGGACCGGCGTGGATTCGATCGGAAACCTCTCGCCCCTCATCGACGGCCGGAGCGGAACGTATTGGCCTGCGCTGGCCGTCAGCCTGGGTCTCATCGCCGCTTCGCTCCTGGTCTCCTGTCTCATCTTCAAGCGGCAGGAGCTTTGATCCTTTTCCGGATCATCCCCCCCCGACGGAAAGTCGGCGCCTCGGGCGGGTGCCGGGAAGCTCCTCCCGGCCGGAGGAATCCCGGACGAAATTCGGGGGTCTTTATTTCGGTTTCTCCGCCAGGCAGGCGACGAGATATCCGTGTTTCCGGAGAAAAGGAAATTTGAAATAGAGGAATGAGAACAGGCCGACGAGAGGACCGAAGAGAAAGCTCCACCCCGGCCGACGGACATGGACCCACAGCTCGGCCATCCGCAGCCAGCCGGGCAGGAAGAGAATTCCCGTCCGGCTCAGGATCCGAAAACCGGCATGCCGCAGCATCCGCTCCAATTCGGCTGCGGTGAACGACTTCTCCCGTCCGTAGGCGTAAAGCCCCAATCGGCTGAGCACCGTCACCATGAGCGGCCGCAGGAACGGATCGCATTTGTTCGGCACGCCGATGACCGCCAGACCACCCGGTTTGAGAATCCGGAAGCACTCCCTGACGGCCAGCCCGGACTCCGGAAAATGCTCGATCGTCCCCATGCTGTAGAGAAAGTCGAAGGCATTGTCGATGAAACCCGCGCCCCTCAAATCCGAAGCGATGAGTCCCGGCCTTGCCTGCGACCCGGCGAACGATCCGCTGGCTTCCCGGATCGTGGCCAAGGAAATGTCCAGGCCGAAAACACGCGCCCCCTTCCGCGCGGCCCAAACCAGGATGCGGGTGTTCTTGGCTTCGTCCCAGAGGTCGGTCTTGACCAGCTTCCGGCCGGACAGACCGGGAAAACAGTCAAGGAACAGGCGGCGCTCACACCGGAAATAATAATCCGTTGAAGGCGCACACGATAGGTCCGGAAAATTCTCGCCCGTCTCTTCCCAGAAAGAGCGGAATACGCCGACGGTTCGTTCGGTCGCGGCGGCGCCCATGGTGATTTTGTATTTTACGCCGCCTCGGGCCCGATTTCAAATGCCGGCGCAGTTTTTCAATTTGTTGAAGACCAGGTCGTCGATCCGGGTCACGATCCGAAACGTCCGTTTCTCATCCGCACCGGTCCGGGAGATCCTGCGGGTGGGCATGCCGGTCAGCCTGATGATGCTCCTCATGTCCTCGAGCATGATCATCAGCCGGGCCCTCCAAGGACTCGGCCTCGGCGCTCCCGGCTTTTTCATCAACGCCATCCGCGCCCTTTTCGTTGCCGTGCCACCGGCCGCTTTGGTCGTGTGCGTTCCGGGCCGGGGCTTTCTCTCCGTGGCCTGGGCCATGGTCCCGGACGGCGCGGCTTCAAACCTGACGCCTTCTCTTCGGCCTGAGTTCCGGCTCTCCCGTCTCGGAGGCTTGCTCCCGCCGGTTCCTCAGCCTCTTGTCAAAACATCATCCGACGAGCTAAAATTATGATCGGGTTCAATGCACGGAACAGGGGGAAAATCATGTATGCGCGCGTGACGAACATTCACATCAAGACGGACAAAGTCCAGGAAGCGATCAGCCTTTATGAAAACAGCGTGCTGCCGGCGGCCGAATCGCAGGCCGGCTTCCAGGGCGCTCTCCTCCTGACGGATGCTCCGACCGGCCACGGGCTGACGATCACGTTTTGGAACAGCAAGAACGAAGCGTTGGCCAACGAGCAAAATCTCTATTATCAGAATCAGCTGGTCAAATTCATGCCCTATTTCACCGATCCGCCCACCCGGGAGGGATTCGAAGTCAGCCTTTTCCGAAAACCCTGAACCTCCTGACCGGCGAAAACCCGCGTTCGGGCTTGCCCGGGGAAAAAAGAATCCCCGGGGCCCTCAGGCAAACGTAACGCGCCAGTTCGTCTTCCCCGATTCCATAACGCCGCGGTCCGGCCGGCGCTTTCATTGTCTCCGTTGTTTCCTCACGGCCGAGACACCCGCCCGCGCTCGGCAAGGACGGCGTTCCAGACGCGCAGAAAATTCCCACCCAGAATTTTGCGGATGTCCGTTTCCTCGTATCCGCGGGCGCGGAGCTCCCGGGTGATGTTCTCAAGCCGGGCGGCGTTCTCGAGTCCTTCCGGCGTTTCCGAGATGCCGTCGTAATCCGATCCCAGCCCGACATGATTGGCGTTGCCCGTGACCCGGACGACATGGTCGATGTGGTCCACCAGGGTGCCGACGTCCACGCGGGGCAGCGTCTTGCGCATCTCCTCCCAGCGCCGGCGGTATTCCCTGAAAGCCGCTTCCCTCTTCTCCGGGTCGGAACGCATAAACTCCCCCATGTCTTGGGACAGTCCGTGGCGGCGCGCCACCTCGACCCGGAGAGCCTGCTGTTTCGCGTCGCGGCCGGCGTCAAGAAACCCGGCCGAATAGTTGATGCCCACCATCCCTCCTTTTCCGGCCAGGGCCTTGAGCATGTCGTCCGTCAGGTTGCGATGGTGTTCGGCCAGGGCCCGGCAGCAGGAGTGGGAGGCCACGACGGGCGCGGAAGAGATCTCCAGGACATCCCAAAAAGTCTTGTCCGAGGCGTGGGACACGTCGATGATCATCCCCAGGCGGTTCATCTCCGCGACCAACTTTTTTCCGAAGTCGGTGAGGCCGTTGAACACAGGCTGCAGATCGCCCGAGGCGTCGGCCCAGTCGGTGTGCGTCCAGTGCGTCAGCGTCATGAGCCGCACGCCGGCATCGTAGTAGGCCCGAAGCAAACTCAGGTCGTCGGTGATCGTATAGCCGCCTTCGATGCCGATGAGCAGTCCGACCCGTCCTGTGCCCCTCAGCGCCCGGAAGTCTTCGAGCGAACGAACGACGGCCAGATCGTCGGGATTCTCCTCGGCCAGGCGCCGGACGGCGTCGATCTGGCGGAAGGTGGCGCGGATATCGCGGTCTCTTTCCTCCTCGCTCGAGGGGGCGCCCAGATAGCAGGCGAACACCTGCAGGTCCACGGCGCCTTTTTTCAGCTTGGGGATGTCGATGTGTCCGCTCTCGAGATCCAGCCGCAGATCCTCGCCCCGGAGAAAGCGGCCGATGGTGTCGCAGTGAAGATCGATGACGGCGGCGTCCTTGTGAAGAAACTCCGTCCGGAAATCCTCGTCCTTCAAGTTTTCCTCCGTATTCGCCAGGTGCCTGATCGTCTGAAGATGATAGCGCGCCGCGAGCTCCAGCCGTTCCGGCTCGATAAGCTCCGGCCGATCGCCGGGACGATGGTACTCGGGATGCTCGTCGTTCAAACCGCCGGTCCGTATCCCGCCGGTGCGAAGGCTGAAGGCCGTGACCCCCTTGTTCCAGAAGGCGGAATGGTCCGAACCCCGGTAGCCGTTCCGGCAGCGAAGCCGGGCCCGGATGTCTTCGCTCAGTCCGCTCTTGAGGATGTCGAAAAACCGGCCGTACTCCCACAGGCCGCCGACGCAGAGGTCCCCGTCCCCTGCCCCCACCATGTCCATGTTCAGGTAAACGGCCGTATTCTCCAAGGGGAAACGCGGGTGTTCGGCGTAGTGGCGCGAGCCGACGAGCCCCAGCTCCTCTCCCGCCCACGCGGCGAAGAGAACGGTCCGGCGCGGCCTGAAGCCCTCGGCGGCGAACACCCGGGCCGTCTCGAGCAGCACGGCGGCCGCGCAGGCGTTGTCGTCGGCGCCGGGATAAACGAAACCGTCCGCGCCGACTCCGAGATAGTCGAGGTGGCCACCGACGATGATCACTTCGTTTTTCAGCTCGGGATCGGTTCCGGGAATGAAGCCCAGGACGTTGGAAGCGGTGCGTTCGCCCGAGACGTGGTGAACTTCGATCTCAACCTCGGCCCCGTCAAGGCCGAAAGAATGCGGTCGCTTGAGACGCAACGTTTTGCTCACGGCGTCCCGCCAGCTTTTCCGGGCGACGGCGAAAAGGTCGTCGGCGAAGTTTCTTCCCGCCCGGAAAACCAGGAATCCCTCCGGGCAGGCCCCCGCGGGCAACGGCGGGAGAAAGGAACGAAGGGCGCGGGCCGGCCTCTCCCGGTCGAAGACGCCGAGTTCAATCGCCCCCGCGGCGCCCTTCTCCGCGGCGAGCTTCACTTTCTTCAAAAGGGTCCAGCCTTTGCGGACCGGCTCCTCAAGGACTTCCGGCGCGCCGTCCAGAAAGAGGACGATCCTCCCCCGGACTTCGAGCCCCGCGTAATCGTCCCATCTTCCCTTCGCGTCCGAAACGCCGAACCCGGCAAACACGGCGCGCGCCCGGACGACGCCCGATCCCGTCCCGGGGACGGGCTGAAAATCCCGACCGCGTCCGGGGAAGTAGCTTCGACGCCGAGGCGAGACGATTTCGAGACGGACGGGCGGCTCGAAATGAGACCAGTTCTTGAAAGGGACCTGTTGGAAATACGTTCCCTTCTCTCCTCCGGGCTGGAGTCCGCATTCCTTCATCCCGGCGGCCGCATAGGCGGCGGCCCGTTCATACTCCGGCGTGCCGGATTTCCGGCCTTTCATCTCCTCCGAAGCCAGGAACCGGACGTGCGCCAGGGCTCTTTCGCCGTCGGGTTCGACTCGCGGCTCCTCGATCGCCGCCGGAGTTCCCGTGACAAGCCACGCGAGCAGCGGGACGGCCAGGAAAAGGGATTTTTTCATTTTTACCACCTCATGCTCATGATGCTCCGCGGCGCGAAGCGTGTGTCTCTCCTCGCCGATCTTTTGCTACTGTAACGACGGCGGCGCCGGGCTGTCAATACGCCTCCGAGACCGGCGGCGGGCGGACAGGTTCGTTTTTTAAGATGGACATCTCACGGAGAGGAGTATATTCTTTGGGCTCAAGGAGGTTTTCCATGCGCTTCAGAAAGAACAGGCAGGTTTTTTTCGTCGCGGCCGCTCTGGCGGTTTTTGTCCTTATCACCACATCGACATCCGCTTGCGGGAAAAAAGCCTCGGGCCTGCGCTTCGCGATATCCTTTCCCCGGTCCCTCTGCCCGGATGCTCTCGACGGGCGCATGCTGCTTCTCGTTTCGACCGACGAATCCGGCGAACCGCGGTTCCAAATCGGAGACGGGCCGTCCACGCAACTCGTTTTCGGCACGGATGTGGAAGGACTCGAACCGGAGGAGCCGGTTTTCCTCGACGGCGCCTCCTTCGGCTATCCCCTGAGGAGCCTCGACAGCCTTCCGGCCGGGGACTATCAAGTTCAGGCTCTTCTCCATCGCTATGAAACCTTCCGTCGGGCGGACGGGCACACGGTGAAACTCCCTATGGACCGCGGCGAAGGTCAGAAATGGAACCGGGCGCCGGGAAATCTCTACAGCACGCCCCGCCGGCTCGCTCTCAATCCCTCCGAGACGGGCGAGGTGACGATTGTTCTGGACGAAAAGATCCCGCCGATCCTTCCTCCCCTGGACACGAAATACATCCGCCACGAGAGGATCAAGAGCGCGCTTCTGAGCGAATTCTGGGGCCGGCCCATGCACCTCGGCGCCTGCGTGCTTTTGCCCGAGGGTTTCGAAGAGCATCCCGAGGCCCGCTACCCCCTGGCCGTCTTCCACGGCCATTTTCCCCACACCTTCGACGGTTTTCGTGAAACACCGCCCGACCCGGACCTCGAGCCCGACTACAGCGAGCGTTTTCGGATCCGCGGCTACAACCGGATCGTCCAGGAGCAGGCCTACCGCTTCTATCAGAAATGGACCTCCAAGGACTTCCCCCGGTTCCTGGCGGTGGAAATCCAGCATGCCAATCCCTATTACGACGATTCCTACGCCGTGAATTCAGCCAATCTCGGCCCTTACGGCGACGCCATCACTTACGAGCTTATCCCCTATCTGGAAAAGAAGTACCGCGGGCTGGGAGAAGGCTGGGCTCGCTTTCTTTACGGCGGCTCGACCGGAGGGTGGGAAGCCCTGGCGGTCCAGATTTTTTATCCCGACGAATACAACGGCTGCTGGGCCGCCTGCCCCGATCCGGTCGACTTCCGGGCCTACACGATCGTCAACATCTATGAGCACCGCAACGCCTATTTCGTCGACAGCCGCTGGAAGCGCACCCCGCGCCCGGGAATGCGCAATTCCCTGGGCGAGGTGAGCGCCACTCTCGAGGAAGTGAACCACCGGGAGCTCGCCCTGGGCACGCGCGGCCGCTCGGGCGACCAGTGGGACATCTGGCAGGCGGTCTTCGGCCCGGTCGGCGAGGACGGCTACCCCAAGCCGATCTGGGACAAGCTCACGGGCGAGATCGACCGCTCGGTGGCCGATTACTGGCGCGAGCACTACGACCTTCGTCACATCCTCGAGCGCGACTGGAAAACGCTAGGGCCGAAGCTGCGGGGAAAGATTCATATCTACTGCGGCGACATGGACAACTACTACCTCAATAACGCCGTGTATCTTATGGAGGCGTTTCTGGAGAGTACGACCGACCCCTATTACGAGGGCGAAGTGGATTACGGCGACCGGGCCGAGCATTGCTGGAACGGCGACCAAAGCCGGCCCAACCATCTCTCGCGGCTGCGCTACCACC
>JAFGAV010000070.1 GCA_016933515.1 Candidatus Aminicenantota bacterium
ATCGACGACTGCCTTCAGGGCATCGACCTCATCACCCACTGTGACCGTTTGACCGCCGTGCCCGTCAACTTGGGGTCGTCCGAACTCGTCTCGGTGGACGGTCTGATCGATCTCATCGAAGAGGCGGCCGGGATCAAGGTCGAGCGCGTTTACGACCCCACGGCCCCCAAAGGCGTCGCCGGTCGGAACAGCGACAACGCCTTCATCCGGAGCGTCTTCGGCTGGGAGCCCTCAACGCCGCTTCGAACGGGACTGGCGAAGACTTATGCCTGGATCGAGCGGCAGTATTTCGACCGCAAGGCCGGCAAGCGCACGGTCAGCTGAAACCGGAGCGAGCCTCACGGCGCGTCGGGGGGACGCGTGTCCTGATGAACGGCTTTCCCGGCCGGGCCTCCGGGCCGGTAGGGGGATTCCTTGATGCGGATGCGGATGGCCCTCAGCGACAGCATAACTCCCGCCGCAACGAGGATCATGGAAAACACGACGAGTCCCGATACGTTGACCATGAGGAAGAAATCGTACAGGCCGTGAAGGAACGCGGGCGCCAGGAGGGCCATGACCAAGAGCCCCGTCTTTCTCTTGGCATAGAACTTCGCCCCGCCGGCGAAGAAGCCCATGACGATGCCGAAGATGGCGTGGGCGGGCACGGCAAGAAACATGCGGACGACGGCCACGGCCAGCCCCTTGCCCATGACATAGGAGATGTTCTCCAACGTGGCGAACCCCAGGCTGATGAATCCGGCGTAGACGATGCCGTCGAACGGCTCGTCGAAGACCGGCTCGTGATAGAAAAAGACCATGAGGACGAAAAACTTGCACAGTTCCTCGGTCAATCCCACGAACAGGAACGCCTCCACAAGCGCGTTGGAATCCCCCAGGATCATTTCGATGCCCGCCGCGACGAACACGCTCCCGCTTCCGAGAAGGAAGGCTTTGATGAGCTTGCGGGACGGCTCCTTTTCGTAGAGATCCCGGGAATGGAGATAAGCGGCCAGGGCGAGGCCGGGCGCCACGGCCAGCGCCAAGAGAACGAGGAAAGACATCGACGCTCAATCCCGGATGACGAGCTCGTAGTCCAGCGATCCCAGGCCGATCCGGCTCGCGTGGCGCAGCTGCGCGGACCAATCGATGTCGTAACCCTCGCGAAACACATCCGAGCCGGCGCGCTCCAGGACCAGATCGATCGACGCCTTGTCCAAGGCCAGGGGATCGGCGGAAGCCAGGATGCCGACATCGGCCACGACCGGCTTCTGGGCCTCGGCCATGCAGTCGCAATCCTTGGTGACGTTCAGAACGAAATTCAGGTAGGCCGCCCGGCCGGGGAAAAGGGAATGAACGGCCAGGGCGTACTCGGCCATTTTTTCCTGAAGGCGGACGGCATCCTCCGTCCATTTCATCTTGACCGCCCCGGCCTTGCAGACCACGAGGCACTCGCCGCATCCGATGCACTTGTCGTCCAGGATGCGGGCGCTGCCGCCCACCTGGACGATCGCGCCCACGGGGCAGTAATCCACACAGACGCCGCAATTGGTGCAGGCCTTGGCCTTGATTCTGGGGTGGACGTCCGAATGCTGCTCCATTTTCCCCGCCCGCGAGGCGCAGCCCATGGCCAGGTTCTTGATCGCCCCGCCCACGCCGGCGATGATGTGCCCGGTGAGATGGCTGAAGCAGACCAGGAAATCGGAGTGCACGATTCCCGAGGCCAGCTTGGCGGTTTTGATCCGTTCGAGCCCGACTGCGACCTCTTCGCTGTCCCGGCCGATCAGGCCGTCGGCGATAAGGAGAGGAACGACGGTCTTGTCCGCGGAAAAACCGTGATCCCAGGCCAGGCGCGTGTGCTCCACGGCGTTCGACCGGGGACCGGTGTAGAGCGTGTTCGTGTCGGTGAAGAACACGCGGCGCGAGCGCCGTCTCAGGCGGTCGACGACTCCCGACAGCCAGTCGGACCGGATGTGGCCCTTGTTGTGCTTTTCCCCGAAGTGAAGCTTCAGGGCGACGAAGGAATCCTCTTTGACCTTCTCTTCGAATCCCAACTCGAGAAACAGGCGCTCGGCCTTTCGGGCGAGCTCCTCGGCCGGCTCCGAGGCCGATGCGGGGATGAAGGAGACGCGGGAGCCCATTTCTAGCTCTCCAGCGCGGATTTGGCGGCCTGAACTCCGGCCCTCTTCTCGAACGCAACGTTCAGATGCTTGAGCGTCCGTTCCAGGGCGTCCAGGGCGAACAGAACCTGGGCGGAAGACAGGTTGCCCATGTGTCCCATGCGAAACACCCGGCCCGCGGTGTGAGCCAAGCCCCCGGCCACCACGACGCCCTGTTCGAGATAGGCGGCGCGGAACGCCGCGTCCTCGAGACCGGCGGGAATGTGAATGACGGACAGAGTGTCGGCCAGGCAATGATCCCGGGTGAAAAGGGAAAATCCCAACCCGGCCAGGCCGAGGCGGATCGCCTTCGCCGTCCGGGCGTGGCGGGCGAATCGCGCTTCGAGCCCCTCCTCCATGACGATCCGCGTGCTCTCGGCAAAAGCGCGGATTTCGTTGACGCCGTGCGTCGAAAAATACTTGGTCGGGTCCTTCATGACCGGCAGCCAGCGCAGAATGTCGGCGTAATAGGCGGGAACGGACTTGAGGCGTTTCCGCTTGTCCATGGCCCGTTCGGAAAAAACGCAGATCGCCAGTCCGGGCGGCGCGCCGAAGCACTTCTGGGGAGCGGTCAGGATGACGTCGATGCCCCAGTCATCCATGCGCTCCTCGACGCCTCCCGTGGCGCAGACGCCGTCGAGAATGAAGAGCGCCTCGCGGCCCTTGAGGATACGGGCGTATTCCCTGACCGGAGCGCACACGCCCGTCGCCGTGTCGACGTGAGTCGCGGCCACGACCGAGTAGCCTCCCTCGGCCATTCGATCCTCCAGCCGCTCGGGCGGCACCGCCTCCCCCCACTCGCACTCCAGGAGGTCGCAGTCAAAGCCGAAACTGCGACAGAGCTCGGCCATCCGCTCGCCGAAATAGCCGTGAGAAACGATGAGCACCCGGTCGGTCGGCCCGATGATGTTCACGGCGGCCGTCTCCATGGACAGCGTTCCTCCTCCGGCGAAGACGAAGGCCTCGCCCTTCCGGGTGAAAACGGTTTTCTTCAGGTTCTCCAGGGCCAGCGTGAATTCCTCGGCCAGGACGGGACTGACGTGGGAAACGGTCGGCTGCGACAGACTGTGAATGATGCGCGGGTGGACCGGACTCGGTCCGGGGATGAGAAGCAGTTTCTCGTGGGCCATGGCGTCTCCTTCGCGCTTCTTTGTATCAATTTTGCTTCCGAAATACAAGCCGCTCCCCTTCTCCGCGCGGGGCCCGGCTCGAAAAAACCGGCGGCGAGGGACGCGTAAGGCTGAAGGCCGCTTCTCAGAATTGATCCTTCAGTTTCCGGTTCACGAGGGCTTGAATGGGGACGAGGATCAGAACCCAGATGCTGGAGAGGAAAACGGCGTAGATGAGGAAGATCCTGGGCTTGAAGAGCATGGCGCTGATGAAAATCATGAACATGTGCATGCTGGGGCCGGCGAGGTTCCAAAGCATGACCAAGAGGTGGTTGTGCCTTTTGTATTCTTCCGCGTCGTATCGGATGAACGGCTTGGGCCGGGGACCCAATTGGAACCGGGTGTAGGCGAGATAGAGTCCGACGATCGCCCGGTCGAAGGACCACCGTCCCTCCTCCTTAAGCCGCTCCATCTCCCGGCCGAAAAACTCGATTTCGAGCTGGGGAATGCAGTCCCGGCCCAGAACGTGGGTGGCGTACTGGCTGGCGAAATTGTCCGCCAGAGCCGCCTTGACAAAATGCCCGAACGCCGCCAGCCCGACGAGAATAAGGGGAGAGAGCGGCAGATCGATCAGACCGGCGCGGCCGGCGCGGAGGAGTCCGATGGCCAATCCGGTGTAGATGGACAGCATCATGATGTGGCCCACCACACCGTCGATAATGCGGCCGGTCACGGAACCCTCGGATTTCAGCCTGGCGAGCATGCCGTCCGAACAATCGAAGATGTTGGCCAGAAAGCAGAACAGGCCTCCCAGAAAAAAAGCGACGGGAGTGCCCAGAGAGAAATACACGCCGCTGGCGATGCCCGCCGACATGGCGATGAAGCTCAGCTGGTTGGGCTTGACCGGAAGCGGCTGAACAAGTTTGACGACGATGTACGACAGGGGCCGGTAGAAAACGAGGTCTACGATCTCATCAACCGGCACGCCCTTGGTCGAAGACTTGAAATCGGAAAACAGGCTCATCGCCTCCCCGCCTTCCTTTCAGAACTCATTCTGCCATCCGTTCCGTTTTTTTTCAACGTCTTTCCCCCCGGTCTCCGATTTCGTCCCGAAGCCGGAGGCGCAGCTCGGCCACGGACGAGAGCCGTTCGACCCGCTGTCCGTCGACCGGCGCGGGACGGTCGCCGAGCACATAGACCTTGGGCAATCCCGCCTCCCGAGCGGCCTGGACGTCGAGCAGCGAATCCCCGACGGCACAGGAGTCCTCCGGCCGAACGCCCAGGATTTCGAGCGCCGCCGCGAGGGGCGCGCCTGAGGGCTTCCAGAGGCCGCTGTCCCGGGTGATCACGCAATCGAAGACGATCTGAAATTTTTTCAGGATCGCCTCGGTGCTTTTTGAGGAATTGTTGGTCACAAGCGCGGTCCGAACGCCGGCGGCCTCCAGTTCTCTCAGCAGTTCCGGAATTTCGTCCCTCAATTCGGCCGCACGCGTGGCCTCGGCTTCATAATCCTCCAGGAGGGCGTATTTCGCCGCCCTTTCCGGCTCGGGCAGGTTCTCGAGATGGGTCAGGATGGGCGTCCCCCCCGTTTCCAGCCGACGCTTGATTTCGGGCCAGTCATAAGGCGTTTCGACGACGGTCCCGTCCAAGTCGAAAACAACGGCCCGGATCATTGTGCGACCCGCCTTCCCCCGGCCGGCCGTTCGCCGCGGCTGACGGACGGAGTGGATATGATTCCGGCGCCGACGCGTTCGCGGGGATCGATTCGGCGGATGTTCATCGCCGCGACCGCCGGCCGGAGAGATTGTCCGCCGATGAGCGCTCATGTTTTCTCATCCCTTTTTCTTTTTTCCTGCTCGCCCCAGAGCCCCTCATTTTAAGTCAAGGTTTCTTCCGTGTCCATAAGAAGCTCTCCTCTCCTTCCGGTCGTCCTTTCCGGTCCCGTGAGGAGTAAACCAAGCCCCGGCCTTAAGGCCGGGGCTTGG
>JAFGAV010000071.1 GCA_016933515.1 Candidatus Aminicenantota bacterium
CCAGAGACGCGGCCCGTCTTCAAGCGGCAATCAATGAAATCGAATCGGGCGACGGACCCGCATGCCTTCAATGATTTCCGCGGAAAGCGCGAATGCGGTAAAATAGCCGCCGCCGATCCTGTTGAGGCGGGAGACCTTCATGAAACAAATTGAAATCACTCCTCAAATCGCAGCGCGGAGGGCGAGGGAGAGACTTCGGGCGCTGGCCGACCCGGTGAAGGCCGCGGGAGCGGAGAGGTATTTCAAAGAGACGATCAGGTCTTACGGCGTCTCCTCGGCCGAAGTCCGGGCCTTGGCCGCCGCGTTGGGCCGGACCGTCCAAGAGGCCTGGACGGTCGACGACGCCGTCGCCCTGTGCGACATCCTTCTCCGGGACAAGGAGCTTGAAGCCAAGGCCGTCGGCTTTCTCATCCTCGGTCGTTTCAAGAATTCCTTCGGCCCCGGCCTTTTCCCAAGGGCGAAACGCTGGTTTGCGGGCAACCTCCTGGACAATTGGGCGTCCGTGGACATCTTTTGCTCGGAAGTCATGAGCCCTTTCCTCGAAAAGCACCCGGCCTTCTCGGCCAACATCAAGTCCTGGGCGCGCCATCCCAACCGCTGGGTGAAAAGGGCTTCCCTCGTTTCGTTCGTCGCGCCGGCCAGGCGCGGCCGGTTCCTCGATGCGGTTTACGAAATCTCCTCTTCCGTTCTCGACGTTGACGACGACCTCATTCACAAGGCCAACGGCTGGCTCCTGCGGGAGGCGGGAAAGACCGATTCGGCGCGGCTCGAAAAGTTTCTCCTGGCCCGCGGCCCGGCCCTTCCCCGCACGACCCTCCGCTACGCCATCGAGCGCTTCCCCGAAGTGAAGAGAAAACGCCTGCTGCTGAGCACGAAAATCTAAGCCGCCAGGGAATTCGCTTCCTTCGAATTCACAGTCGAGATCGAGGCCGGAACGAAGCCGGCCTCGACGGGAAAAACATCGGGGGAGAAATGCGGCTGAGAAATACCGGACAGGGCCGTCGTCCGTCTCCGTGGCGGAGCCCCTTGACAAGTATGCATAAAATAGGCATTAATATGCATATGAGAACGACACTGAACATTGACGACCGTCTTCTCGGCCGTGCCTCTGAGTTGACGGGCATCAAGGAAAAAACGTCCCTGGTCAGGCTGGGACTGGAAGCCCTGATCGCCCGGGAAAGCTCCAAGAGGCTGGCCAGACTCGGCGGGTCGGAAAAGCGCCTCCGTCCCATACCGCGGCGGAAGGGCGGCTCCTGAACCATGGTCCTGGTCGACACCTCGGTCTGGATCGAATTCCTGCGGCTGAAAAATGCCCGGCTCAAGATCTTGCTTGAAAGAGGGGAAATCTATGGTCATCCCTTCGTCATCGGCGAATTGGCCTGCGGAAACTTTGTCCGGCGGGAGGAAATCCTGTGTCTTCTCCGCTCCCTGCCCCAAGCGGTCGTCGCAGAACATGAAGAGGCCATGAGGTTTCTCGAAATCCATCGCCTCATGGGGCTCGGTCTGGGATATGTCGATGTCCACCTTCTGGCCTCGTCCCGTCTGACGGGAACGCCGCTCTGGACGCGGGATCATGCCCTGGCCCGCGCCGCCGGAAGGCTCGGCTGCGCATTCCCGCCGGCATCCTGATCGGCGGCGGCTATCCGGCCGGCGGGCCCTGGCGGCGGTCCCAGATTGTCTTGACCCGGGACCCGGTGACGACGCTGTATTCCGGAAGGGAGTGGCTGACGACCGAACCGGCGCCCACGACCGAGCCGCGGCCGATCGTGACGCCGTCGAGGACGACGACGCCCGCACCCAGCCAGACGTCCTCGCCGATGTCGATTCCGCCCCGGTCGAGCGACGGCTGGAGCATGATAGGCACGTCGGTCCGGTCGATGCTGTGGTTGCCGCCGGCGACGAGGTAGCAGTCGCCGGCGAGGAAGCAATACTTCCCCAACCGGACGCGCGTTTCGCTCAGGATCGTGCAGCGGGAGGAGATGTTGCAGAACTCCCCGACCTCGATCGATCCCTCCTTGCAGGACAGGATGGCCGAGCGGCCGATGAAAACGTTCGCCCCGATGTCGAGCCCCGCGTTCGCCTCTCCCTTGGCGTCGAGGACGACGTCGTCGTCGATGACCGCGCCGTCCCCGACCCGGATCTTGTGGGGATGGCGGAAGGTGATGTTCCGGCCGAAGAGCGCCCCCCGCCCCACTCGGCCGAAGAGCGTGGGATAGACGAGCTTGCGCAGGGCGAAGCCCAGCGCGCCCGGCAGGCGGGCGAAAAGAAGGTTGACGAGCTCGTACCAGACGATGCCCGCCGGGTCCCGGCGGCCGGAAAAGAGGCGGGAATATTTTCCGGACAGGGATCGGTCCCGGTTCATGAGTTCCTTCTGCGTGCTGCCCGGAAATTCGTTCATGGCCGCGATCACCCTCTCCATGCCTGCAACCGATCCGGCATGCCGGTTCTGCGAATATCCGTTGGTCGCCTCTTCAGATCGGCGCCGGCGATATCTCCAGGAATTGGGAAATGTTTGGCCCGCATTTCGGCTTATTCCTCCGCCGATATTTCCGGGCGGCGCGAGAAGATGTTTCTCACGGTGTAAATCCGGATCCGATGCGTAGCGAAATAAATCCGGGAAATCACTTCGGCCAGAAGGCCGGTCAGGACAAGCTGCAGCCCGACGATCATCAGAAAAACGGCGAGGATCAGGTTCCCCTGGTTGTCCCTCATCGGCCATCCGAAGAAGTAATGTCCGAGGGTCAGGAGCAGCGCCAGACCGAATCCCAGACCGCCCAGGAGGAGGCCCACCATGCCGAAGAGCTGCAGGGGCCGGTCGATAAAGCTGATCAGGAACTTGACGGTCAAAAGGTCGAACAGCACCCGCCGCACGCGCGACAACCCGTACTTGGACTTGCCCTTCGGCCGGACGATGTTGGTGATGGGGATCTCGAC
>JAFGAV010000072.1 GCA_016933515.1 Candidatus Aminicenantota bacterium
AGCGATTCGAGCCGCGCCCGGCGCCGAGACCCTCCCTCAAACCCGGTCGTATCCATCGAATTGACAGCCCGTCCGACAACCGGATAAAATGCTTGCGATATCATGAAAATACGAACAGCCCTCATTCTCCTCTTGCCCATGGCCCTGGTCTTCTGGAGCTGCGCGTCGAATCCTGCATCTCGCGCCTTCCCTCAGCCCCCCTCGGCGACCCCGCCATCCCCGACGCCGGCCGCAACCGCGCAAACCGCCCCGTCTCCGGCATCTGTGCCGCCCGCGACCGACATGCCGATCTCCGAAAAAAGAGAAGCGGTCGAGGATCCCCTCTCGAACGGCGCGCTTGCCGTCGAGCAGGCAGACATCGCGGCCCTGATGGAGGAAGCCCTGGCCCTTTGTCAGGAAACCCAATCCCATTGGGAGCAGGGAGATTTCGATCGGGCCTTGGTCGCCATAGACGACGCCTATGCTCTCCTGCTCAAGATGAACCCTCCATCCGACTCTCCTTTGGGCGACGAAAAAAACGACCTGCGTTTGAACATCGCCAAGCGGATCCAGATGCTTCATGCCGCACGGTTTTTCCCGGGCCACGAGAACAACAAAACCATTCCTCTCGTCGAAAACCGGTACGTTTTGGCGGAAATCGAGTGCTTCAAGAACCGGGAGCGAAAATATTTCGAGGAATCCTTCATGCGTTCCGGGCTGTATCAGGGGATGATCCAGGAAGAGTTGAGAAAAGCCGGCCTGCCTGAAGACTTGGGTTGGCTGCCCATCATTGAGAGCGGATTCAAAATCCGCGCCCTGTCCCGGGCCCGGGCGCTGGGGCTGTGGCAGTTCATCGCCAGCACGGCGTCTCTATACGACCTCAAAAGGGACCGCTGGGTCGACGAACGGATGGATCCCGTGAAATCCACCCGGGCCGCGATCCGTTACCTTTCCAGCCTGCATGCCCTGTTCGGAGACTGGACCACGGCCCTGGCGGCTTACAACTGCGGCGAATACCGCGTCCAGCGGGTCATCAACGCGCAGCGAATCAATTATCTGGACAACTTCTGGGACCTTTTTCCCATGCTTCCTTATGAAACGGCCCGCTTCGTCCCCCGGTTCATCGCCGCCCTGTCCATCATCAAGAATCCGGAAAAATACGGATTCAAACTTCCCCGGCCTTACCCGCCTTTGAAATTTGAGACGATGACGGTCAAACGGCCCGTCAAATTGTCCGCCCTGTCCGCGGCCCTGGGGCTGGATGCGTCGGAGCTGGCCTTTCTCAATCCGGAACTCCGCTACGACGCGACTCCGGATTATGCTTACGAGCTCCGCATTCCCGCGGGATTGAGCGACAGGACGCAGAAAGCCCTCCTCGGCCTCCCCCGCTGGATTCCCCCCGAAGTGACGACGACCATCTATATCGTCCGGAGGGGAGACACGCTGTCGTCGATCGCCCGAAGGAGCCGGACTTCGGTGTCCGCTCTGAAGAGGCTGAACAACATCAAGGGCACGCTCATCCGTCCCGGACAGCGACTCAAGGTCCCGGGACGCAGGACCGCGGTCAACGCCTCCGCCGAAGGCTGACGCTCCGGAATCACTTCTTCCGGATGTCTTTCTTGTCCTTCTTTTTCTTGACTTTCTTCACGAACTCGGAACCGACGAGCTCCAGCATGGCCATGTCCGCGCCGTCTCCGGGCCGGGGGCCGAGGCGGACGATGCGGGAATATCCTCCCGGACGCTCGGAAAAGCGCGGGCCGAGATCGTCGAACAGTTTTTTGACCGCCGATTCCTTGCGAACGAAACTGAGGGCCAAACGGCGGCTCTGGAGCGTCCCGCTCTTGGCCAACGTGATCATCTTTTCCGCCAAGGGACGGGCTTCCTTGGCCTTGGCCAGGGTGGTCCTGACCCTCTCTTTTTCGAGGAACGACGTCACCAAGTTGCGCAGCAGCGCCGTGCGGTGAGCGGTCGTCCTGCCCAGTTTTCTGCCTTTGATCCGATGCCTCATGCGTGCGCTCCTTCCGTGGCGCGGCGCGGCGGGTTAGTCCGACACGCCCTTGCTCTCTCCTCGGAGCCTCTCCAGGAGCTTGGGATGAAGCTCCAGATTCAACCCCAGTCCCAGGTTGGAAAGCGTTTCCTTGATCTCCGACAACGACTTTCGGCCGAAATTCTTGGTCTTGAGCAGATCGTCCTCGGTTTTGAGGACCAGCTCAAAAATTTTTTCGATGCCGGCCGAGCGCAGGCAATTGTTCGACCGGACGGACAGTTCCAGGTGCTCGATGGGCTTGGACAAGATGTCGGCCTGACCCAGATACGGAATCTCTCTCTTGGACGCCGCGGCCTCCGTCTCCACCGGCTCGTCGACGATGTCGAGGAAAATGGTCAGATGCTGACGGAGAATCTTGGCCGCCTGGGACAGGGCCTCGGCGGGGGTGAGGGCGCCCGTCGTCCAGAGCTCCAGGGTCAGGTTCTCGTAATCGATGCGTTTTCCCACGCGGGCCGGCTCGACGCGATAGTTGACCTTGGTGATGGGCGAATGCGAGGAATCCAGGGGGATGAAATCCACGCTCAGCTCGGAATCGTAATTCTGGTCGGCGGGGATGTAGCCCCGGTTGTTTTTGACGATCATCTCCGCCTGGAGCTTTCCGTCCTTGTCCAGATGGGCGATGATCACGTCCTTATCGAGAATTTCGACATCCGAGTCATGGACGATGTCCGAAGCCTTGACCTCGGCCGGCCCCTGCACATTGATCGTGATCGTCTTGGGTTGGTTTCCGTTGAGCTTCAAGGGGACGCTCTTGAGATTGAGGAGGATGTCGGTCACGTCCTCGACCACGCCGGGGAGAGTGGAGAACTCGTGCAGCACCCCCTGGATGCGAACGGCGGTCAGGGCCGCTCCGGAGACGGAGGACAGGAGGATGCGCCTCAAAGAGTTCCCGACCGTGATTCCGTAGCCCCGTTCGAACGGCTGGGCCGTGAAGCGGCCGTAACGGTTGGTCATGGAATCGTAATCCGGCTCGAGATACTTCGGCCTCTGGAATCCGAATTCAGTCATGGCTCCTCCTCTTTCTTCTCGCGGGCGCTTTCCTCATCGCTCCATCACTTGGAATAGAGCTCGACGACAAGGTGTTCCTCCACCGGCATGGTCACGTCCGCCCGGGTGGGCAGGGACATGATGCGGACAGTGAGGTTCTCGCGGTCGACTTCCATCCAGCCGGGGATCGTCTTGGCTTTGTGAGCATCGACGACGTCCCGCAGGCCGGAGCGTTTGGCCGACTGGTCGCGGAATACAATCACATCTTCCCGTCCCACGACATAGGAAGGCACGGACGCCTTCCGTTCGTTCACCTGAAAATGGCCGTGGGCGATGAGCAGCCGGGCTTGGGCCCGCGAGTGGGCGAATCCCGCCAGGAAAACCACGTTGTCCAAGCGGCGCTCAAGAAGGCCGAGAAGGTTCTCGCCCGTGACGCCCTTCTGGCTTTCGGCCCGGGTGAAAAACAGGCGGAATTGCTTCTCCGTCATTCCGTAATACCTCTTCAGTTTCTGCTTTTCCCGAAGCTGGATGCCGTAGCCCAGGATCCGGCGCCGGATCCGGCCGTGCTGCCCGGGAGCGTAGGACCGGCGCTCAACGGGGCATTTGCTGCTCAGACACTTGTCCCCCTTGAGAAACAGCTTGGTCTTCTCCACCCGACAACGGCGGCAAACCGCGTTATGGCTCGTGGACATGGGTCACTCCTCTCAAACTCTGCGCCGTCTTCGGACGCGGCAACCGTTATGCGGAATGGGCGTCACGTCCCGGATCGAACGGATCTCCAATCCGGAGGTTTGCAGAGACCGGATGGCCGACTCGCGGCCGCTGCCGGGCCCCTTGACCCGGACATCGATCATCCGCACGCCCATCTCCCGGGCCTTGCCGGCCACTTCCTTGGCCGCCAGCTGAGCGGCGAAGGGCGTGCCTTTTCTCGCGCCCTTGAAGCCGGCCGTCCCGGCGCTCGACCAGCAGACGGTCTGGCCCTCCCGGTCGGCAATGGTGATGACCGTATTGTTGAAGGTCGACTGGACGTGGGCGACGCCGTATCCGACCTCTCTTTTCTTGGCTTTCTTTTTGGCGGCGGTGCCGCTTCTGGGCTTGGGCATATCCGTCTCCTTCCCGCTTCTAGGCGGTCTTCTCCTTCGTCTTTTTGATCGCATGGCCGCGCGGACCCTTCCGGGTGCGGGCGTTGGTTTTCGTCCTCTGTCCCCGGACGGGAAGCTTGCGCTTGTGGCGCAACCCGCGGTAGCAGCTGATGTCGATCAGCCGCTTGATGTTCATGGCGACCTCTTTCCGCAGATCGCCTTCGATCTTCTCCCGCTTCTCGATGATCTGGCGGATGACGTTGACCTCTTCCTCCGTCAGGGCCTTGACTTTCTTGTTCCTGTCGATTCTGGCTTCCTGGAGGATGGCGTTGGACTTGGACCGACCGATGCCGTAGATGTAGGTCAAGCCCACCTCGACCCTCTTGTCCGGGGGAAGCGTGATGCCTGCGATTCGTGCCATGGCGCGACCTCTCAACCTTGTTTTTGCTTATGCCGCGGGTTGGTGCAGATCACCCGCACGGTTCCTTTCCGCCTGATGATCTTGCAGTTCCGGCATATTTTTTTGACCGATGCTCTGACTTTCATCGTAGCGTCCTTTACTTGTATCGGTAGGTGATCCGGCCTTTGGTCAGGTCATAAGCCGAAAGCTCGACCTGGACCTTGTCCCCGGGGAGGATGCGGATGAAATGCTTCCGCATCTTGCCCGAGATGTGGGCCAGAATGACATGCTTGTTGGTCAGCTCTACGCGGAACATGGCGTTGGGCAGGGTCTCGATGACCGTGCCTTCCGTCTCGTAGACATCCTGTTTAGGCATACGGTTTCTCCTCCCCGGGTTTCCGGGGGACGTCCGTCAGGTCGGGCAAACTCAAAATTTCCGGGCCGTTCTCAGTCAAGGCGACCGTATGCTCGAAGTGCGACGCCAGGCTGCGGTCTCTCGTGCAGGCCGTCCAGCCGTCGGAAAGAATCTCGACCTCCGGCCGACCGGCGGCGATCATAGGCTCGATGGCCAGCGTCAGGCCCTTCCGGATGATGGGTCCGCGGCCGGGCGCGCCGAAGTTCGGAATCTGCGGCTCCTCATGAAGGGCGCGTCCGATTCCGTGGCCGACGAAATCCCGGATGACGGAAAAGCCCCGGGTTTCGACGCAGGACTGAATGGCATGGGAGATGTCGGAAATTCTCCCACCGTCGCGCAGGCGCTCCAAGCCTTCGAAAAAGGCCGCCTCCGATGCGGCGATCAGCGCTTCGGCCTTTTCGTCCACGCGGCCTACGGGGCAGGTCACGGCCGCGTCGCCGTAGAAGCCCTCAAACAGGACGCCAAAATCCAGGCCGACGATGTCTCCTTCGCGGAGAACACGGTTGGAGGGAATGCCGTGAATGATCACTTCGTTGACCGAGGCGCAGAGCGAAGCGGGATAGTTGCGGTAACCCTTGAAGGCGGGCTCGGCGCCCATCGCCCTGGCCCGGGATTCGGCGTAGGCGTCCAGCTCCCGAGTGGTGATGCCGGGCTTGATCAAGGCCCGCAGTTCGGCCAGAATCTGGCCGACAATCCGTCCGCTGCGGCGCATGGCGGCCCGTTCCTCGTCCGTCTTGTAATTGATGGCGACCACCATGCTCAACTCCGCCTCTCTTCGGCTGCCCCGCCGAGAAATCCTTCGACGAGGACGGAAATCCGGCCGAAAACCTCCTCCGGCGTTCCATTCCCCGAAAGGGAGTGATAAGCGTTCCGCGACCGGTAGTACTCCCTCAGAGGAGCCGTCTGGGCGTCGAAAATTTCCAGACGGGCGCGGATGACGTCCGGACGGTCGTCGGACCTGACCTCGAGCGCGCCGCCGCAAACCGGGCATCGCCCCCCATCCCCTCCCGGCGGGGGCGAGTCCTCCGATCCGACGATCGCCCCGCAGGTGCGGCAGACCCGCCGATGAGCCAGCCTCCTGGCGAGCTCTTCGGAGCCGAGGAGGATCTCGATGACCCGTTCGGGGCGCCGTCCGTCGATTCTCGTCAGGCTCTCGGCCTGAGAGATCGTTCTGGGGAATCCGTCCAGGACGTAGCCCCGGCGGCATTCTTCGCGCCCCACGGCGTCTTCGACGAGACCGACCACGATGTCGTCGCTGACAAGAAGCCCGTCTTTCATCATCGATTCGGCCTTGAGGCCCAGGGGCGTCCCCTCGCGGACGGCCCGTCGGAGGATGTCTCCGGTCGAAATCTTCGGCAGATGAAACTTCTCCTCGATCCGGCAGGCCTGGGTGCCCTTTCCGGCGCCGGGCGGTCCGAGGAGAATGATCCTCATCCCCTTCTCCCGCGGACGCGGCTGCGGCGCATGAAACCGTCATAATGCCGCATGACAAGCTGAGCTTCGATCTGCTGCAAGGTGTCCATGGCCACGCCGACGACGATCAGGATCGTCGTTCCCCCGAAGTAGAAGGGAACCTGC
This sequence comes from Candidatus Aminicenantota bacterium, assembly GCA_016933515.1. GTDB lineage: Bacteria > Acidobacteriota > Aminicenantia > Aminicenantales > JAFGAV01 > JAFGAV01. The sequence continues at coordinate 6,489 of JAFGAV010000072.1, forward strand.
ATGCCCTTGGTGACGAATGCCGGCAGGACCCTGTCCAGGAAGGAGCCGATGAACGGCAGACCGCTTACCCGGAAGCCCGTCATGAGAAACTCGGGCAGGATGGCCAGCACGGCCAGATAGATGGCCCCCACGAGGGTCAGCCGGCTGAGGACGGAGTCGATGTAGTCCGAGGTGTTCTTTCCGGGCCGGATGCCGGGGATGAATCCGCCGTATTTCTGGAGATTGTCGGCCACGTCCGTAGGGTTGAAGATGATGGACACGTAGAAATACGTGAAGAAAATGAT
>JAFGAV010000073.1 GCA_016933515.1 Candidatus Aminicenantota bacterium
AGGCCGTCCACGTCCTTGCGGGGATCGATGGCTTCGAGGGTTTTCCAGGGGTCGAGATGGCCGGGAAGGGGAAGCTGGACGAGGATGCCGTCGATCTCGTCGTCTCCGTTCAGCTCCCGGATTCTCTCCTCAAGAGCCCGGGCGCCGATGTCGTCGGGCAGCCGGAGGACGCGGGAGGCGAAGCCGAGCTGACCGGACGTGCGCTCCTTGGTCCGCACATACACCTGGGAAGCCTTGTTGTCGCCGACGAGAACGGCCGCCAGGCCGGGGACCCGTCCCGTCCTGGCTTTGTAGGCCGCCGCTTTTTCCGCCACTTCAGCCTTGATCTTGTCCGCCAGGGGCTTGCCCGCCAGCCATACGCCCATCACCATCTCCTTTCGTCTTTCGGAAAGCCGCGGGAGCCGGCCGGCCCGCTTGCCGTCGGCCCGCGGCCATTATACGCCGCTCTGGCATGAATGTTGCAGTTTTTTTGCCGGAGACCGGATCCTTACGCTGACAAAAAAAATGTGCTACCTTTATCGGGCAAGGGGAAAATCATGAAAAGCCGCCTCGTTGTCCCCGCCCTGGCCCTGTCGCTCGCGCTCGGCGCCTCGTGCGCGGGGCCGAAGCGCATGTCCCAGGTGCGATTCGGCGTCTGGGCCGCCGAGCACGACCTCTGGGAAGAAGCCGTTTTCCGCTGGGGCCGGGCCCTCGAGGCCGATCCGGACTCGCCCGCGGCCCGCAACAATCTCGCCGTGGCCTACGAAAGACTGGGCCGGCCCGAAGACGCGCGCCGGGAATACGAGCGGGCCCTGAAGATCGCTCCGGACCACCCTCAGATCAAGGCCAACTTCGAACGGTTCAAGCGCGACGCGGAAGCCGACCGAGAGAAATCCGGCGAGAAAAAAGAGCCCGAGGGCAAGACAAAATGAAAAGCGACAGCCGCGCATCGCTTCGCGCTTCTTTGCGCGCCTCCGGCCTGGCCCTTGCAGCGGCGGCGCTTTCGGCCTGCGCCCTGAACCCGGCCTATGTCCGCCTGCGGGTCGAAATGTCCGCGGCCGGAGCCGTCCGGGCCGACGCCTACCGCGAGATCGTGATGGCCGGATTTTGCATCGCCGAGGCTCCGGACGGCATCGACCTCGACCGCGAGCTTTCGTCGTTCCTCGAGGCGGAGTTCAAAACCCGCACCCGGACGCCCATCAGCCTCCGCCGCCTGGCGCCCGACGACGAAGCCCTCCTCGAGAAAGAGGAATTCTGGGCGGCAGCCGCCGAAGGGACAGAGGGCACCCTGTTTCTGACAGGGAAGGCCCGCTTCTCCCAGGAGCTCCGCAAGGCGTTGCTGGAAAGGGACGCCGGCCGCGGAGAAGACCCCTTCGTCGGCGACAAGGAGTGGAAAGAGCGCCGGAGCTACACCTTGGAGGCCACGGTGATGCTCATCGAGGGGGCGACGGGCCGCCCGGTGTTCGAGAAGCCCTACAAGGAAACGGCCTCGTATTCCAACCTCAGCCAGCCCGCCGCCTTCGCCCTGTTCGACATCCTGCAGCGGCTCAAGATCAAGCTTTTCAGTGACGTCCTCGGCGCGGAGCGTCTTGAGGAGCGCTATCTTCTCAACAAATAGAAAGGGATCCGCCATGAAGACCATCCTTTCCGCCGCGTTGGCCGTCATCCTGGCGACGGGCGCGCTGTCCGGACCCCTGGCCGGCCAGGTCATCTCTTTTCCCTATTACGGCAAGAACCGCGTCCTGTACGAGAGCTTCCGGTGGCGGCGCTACCCGACCGAGCACTTCGACATCTATTTCTACCGCGACGATCCCGTCCGGCTGAAAATCCTGGCCGGCATGTGCGAAAGCGCCTATCTCCGGGTCAGCGGCACGCTCAAGCATGAATTGAGCAAGCGCGTCCCCCTGCTCTTCTACGTCACCTTCACCGATCTCGAGCAGTCGAACGTCTTCCGTGTCTCCGAAGGCGTGCTGGGCGTTTCCGAGCCGATCCTCTTCCGGACGGCCGTCCACGGGGACATGCCGCCCCACGAGCTCCAGGACCTGATCATCCACGAGCTCACTCACGTCTTCCAGTTCGACATGCTGTGGGGAAGCCAGGGCGGCGCGCTGACCGCCCTTCACGTGCCGCCGCTGTGGACTTTCGAGGGCCTGAGCGAATTCGCCGTTGGAAAATGGTCCTCCTGGTCGAAGCTCATCGTCCGCGACGCGATCCTCGCCGACCGCCTCCCCGAGATCACGGAGACGGGCGACCTCGTCACGCGCCACCCCATGCCCCGCGACCCGGCCTACGACTTCGGCCACGCCCTCTATGAGTTCCTCACCGAGCGCTTCGGCCCCCATGCCGTGCGCGACCTGTGGGCTGTCCTCAAGAACGCCCCGATGCTTGGCAAGCGCGACCCCTTCCAGCGGGCCTTCCGTGTCAAGGCCCGGGAGTTTTCCTTCGAGTTCAAAAAGCACCTCCGGGAAACGGTCCGGCCCTTTCTCCTCCGCGAGTCGCCCGAGGATTACAGCACGCCCATCGGGCCCGCCTTTCCCATGAATCCCTATTACTTCGCCTTCTCTCACGCCCTGTCCCCTTCGGGAGAAATCGTGGCCACGATCACCTTCAACGCCCTGGACAACGACATGGACATCCTCTTGATCTCGGTGAAGGACGGGAAGGTCCTGAAGAACATCACCCGGGGCTACACGACGCGATACGAATATCTCAAGTATGAAATCGACGCCTCAATGGGGCCCATGCTGGCCTGGTCGCCCGACGGCGACCGCCTGGCCTTTTTGGCCCGGGACGGGCGCCGCCACTCCCTGTTCCTCATCGAAGCCTTCACCGGACGATTGGTGCGAAAGCACCCCCTGGAGATCGACCAGCCCAACGGCCCCTCTTTCACGCCCGACGGCCGCTTTATCCTGATGAGCGGTTTCCGCGGGGGCGTTCCCGACATCTACCGCCTTGACCTCGAAAGCGGCGCGGTCGAGAACCTCACCCGGGACGAGATGTTCCAGAAAGCGGCGGCCGTCTCTCCCGACGGCCGGACGCTGGCCTTCAGCCAGCGCGTGGGAGAATACGACAAGCTGTTCCTTTGCCCGATCGAGGATTTGTCGCGGAGACGGCAGATCACGTTCGGGCCGGGGCACACGATCTCGCCCCGCTTTTCGCCGGACGGACGAAAGATCTATTTCAGCGGCGACGCGCTTGATGCCTTCAACATCTACAGCCTCAACCTGGAAACCGGCGAGCGGCTCCGCTACACGGACGTGCGGACCGGAAATTTCTTCCCCCAACCCCTGCCCTCCGACCCGGCGACCATCGTTTTTTCCTCCTTCAACAAGAGCGCTTTCCAGCTCTTCCGCGCCGAGCCGCAAGGCGTGCCGGAAGGCGAAGCCCCCGCCGCCGCCGCCCCGCCCGGCGAGGAGGCGGGGCCTCCGGGCCGATTCGAGCCTCTTGTCTCGGTCGACATCCGCGAGGATAAGATCGAACCCTATCGCGGACTCGAAGAGCTCTATGTCTCCTCCCGCCCCCCGATCGACGCCGTCGTCTCGACCGACGGCTCGCTCTACGGGGGCTCGGCCATTGCTTTTTCCGACCTCCTGGGCGACCACCAGTTTTCCGTCGTCGCCTATCAGGTGCGAAGCTTCCGCTCCTATGACCTGACCTATCTCAACCAGCGGCGGCGCCTGCAGTGGATGCTCAACGCCTTTCAGTTCACCTTCTTCTATTACCCGGACTTCGCCTATGCCGACCCCTCCGTGCTGTACGCCATTTCCTACCGCGACGCCATCGCCCAGCGCCAGATGACGGGGATCCGCCTGGCGGCCTATTACCCCCTCAATCTCTACACCCGTCTCCAGGCGTCCCTGGGTTACTACCATTTCGAAGAGGATTACTTCAATCCCTACCTCCTGCGCCGGGCGTTCGAGCGGGATTACGTTTCGTTTCTCAACGGTCAGATTCTTCAGGCGTCCTTTTCCCTTGTGGGGGAGACGACGCACTTCAAGGGCTACGGCCCGGCCCAGGGACACACCTTCGCCCTGTCCGTCGCCCCGGCTCTCCCCGTCATCTCATCTTTTCTTCGGAACACCAACCTCGAGGCGGACGTGCGCCGCTATGTCTATTTCGGGTCGGATTTTCTCCTGGCCCTTCGCTGGACGGGTTTCGCGAGCCTGGGGCGGAACCCGACGCTCTTCTATTTCGGGGGCAACAACCAGGTCCGATCGGCCTATTACTACAACATCGTCTGCACGGAGGGCTGGTATTTCAACGCCGAACTCCGACTGCCTCTCGTCAACGCCGCCTCGACGGTCATCGGGACGATCGGTCCCGTCCGGGGCGTCGTCCTGTTCGACGTCGCCCGGGCGAAGCTCAGGGGTTACCCGGCAAAATTTTATTCTTTCCGCGATCCCGCGGATCTCACGGAGCCGCCGGAGGCGTACGACGCCATCGGATCCTTCGGTTTCGGATTCCAGATGTTCTTTCTGGGCCTGCCCGTTCACGTGGAATTCGTCAAGCGGCTCTATTTTCCCAGCCTGGCCTCACCGCTGGGCTACAAAACTTACGGCGGATACGAGACGAAATTCTGGATCGGATTCGATTTTTAAAAATCCAAAAATTATTTCTTTTGATGTCTTGAAATTCGCGGAAGCGGGTGCTATAGTGGCCTCGCCTTCCCGACACCCATTTTGAAAAACGCGGGAGGTTTTGGTTTTTTTGTTTTCCACACCTGTGGAAAAAACTGTGGAAATCTGAGAAGAGGGGATGGTCAAGAAAAAACCGGTGAATCCCTGGCAGAAAATTCTCCAGGCGCTTCAGAAGAAGGTCGACGCCCAAAGCTTCGAAACCTGGTTCGAGCCGACGGTGTTCATCGGCCAGGAAAAAGACCATCTCTACATCAAGGTCCCCAACTCCTACTTCAAGGATTGGCTGTCGTTCCATTACTCCGGAATCATCGGCGAGTGCGCCCAGGCCGTCACGGGGAAAACGGTCGAGATCAAGTACATCTTCGACGACTCGCCCTTCTCCTTCATGCGTCGCTCGCCCGACGAGCGCAAAGCCCTGCACGGCGCCCTTCTCAATCCCAATCTCAATCCCAATTACACCTTCGAAAACTTCGTCGTCGGCTCCTGCAACCAGTTCGCCCAGGCCGCCTCGACGGCGGTGTCCAAAAACCCGGGGCGGGCGTACAATCCGCTCTACATCTACGGCGGCGCGGGCCTGGGCAAGACCCACCTCATGAACGCCGTCGGCCATCAGGCGCTCAAGATCAATCCCAAGCTCAAGATCCTGTACATCACCACCGAAAAATTCATGAACGATCTCATCAACCACCTCCAGTACGGAAAAATCCTGGACTTCCGGCAGAAATACCGCAGCGTCGACGTTCTCCTCATCGACGACATCCATGACCTTTCCGGTCGCGACCGGACCAAGGAAGAGTTCTTTCACACCTTCAACCATCTGTACGACAATCAGAAACAGATCGTCATCTCCAGCGACTGCCCGCCCAAAGAGATCCCCAAATTGGAGGAACGATTCAGCTCCCGCTTCGAGTGGGGACTGATCACCGATCTCAAGCCCCCGGACATCGAAACGAGAATCGCCATCCTCCAGAAGAAGGCCGCTCTCGAGGATTTCTCGCTTCCCGAGGACATCGCCCTGTTCATCGCCGACAAGGTCCATTCCAACATCCGCGAGCTCGAGGGGTATCTGAGGAGAGTCATCGCTTACGCCTCCCTCAAAGGCGTCCCGATCGATCTCGACGTGGCCAAGGATGCCCTGAAAAGCCTTCTGGAGTCCGAGGCTCACCTGGTGACCGTGGAGAAAATCCAGAAAATCATCTGCCACAAATACCAGATCAAGCCCGTTCAGTTGAAATCGAAGAACAATTCCCCAAAAGTGGCCTTTCCCCGACAGGTGGCCATGTACCTCAGCAAAGAGCTGGGCAAGATTTCTCTTCCTGAGATCGGCAAGAAATTCGGAGGAAAACACCACACGACCGTCATTCACAGCATCCGCAAAATCGAGAGACTTCGAAACAAGGACCCGGAATTCAACAAAGAAATCAACAGCCTGATTGCGACGCTACAGTAATGAGATCTGCTCTTTGGGTGCGAATTGCACAAATTCAGTTGATTTCTTTATTCTTATCTAATAATCTAAGAAATAATCTTATAAAGAAAGAGTTCCGAGGAAAGGTGGAAAAATGCAGTTTACGGTCATGAAAGATACGGTTTTGGAGGAGCTTCAGCTTCTTCAGGGCATTGTGGAAAAGAGAACGACCATGCCCATCCTGCAGAACATTCTTGTTCGGACCTCGGACTCCCGGGTGGAGCTGGTCGGCACGGACTTGGAGGTCGGTCTGAGAACGCATTTTGAAGCCGAAGTGACGGAGCCGGGAGGCGTCACGGTCTCAGGGAAAAAAATCTTTGAAATCGTCAAATCGCTTCGGGCCGGGGAGCCCGTTCTCTTCCGCCAGAAGGACGGACAGCAGCAGATGGTCATCAAATCCGGCGAGAGCGAGTTCAAAGTCAACTGCATTCCGCCGGATGATTATCCCCAGGTCTCGGACTCGAAGTTCTCGGCGAAGACCGTTTTTCCTCATGGCCGGTTCAAGGAGATGATCAACCTCGTCGCCTTTGCCATCGCCCAGGAGCAGCGGTATTACCTGAACGGCGCGCTGCTGAACGTCAAGAAGGACGTTTTGGAGCTCGTCAGCACCGACGGTCACCGGCTGTCGTTCGCCGCGACGGCCGTCGACAAGCTGAAACTCGATAAGCCGATCAGCGTCATCGTCGCCAAGAAGACGCTGATCGAGCTTCTCAAATCGGACGACGACGATCTGGATTTCGATGCCGACGACAACAATCTCTTTTTCCGCGTGAAACACAGAACGCTGATTTCCCGGATCATCGAAAGCAAGTTCCCCAATTACGAGGCCGTCATCCCCAAGGAAAACCCGCATGTCCTGACCGTGGAGAGAGAGTCCCTGACCCAGGCCATCCGAAGAGTCTCGTTGCTGTCCGCGGAGAGAAGCCGCGGCATCAAGCTGACTCTCAACAAAGAAGACAAGGGGACGTTGGAGCTTTTCTCTTCGAATCCGGAAATCGGCGAAGCCCGGGACAAAATCGACGTGGATTACAAGGGACCGAACATCGAGGTCGGCTTCAACTCCCAGTACCTTCTGGATTTCCTCGCGGCCGTGAGTTCGGACCGGGTGGTGTTCAAACTGAAGGACGAGAACAGCTCGGCGCTTCTTCAGCCCGATCCCGAAGGGGATGTGAAGGCGCTTTACGTCCTCATGCCGATGAAGATCTGACTGTCTTCGCCGCCTTCAAAGAGACGGCGCGTCGCCGCAAAATGCCTATTGACTTTGGAGGCCGGCGACCCCATAATGCTTTTTCCTTTTATCTCCTTTTTATGGAGATGAGGCGAGGGACTGGCCCGATGACCCTCAGCCAACCTCTTCCATACGGAAGGAAGGTGGCAAAGCCAGAGTCAGGCGCGACCTGACGACGATAAGCGAGGAGGCCGCCCCGGCGCCGGCCGCGGCTCTCGATGTTTATCGGTCAGACCTCCCTCCGCCTTGCCTCCCGGAAAGGGAAAGGGGAAACCGCGGATTGAAGCGGTCGAAAAACGCAAGGGACAAGGGAAAGGAGAGACGCTCGTGGCCAAGAAATATTTCTTCACTTCGGAATCCGTAACGGAAGGACATCCGGACAAAATCTGCGACCAGATCTCCGACGCCATCCTGGACGAACTTCTGTCGCTGGACCCCATGTCGCGGGTGGCCGTCGAATGCCTGACCACCACCGGCAGCGTGCATGTGGCCGGGGAGATCTCGACCACGGCCTACGTCGACATCCCGACGGTCGTGCGCCGCACCCTGCAGTCCATCGGCTACACCGATCCGGAATTCGGGATCGACCACCTCGACGCCGGCGTCTGGGTCTCGATCCACGGACAGAGCGACGACATCGCCCTCGGAGTATTGGCCGATTCGGAAAAGGAACAGGGCGCCGGCGACCAAGGCATGATGTTCGGCTTCGCCTGCAACGAAACGCCCGAGCTCATGCCGTTTCCGATCATGGCCGCCCACCGTCTGTGCCAAAGGCTGGCGGATGTGCGGAGAAGCGGGCTCGTGCCTCATCTCGGCCCGGACGGAAAATCCCAGGTCACGGTGGAGTACGAAAACGGACGGCCCCTCCGCATCGACACCGTGGTCATCGCCCAGCAGCACCTGGCCGCGCTGTCCGAGACCCAGCTTCGGCCTCAGATCATCGAGCATGTCATCAAGCCCGTGTGCGGACAGCACATTGACTCGCGGACCAAGTTCCACATCAACGCCACGGGGAAATTCGTCATCGGCGGCCCGGAGGGCGACACGGGCGTCACCGGCCGCAAAATCATCGTGGACACCTACGGAGGGATGGGACGGCACGGAGGAGGATGCTTTTCCGGCAAAGACCCTTCCAAGGTTGACCGCTCGGCGGCCTACGCCTGCCGTTACATCGCCAAGAACATCGTCGCCGCGGGTCTGGCCGACCGGTGCGAGGTTCAGGTTTCTTACGCCATCGGGCTGGCCGAGCCGGAAAACGTGTACATTGAAACCTTCGGCACGGGCCGCCTTCCCGAAGAGCGTCTCGTCGAGCTTGTCCGCGAGCATTTTCCCCTCAAGCCCGGAGACATCATCGAGCACATGAAGCTGCGGAGGCCGATATACAAGAAAACGGCGGCCTACGGCCATTTCGGACGAAACGATCCGGATTTCACGTGGGAACGAACCGACAAGGCGGACATCCTCCGCCGGGCCGCGAAGTGAGTTCCGGACGCCGAACGGCGGCCGTCGCGGCCGCGCTCCTGGCCGCGCTGACGGTCGTCCCCCTGGCGGCCGGGGAGAAGGAGGAAGACGGCGGGGCGTTTTTCTTCGGTTTCAACGCCGCGGGAGGGCCCTTCCGCGGCGATTGTGACGGCCGCCTGACCCTGTGGCATTTCGACAAGGCTTTCGCCGTCCCGGCCCTTCCCGAGGACCTCTCCCTCGGGCTGAGCTTCGGGCGCAGGACGAAGACCGGCCAGTGGGAGGTCGTCTTCCTCCAGGCCTCGAAAAACACCGCCTGGCGGGAACAGGAGCTGGGCGCAAGCCTGAGCCTGCTCGAGGTCCGGGGCCGGACCTGGGCGTTTCCCCGAAGCCCCGTCCGGCCGTTTCTCTTTCTGGGATTCGGCTTCCCCCGTCTGCGGGTGACGGACGGCGCCCGGCTGGGCGGCTCGGTGGACAACACGTCTTTCTACGGCGGCAACCTTGTCGCCGGCGCCGGAATCGCGGCCGCCCTCGGCCCGCGGCTCCTGCTCAGCGTCGGGGCCGGTTACAGGATGCTGTGGTTTCTTTATGCGTTCGGCGGAGGCAAAGGACGGGACATCAGCAAGCTGACCGCGGAGTACGGCGGGGAATTTTTCGGACGGCCGCTCGGGGCCTCCCGCCTGGGAATCGAGGCCGGACTCGGCATCCGCCTTTAAAACCGTTTCTTTTTCCGGCGCGGCCGTTGTATGATACTCCTGTTGGAGAAGCCGACGGCGCGCGAGGAGCTCTATGGACATCACCGTTCGTGAAGTCAAAAGCCGGAGGGACCGGAGGGATTTTCTTTTTCTTCCGGAGAGAATCCATGCCGGACACAAGACCTGGGTTCATCCCCTCTACATGGACGAGAAGAATTACTTCGACCCCGGGAAAAATCGGGCCTTTTCCTACTGCGACACGCGCCTGCTCCTGGCCTACGAGGGGAAGGAGCTTCGCGGCCGGGCCATGGGCATCGTCAACCGGCGCTACAACGAGGAGCGGAACGAAAAAACCGCCCGTTTCGGCTACCTGGAGACTTATGAGGATTTCCGTGTCGTCGAAACGCTCCTTCGCGCCCTCGAGGACTGGGCCCGCGGCCTGGGCATGACGAAGATGATCGGCCCCTACGGATTTTCCGACCAGGATCCCGAGGGATTTCTCATCGAGGGATTCGAGCACCGGGCCACGATCGCCACCTACCACAACTTCCCCTGGATGCCGGCTTTCGTGGAGCGCCTGGGCTACGACAAGGACATCGATTATTTCGTCTATCAGCTCGACGTCCCGGACGAGATTCCCGATCTCTACAAGAAGGTCTCCGAGCGCATCCTGAGGCGCGGCAATTTCCGGGTCATCGAGTTCCGCAAGAAAAAAGAGATCAAGCCCTGGATCCGCCGCGTCCTGGGACTGATGAACGAGTGTTATTCCCAGACCAACATCTACGGCTACAGCCCTCTCGACGAGAAGGAGATGGACGCCCTGGCCAAACGGTACCTGCCCGTCCTGGACGTCCGGTTCGTCAAGGTCGTGGAGCGGGAGGGGGAGATCGTCGCCTTCGTCATCGCCATGCCGGACATGACCGGGGGGATCCGCGCCGCCCGCGGCCGCCTGTTCCCTTTCGGGTTTCTGAAAATCCTGCGGGCGGCGAAGAAGACCAAGCAGCTCGATCTGCTCCTGGGCGCCGTCAAGGACAAGTACCGGGGCATGGGCCTGGACGCCCTCATGGGTTCCCGCATGCTGGCCTCGGCCCGGGAGGCGGGCTACGAGATCATGGACACGCACCACGAGATGGAAGCCAACGTCAGGGTCCGAGCCGAAATGGAAAGGATGGGCGGCCGCCTCTACAAGAAATTCCGCGTCTACAAAAAATCCCTCGTCTGATTCCCGCGGTCAGGGATTCGCTTTCGTCTCCGCCCAGTTGATGCCCCAGCCCAGGCCGACCCTGAGGGGCACGGCGAGCCGGAAAACGTTCTCCATTTTGTTCCGGACGATCTCTTCCGCGGCCGCCGTCTCCGCCTCCGGGACTTCGAAGACGAGTTCGTCGTGGACCTGGAGGATCAATCTCGCGCCGAGCGGCGCCTCCTTGATCGCCCGCCATGTTTCGATCATGGCTTTCTTCATGAGGTCGGCCGCCGTCCCCTGAATGGGCGTGTTGAGGGCCATCCGCCGGCCGGCCTGCCGGGCCGCGTTGTCCTTGAGCTTGAGCTCGGGCACGGGACGCCTCCGGCCGAAGAGCGTCGTCGAAAAGCCCGTCTCCTCGGCCTCCCGGACCCTGTCCTCCAGATAGTCGCGAACCTTGGGGAACGTCTGGAAGTAGCGGTCGATGAACGCCTGGGCCTCGGCGTTCGACGTCCCCAATTCCCTGGCCAGCGAGAAGGCCGAGGCGCCGTAGATGAGGCTGAAGTTGATGACTTTGGCCCGCCGCCGCCGCTCGGCTTCGGAGAGAGGGGAGTCGTCGCCGAAAACCAGGCGGGCGGTCTCGGCGTGGATGTCCCGGTCCCGGAGAAAGGCTTCGATGAGCGCCGGATCTTCCGAGAGATGGGCCAGGACGCGAAGCTCGATCTGGGAGTAGTCGGCGGCCAGAAAAACGTGCCCGTTGTCCGGGATGAACGCCTGGCGGAAACGGCGTCCCATTTCTCCGCGCGCCGGGATGTTCTGCAGGTTGGGATCGGAGCTTGAGAGGCGCCCCGTGGCGGCCACCGTCTGGTTGTAGGACGTGTGGACGCGGCCCGTCCGGGGATTGATGAGACCGGGCAGCTTTTCGGCGTAGCCCGACTTGAGCTTGGCCAGCTGGCGGTATTCCAGGGCGTAGCGGGCCACCTCGGAGAGCGGCGCCAGATCCTGCAGAACGTCGAAAGACGTGGAATATCCCTTGGTGATCTTCGTCCGCCGGCCGGAGGGCAGGTTCAGCTTCTCGAACAGCACCTGGCCGAGCTGGCGGGGGGAGTTGAGGTTGAACTCCACGCCGGCCGATTCGAAGATTTTTTTCCGGAGGCCGTCCATGTCGGCCGCGAGCTCGCGGTCCAGCGCCTTCAGGGCCCGCGGATCGAGGCGCACCCCGTGCCGCTCCATGTCGGCCAAAACTTCGATGAGCGGCCGCTCGAGGTCTCGGTACAGGGCGTCCAGCTTTTCTTCGCGGACGCGCTCCCAGAGCAGGCGGCCGAGACGGAGGGCCAGGTCGGCGTCCTGACAGGCGTAGGGGGCGACCCGGCCCACGGGGACGGCGTTCAGGGGCTTTTCGTCCTTGCCCTTGCCCGCGATTTCCGCGTAGGGAACGGCCCGAACCCCGAGATAGGCCTCGGCCAGCCTGACCTTGTCGTGTTTCCCCCAGTTCGGCTCGAGGAGGTAGGAGAGAACCGTGCTGTCGAGGTCGATGCCTCGGAGCTCGGCGCCCTCGCCGGCGAGGACGATGGCATCGTATTTGATGTTCTGGCCGATCTTGGCGATGTCCGGGTCGGACAAGACCTCCTTGAGGATGCCGAGCGCCGCGCCCGTCTCGATCTGGGGCGGCGAGCCGGGGAGGTCATGACGCAGGGGAAGGTAAAAGGCCCGGCCCGGTTCTAGGCAGAACGACATGCCGACCAGACGGGCTTGTGTGGGCAGAAGGTTGTCGGTTTCCGTGTCCAGGGACACGAATCCTTTCCGCCGGATGTTCCGCGCAAGGTCCCGGAGGGCGGCTTCGTCCGTGATCAGTTCGCAGGCGGCCTTGTGTTCGGGGAGAGAAGCGGCCGTTTCGTTCAGGAACGAGGTGAACTCGAGCTCCCGGAACCGGGCGGCCAGGCGCTCCGAGTCGGGCGGGCCGAGCCGGAGCGCTTCCGGGTCGAAGGGAACGTCCAGCCCGGTTTCGATCGTCACCAGCCTGCGGCTGAGCTCGATTTGGTCCGGATTGTCGGCCAGCGCTTTTCGGAGACGCGGATTTTTCACCCGGGGTAAATTCCGGAGGAGGTTGTCCAGGGAGCCGAACTCGCGGATCAGGTCTTTGGCCGTCTTTTCGCCCACGCCCCGCACGCCGCCCACGTTGTCCGACGGGCTGCCCCAGAGGATCATGACGTCCAAGACCTGCGACGCCTTGACTCCGAAATAGGCCTCCGCATTTTGCCCGTCGATGATTTCCTTTTCCTGTTTGTTTCCCGCCCCGTCTTTTTTCGACACCGGCCGGTAAATCCGGACCCGGTCGCCGATCAGTTGGAGCATGTCTTTGTCCGTGGAGACGATGGTCGAAAGGAAACCCTTCTTCGAAGCCTTTCGCGCCAGGCTTCCCAGGATGTCGTCGGCCTCGTATCCGGGCAGTTCGAAGAGCGGGATGCCGTAAGCGCTCAGGATGTCCTTAAGAACCGGCACCTGCGCCTGCAGATCCTCGGGCATGGGTTTCCGCTTGGCCTTGTAGGCCGCGTCGATCTCATGCCGGACGGTCGGCCCCTTGACGTCGAACACCACGCCCATATAGGCGGGCCGCTCCTCGGCCAGCAGCTTCCGCAGGGTCAGGAGGAATCCGTAGATGGCGTTGGTGGGGAAGCCCCGGGAGGTGGCCAGGGTTCTGATGGCGTAATAGGCGCGGTAGAGAAGGGAGTTGCCGTCCAGGAGATAAAGCGCCGGTTCCCCGGCCGCCATCACCCGCCGTCCTCCTCTTCCGAAGGGGTGAGCGTGTAATGGAACCGTCCGATTTCGATGTCCCGGATCACGGTTTGGTGCTGCTCCTTGAGAAGCTGGGCGACTTTCTCCGGCAGGCCGGGGCTGCCGAGGAGGGAATAATAATAAGATTTGCGCGAGGTGACGAGCGTTCCTCCCTTGTAGATCAGGGATTCGACGTATCCGGCCTCATGGCCCATGTCCTGGGTCTGGACATAGAACACCGCACGCTTGTACCGGACTTCATGACTGAGGCCTTTCATGGGATCAGAAAGCCCCCCTATTATACAACCGGCGGCGGCCATGTTTTCAAGCCCCCGGCGGCCCCATGACGTTTTATGTGGTCCTTTAGCGTGAGCCCTTGGCTCTCAGACTGGAATTCACCACACAATGCGTCATAGAGCCGCCCCCGGGCGGCGGGACCCAGAAAATGAGGTTCCCGGCGTGTGTTCCGGATCCGGACGGCGCGCTTCGGGAAGAGGCGGGAGCCGGCGCGTTTGACAAAACAGGGCGAAATGTTATAATGGATTGCTTTTTAGAAGGAAAATGCGAATAGAAATCGACACGCTGCCGCCGGAAGGCCTGCGGATCAGCCGCGACTTCGATTTTCAGGGCTCCGATCTCGTCGAGGAAGAAGCCGTGTTCCTTCAGCCGGCGCATGTCGAGGTCACGATCAGAAAGATCGGCGAGGAAATCTCCGTCAAAGGGCGGCTGTCCACCCGCTTGAGCATGCCCTGCAGCCGCTGTCTGACGCTCTTCGAATATCCCGTGGATTCCCTGTTCGACCTGATTTTCCTCCCCGAGGAGCTGGGGGACATCAAGGAAGAATTGAGCAACGAGGACATGGACCGGAGCTATTTCATCGACCGGACGCTCGACCTTGAGGCCGTCGTCCTCGAGCAGCTCAATCTGACGTTTCCCGCCAAGCCTCTCTGTTCCAAGGACTGCCAAGGAATCTGCCCTGTGTGCGGTCAGATCCGGAGGGAATCCGGATGCGGGTGCAGCGTCCGCGAGGACGACCCCCGCTGGATCAAGATAAAAAATTTCATCAAGGATTGAGATTTCCATGGCCAATCCCAAGCGACGCCACTCCCCTTGCCGGAAAGGCAAGCGACGGGCTCACGACGCCCTGAGCCTGCCCACGTTCTCCCTGTGCTCCCAGTGCGGGACGCCCAAGCTTCCCCATCGGGCCTGTCCGCAGTGCGGCTTCTACAAGGGACGGCAGGTGATCGCCGAAGCCGAAGATTAGAGCCGAGGACCGCATGCGAGTCGCGGTGGATGCCATGGGCGGAGACTACGGCCCCGCCGTCACGATCGAGGGCGCGCTCGGCGCCGTCCGCGACTTCGGCCTGGAGGTCGTTCTTGTCGGAGAGGAAAACCTCATCAACCGGGAGCTCCGGCGCCTGGGAGGCCGGGGCCCGGCGGTGACGGTCGCCGACGCTCCCGAGGCCATCGGCATGGGGGAAGGCGTCTTCGCCTTCCGGCGCAAGAGAAAGTCCTCGATCCGCATCGGCATGCTCCTGGTCAAGGAAGGGGAGGCCGACGCCTTCGTCAGCGCCGGGAACACGGCGGCCGTGGTGGCCGTTTCCCAGAAGATCCTGGGCCCTCTCGGCGGCGTCGAGAGGCCCGCCCTGGCGCTCCTCGTGCCGACCCTCGCCGGCTCGACTCTCCTCATCGACATCGGGGCCAACGCCAACTGCCGTCCCCGACACCTGGAGCAGTTCGCCGTCATGGGCCGCATCGTCATGGAGTCCGTCCTCGGGCGGAGGCATCCCCGCGTGGGGCTGATGAGCATCGGCGAGGAGCGGGGCAAGGGCAACGACCTCGTCCGGACCGCCCACGAGATTCTCGCCCGCTCGCCGCTCAACTTCATCGGCAACGTCGAAGGCAAGGACCTCTTTTCCGGGAAGGCCGACGTCGTCGTCTGCGACGGCTTCACGGGCAACGTCGTTCTCAAGGCCGCGGAGGGCATCGTCGAAAACCTCCTGGCCATGGCCCGGCGCGACATCGGGCGGGATTTCGGCGCCCGGGTGGGATTTTTCCTCATGAAGCGTCAGCTGAAGCGCCTGTATCGGAAACTCGATTACGCCCAGTACGGCGGCGCTCCTCTTCTGGGTCTCGACGGCGTGTGCGTCGTCGGGCACGGACGATCGAGCGCGCTGGCCGTGAAAAACGCCGTGCGGATGGCGCGCGAATATGTCCGCAGCCGGGTGACGGACAAGATCCGTAGCGAGATCGGAGGCCTTGTCCGGCCCGTCGAGCACGCGGGAGGGGCGACATGACGCTGCAGGGGCAGGTGGCCGTGGTGACGGGCGCGTCGCAGGGCATCGGCCTGGCCATCGCGCGGGAATTGGCCGCGGCCGGCGCCGCGGTGCGGGCGGTGGACATTCAGCCGGAAAAGCTGGTGGAGGCCGTCCGAGACATCCGGGCGGCCGGGGGGCGGGCCGAGGCCCATGCCGCCGACGTGTCCCGCGGCGACCAGGCCGAGGAGGTCGTCCGGGCGGTCCTGGCCGCCGAGGGGCGCATCGACGCCCTGGTCAACAACGCCGGCATCACCCGCGACGGTCTGCTGATGCGCATGAAAGAGGAAGACTGGGATGCGGTCCTGGCCGTCAATCTCAAGGGCGTCTTCAATTTCTCGCGGGCCGTCGTCCGGGCCATGCTCGGCCGGCGTTCCGGGCGCATCGTCAACATCGCCTCCGTGGTGGGAATGATGGGCAACGCCGGGCAGTCGAATTACGCCGCCTCCAAGGCGGGCGTCATCGGCTTTTCCAAGTCTCTGGCCCGGGAAACGGCCTCGCGGGGCGTCACCGTGAACTGCATCGCCCCGGGATACATCGCCACGGCCATGACGGACGGCCTGCCCGAGGACGTCAAGAAAACCTTCCTGGAGCTGATTCCCATGAAGCGGTTCGGGGCGCCCGAAGACGTGGCCCGGGCCGTTTTGTTCCTTCTGTCGGACGCGGCGTCCTACATCACCGGTCAGGTCATCGGCGTCAACGGCGGAATGTATATGTGAGGCCCGGAAAAAAATAAGAGGAGGAAGACATGCCTATGACACGCGACGAACTTCTGAACAAGATGAAATCGATCATCGCCGACAAGCTGAGCATCTCCGAGGACCAGGTCACCGAGAACGCGTCGTTCATCGAAGACCTGGGCGCCGACTCCCTGGACACCGTAGAGCTGGTCATGGCCCTTGAGGACGAGTTCGGTCTCGACATCCCCGACGAGGACGCCGAGAAGCTGACCACGGTGGGCAAGGCCCTGGATTACGTCGGAAGCCACGCCAAATAGCCGCTCGCCCCGCTTCGTTCCGTTCAGAAACGCCGTGCCTGCCGCGAGCCGAACGATTGTCCCCCGCCGCGTGGCGGTGACGGGCCTGGGTCTCGTCACTCCCCTCGGCCTGGGCGTCCGGGCGAACTGGGAGGCGCTTCTCGCCGGGAGGAGCGGAGTGCGGACGATCACGCGCTTTGACGTCGCGCTTTACGCCACCCGGATCGCCGGCGAAGTGCCCGGCTTCGATCCCCAGGCGTTCATCGACCGCAAGGAGGCCCGCAAGATGGACCTCTTCATCCAATTCGCTCTCGCCGCCGCGGACCTGGCCGTCGAGGACGCCTCCATCCCCCGCTCGCTCCTGGAGAGCGAACGGTGCGGCGTGTACGTCGGCTCCGGCATCGGGGGCATCGGCTCGATAGAGGACACCCACCGGGTGCTTCTGGAGAAGGGGCCCAGCCGCGTTTCCCCGTTTTTCCTCGTCCAGACCATCATCAACGAAGCCGCGGGACAGATCTCGATCCGTTTCCGGGCCAAGGGCCCCAACTCGGCCACGGCCACGGCCTGCGCCACGAGCTCCCATTCGATCGGCGATTCTTTCCGCCTCATCGCCCGGGGCGATGCGGACATCATGCTCGCCGGGGGGGCCGAGGCGCCCATCACCCCGTTGAGCGTCGCCGGGTTCAGCAACATGAGGGCCATTTCCGAACGCAACGACGAGCCCGAACGGGCGTCCCGGCCCTTCGACGCCCGCCGCGACGGGTTCGTCATAGCCGAGGGCGCCGGCATCCTCGTTTTGGAGGAGCTGGGAGCGGCCCTCAAGCGGGGGGCCCGCATCTACGCCGAGCTCACGGGGTACGGCATGTCCGGCGACGCCTACCACGTCGCCGCTCCAGCGCCGGACGGCGACGGAGCGGTCCGGGTCATGCGCGCCGCCCTCGCCGACGCCGGCGTGGAGGCGTCCGAAGTGGGCTTCATCAACGCTCACGGAACCTCGACGCCCTTCAACGACAAAGTCGAAACACTGGCCATCAAGAAGGTCTTCGGCGAGCACGCGGCCCGGGTGGGCGTGAGCTCCACCAAGTCCATGACCGGCCACCTGCTGGGCGCCACGGGCGCGGTCGAGGCGGCCTACACCGCCCTGTGCCTCCGGCACCAGATGATGACGCCGACGATCAATTATGAATATCCCGACCCGGATTGCGATCTGGATTATGTGCCCAACAGCCCCCGGCGCGCGGAATTCCGCTACGGGCTGACCAATTCCTTCGGCTTCGGGGGGACGAACGGCTCCCTTCTTTTGAAGCGCTGGGAAGACTGAGGCGGCGCGGCTCCCGGGCTGCGGCCGGGCCGGCATCCGAATGCTGAGGAGGACGGCATGAACATCTTTGTTTTCGTCAAACGCGTTCCGGACACGGAATCCAAGATTAAAATCAAACGCGAAACGAAATCGGTCGTCGAGGAGGGATTGAGCTTCATCCTCAATCCCTATGACGAATTCGCCGTGGAGGAAGCCCTCCGGCTCAGAGAAGCCCAGGGCGGGCGGGTGGCCGTTTTCTGCGTCGGGGGTGAGGAGAGCCTGATCGTTCTGCGCAAGTGCCTGGCCATGGGCGCCGATGAGGCCGTCCTCATCAAGGACGCGGCCGGGGAGACGTACGACGGCCTGCGGACGGCGCGCATCCTGGCCAAGGCGCTCCAGGCCAAGTATCCGGAGTTCGACCTCCTGCTGTTCGGCAAGCAGGGCATGGGCGCCGACAACGGTCAGGTTCCGTCCATGACCGCCGAGCTTCTCGGCCTTCCCCAGGCCAACGTCGTGACCAAGCTGCAGATCGAGGGATCGGCGGGGGCGGCCGTCAGAGAGATTGAGGGCGGCGAGGAAACGGTGGCCTTCAGCCTGCCGGCCGTCGTCAGCGCCCAGAAGGGACTGAACGAACCGCGCTATGAAACCCTGAAGGGCATCATGGCCGCCAAGAAAGTCCAGATTCCGGTCGTGCCCGTTGAGGATCTGGGCCTCTCCGCGGCCGAGCTCGCGCCGGGGCTCGAGATCACGGGCGTGGACACGCCTCCGGAGCGGAAGGCGGGGCGGATCCTGACGGGCGCGCCCGAGGAGGCGGCACGGGAGTTGGCGCAGGCCCTTCGGTCCGAGGCCAAGGTTCTTTGAGAGGAGAACGGTCATGATCCTGGTTTATATCGAAGCCCGAGAAGGCAAAATCAAAAAAGCGTCGCTCGAAGCCCTGTCCGAAGCCCGGCGCCGTGCCGACGAGCTCAATCTTGAGATCGGCGGCGCGCTGCTCGGCAGCGGGCTTGAGGCGGCGGCCGCCGAGGTGTTCGCCCGCGGGGCGCACAAAGCTTTTCTTCTCGAAGGCGAAGCTCTGGACGCCTACTCGGCCCAGGCCGAGGCCGCGGCGCTCGAGGAGTTGGTGAAAGACGCCCGTCCCGAGGCTGTGTTCTTCTCGGCCACGGCGAGAGGCAAGGATCTTGCCCCCCGGCTTGCGGCCCGCCTCGGCGTGAGCCTGGCCTCGGATTGCACGCGGCTCGAGGTCAAGGACGGGCGGATCGAATACACGCGGCCCATTTTCGCCGGCAAGGCTCTTCTGTCCTTCCGGCTCAAATCCGCGCCGCAGATCGCTTCGCTGCGGCCCAACGTTTTCCCTCTTCTCGACACCGGCAGGAAGGACGGCGAGGTGGTGAAAAGAGCCGCCGCCGTCCGCCCGGACCAGGTCCGGGGACGCGTCACGGAGGTCCGGTCGGGGAAGGGCGGCGCCCTGGACGTGACCGAGGCGGAAGTCATTTTCTCCGGCGGCCGGGGGATGAAAGGGCCGGAGAACTTCGCCCTGCTCGAAGAGCTTTCGGGCGCCGTGCCGCGCTCGGCCGTAGGCGCTTCGCGTTCGGCCGTGGATTCGGGCTGGATCGACCATCATCACCAGGTCGGCCAGACGGGAAAGACCGTCTCGCCCAATGTCTATTTCGCCTTCGGCATTTCGGGCGCGATCCAGCACCTGGCCGGCATGTCCTCTTCCAAGGTGATCGTCGCCGTGAACAAGGATCCGGAAGCGCCCATCTTCAAGGCGGCCGATTACGGCATTGTCGGCGATCTCTTCCAGGTCATCCCGCCGCTTAAAGAGGAGCTCAAGAAACTCCTGGAAGAATAATTTTTCGTCGAAATGCCAGAGAAGCATTGGGCGCGGAGGGAGGTGTTCCCCGGCCGGTTCGGGACTGGGGGAACAGGCCGCATGATTTTGAATCCGAAGATGAAATCGGTTCATCCTTCTTGAAAAAAAATCCGGACTGAGGCATATAATTAGCAAAACCATGTGTCCGGCTTTGCGCAACGCCGTCTCCCCTTTCGTGCTCGCGGCCGTCTTGGCGGCGGCGGGCGGCGGCTGCCGCCGACCGGGCGGCGTAGTGAAGGAATATTCCTTCATCAGCCATCTCCCGGAGGCGGTGTCCCTTTCGGAATCCGATCGCACCGTGTTCGGTTTCCAGCGCTTCGTCGTCGACTGGGAGGGGCGCGACGCCGTCTTTCAGCATCCGGACTCCCGCATTGAGTTCAGGCGCATCCCCATCGGCCCGAAGGCGAAGCTCAAATTCGGCATCGGCATGGACCAGGGGTGCTGGTTTTTGGGCGGGGACGGGGCGCAGTTCGAGGTGGTCTGCCGCATCGGCCATTCGGAAAAGACGCTGTTTTCAAAGTACATCGACCCTAAGAACAACGCGCCGGACAGGCGCTGGCATGACGTCGAGATCGACTTAAGCCGCTATGAGGGCCGGGTCGCGTCGTTCGTTTTCAGGACGACGGGCGGGCCGCGGCGAAACACCATGCACGACATGGCCGGGTGGAGCGATCCCCTGATCGTGAGCCGCGGGATCGCGAAAAAGATTTCCCCTCCCCCCCGCGGAGCGAACGTCATTCTCATCACCGCCGACACGCTCCGCGCCGACCACCTGGGATGCTACGGCAGCCCCTACGTCCGGACGCCGAACCTGGACCGCCTGGCCAAGGAAGGGGTTCTTTTTGAAAATCACTTCTCCAACGCGAATGTGACGAACCCCTCCCACATCACGATCCTTTCCTCTCTCTACGCCAAGGACCACGACGTTCACGACAACACGACTCCGGTTTCGCCGCATGTGACCCTGCTTCCGGAAAGGCTTCGGGCCCAAGGGTTTCGGACGGCGGCCTTCACGAGCGTCGTCCATCTGAACCCGCCCCTGTCCGGCCTGGGACAGGGATTCGACGATTTTTCGTTTTCCCCTCTCATAGAGCGGTCGGCCGCCCTGACCAACCGGGCCGTCTTTTCCTGGCTGGATGAGCACGGCGGAGAGCCGTTCTTCCTGTGGATTCATTATTTCGATCCCCACGTGCCGTATACGCCCGCCGGGCCTTATCACACGCTCTACGACGCGCGCCTTCGGAAGAAGCCGCCGGAGCGGGAATGGGCCGAGCGTTTTCGGGGGAGAGAGACGCTGATCCGGAACTTGAAGGAGGAAGTCGCCCTCATCGCGGAAAACCGGGCCGGGAGGGAGGTGCTGGAAAAGTGGCTTCGCTTCACGGAGGACGGCGAGTTCATGGCGTTATGGAAAAAGTCGCATCCTTCTCCTTTCCCGGGGGGCGCGGACCCGTCGCCCGAGGCGTTTTCAGGCTAAGTCAGGGAAAACCTTCTTCTTGCGATGGAGGGAGCGCCCGGCTCCGCGCCTTTCGGAGAGTGGATGAACGGATTGCAGGCCGTGATCGACAGGGAGATGGACGACGATCCCAACCTGCGCGCGCTCTGGCTGAGAGGCGTGACCGATATCGCCAAGCCCACGGCTCTCTATGCCGGGGAGGTTTCCTATCTCGACGAACAGCTCGGCCGCCTCTTCGACGCTCTGAAGGACCGGGGCCTCTTTGACCGGACGATGATCGTGTTCACGGCCGACCACGGCGAATGCCTGGGCGAACATGACATCTTTTTCGGCCACCGAACGCTTTACGAGGAAACCCTTCACGTCCCCCTGATCATCAGGGACCCGTCGGGGAGCCGAGAGAGGAAACGGATCACGTCCCTGACGAATCACGTGGACATTCTTCCGACGATCCTGGACCTTCTCTCCCTCCCGCTTCCCGAGAAGGCGCGCGGGAAAAGCCTTATCCCCCTCATCCGGGGAAACGGCGCGGGCTTCGACGACCGGACGATTTTCGCCGAGCATGCCCACCGTTTGGCGAAGTCCCTGAGGACGCCGCGGTTCAAGTACATCAAAGAGATGAAAAGCCGGGATCTGGTTTATTCTTTCATCGGCATGCCGTTCTGCATGAAGGGCCGCCGGTTCCTGTTCGACGTCTCCCGGGACCCGGGGGAGCGGCGGAACCTGGCCGCGGGCGCTTCCGGTCTTGCCGACCG
This sequence comes from Candidatus Aminicenantota bacterium, assembly GCA_016933515.1. GTDB lineage: Bacteria > Acidobacteriota > Aminicenantia > Aminicenantales > JAFGAV01 > JAFGAV01. The sequence continues at coordinate 22,093 of JAFGAV010000073.1, forward strand.
CCTGGACCTCGTTCTGGAACGCTGGCTGAACGAAACGGACTGTTTTGTCCCCGCCGCGGAGAGCAAGATCGAAAAGAAGATGATTGAGGCTCTCAGGACGCTGGGATATCTCCGCTGATGCGGGGAAGGAACGCGCCGCCCGAGTTTTTCTGGCCCGTTTCGGTTCCCGCTCGCACCGCGGGGCTCAATCCCGGCCGGATCCTTGTTCTTTGAGCAGGCGTTCCGCAAGAATCCGGACGTCTTCGATCTCGAATCCGTAGAGCCGGCGGAGCCGGCCCAGCGTTTCATTCGTCGGTGTCTCCGGCGGAAGGCCCATCCGGGAAATGATCACGGAAGCGGGAATGCCGGTCATGCTCTCGATGTCCCGGAACGTGTTCCGTCCCGTGAGCGTCTGCAGCCGGCCGTGCCTCTCGTGCTTTTCCTGTTCCGCATGCTCCGGGGGCGGGGCCGGCGGGGATTCTGCGGCCCGAACGCCGGCCGGCGGCGGGGCCGGGGCCTCCGCTTGAGGCTCCGCCTCTCGCGGAAGAAGACGTTCGGCCCTCTGTCTCTCTCCCGCCCCCAGGCCGTAAGATCTGTACTTTTCGGAATCCTTGGGGCTGACGGCCCAGAGAAGGGCGAGGAGGAAAAAGGGAAGGAGCGCGATGGCCGCCAGGGCCGGCGCGGAGGCGCGCTTGAAGATGCAGCGGGATCGGATCTTGATCCATTTCCAGCTGAGGACAAGATGGACGGCCAGGAAGACGACGAAGGCCAGGGACAACCGGGCGTGGATGTCGCCCCACTGATGACGGTGGAGACCCAGGAAGTATTTCGTGCCTTCGGCGGAGACGGGCCCTTCCGGGATGACGAAAGCCATCAACGCCCCGATGGCGGCCATGGCGACCAAGCAGGCATAAAGAAGGGTGTCCACGAGGTATTTCCAATCGGATTCTTTCATGCGCGCCGGCCTCCTTGTTCAGGCGATGAGTTCGGACAGGGCGGCCCACGTCTTTCGGATCTCGTCCGCGGTCGCATTCGATGAATGCTCCACGAAAGGGACCCCCCGGACGACGGACTCCGGGACGGCGGGGTCGAAGGGGATCGTCCCCGCGACCGGAACCGAGCGCTCCCGGCACCAGGCCTCGACCCGGGCCGTGTTCTCCGGGTTGAGGTCGAATTTATTGATGCAGCAGGCGGCCCGGATTTTGAAGTGGCTCGTGAGCTCGAAGATCCTCTCCATGTCGTGAAGTCCGGAGGGTGTGGGCTCGGTCACGATGAAGGCCAGGTCCGTTCCGGTCAGAGAGGCGATGACGGGGCAGCCGATCCCCGGCGAGCCGTCCACGAGGACCAGGCCGCGTCCTTCCTGCTCGGCGATCTGAGCCGCTTTCTTCCTGACCTCGGTGACAAGCTTGCCGGAATTGGACTCGGCGACGCCCAGTCGGGCGTGGACGAAGGGGCCGTAGGCCGTCGAGGAGACATAGAGCGTGCCCGAAACGTGGGGCTCGAGCGCCACGGCGCCCACGGGACAGACATGGTAACAGATTTCGCAGCCTTCGCAGGACATGGCGTCGACGGACACTTTTCCGTCCCGGCCTTCGATGAGTGCGTCGAACCGGCAGGCGGGAAGGCACAAACCGCATCCGGTGCACTTTTCGGCGTCGATCACGGCCTTCCGGCTGCCGCGGAAGATGTGCTGCTCCCGGATCTCCGGGTGGAGAAGGAGATGGAGGTTCGAGGCGTCGACGTCGACGTCGGCCAGGACGGCTCCCTCGGCCATCGCGGCGAACGAGGCCGTGAGGACGGTTTTTCCGGTTCCGCCCTTGCCGCTGATGACGACGATCTGTTTCATGATCGGGTCCTCTCGATGCGTTCGAACAGTTCCCGGAACTCTTGCCTGGCGGACGGAATCGCGTCGAGGAGCGTCTCTCCGCGCGAGTAGGCTTCCGCGATCCGCCGGTCGAAGGGAATGGTCATCAGGACGGGGATCCCTTCCCGCGAGCAGAAATCGCGGACCGGACCGTCCCCCCCTCCCAGGAAGGCCCTGTTGACGACGACGCCGCGGGGGATGTTCATCTCCTTCGCCGCTCCGGCCGCCAGCTCGAGGTCGTGAAGGCCGAAGGGCGTCGGCTCGGTGACCAGAAGGCAGAAGTCGCTGCCCTTGAGGCTTTCGATCACCGGGCAGCTCGTTCCGGGCGGAGAGTCGATGATGACGACCCGGCCCGCGTTCCTTTCTTCCTTTACGGCGCGGATGAGCGGCGGCGACATGGCCTGGCCGATGTCGAGCCGGCCGTGGGCGAACGTTATTCCGCCCGCCCGTCCCGATTCGACGACGCCGATTCTCACGCCGACTTCCCGGATCGCATCTTCCGGGCAGAGGAGGCGGCAGCCTCCGCAGCCGTGGCAGAGGTCGGGAAAGACCAGGACGGAGTCCTTCACCACCGCCAGGGCGTTATAGGCGCAGATCTCGGCGCAGCGTCCGCAGTACGTGCATCGCCCCTTGTCGATTTCAGGGATGAGCTTCAGGACTTCCCGGCTTTTCTCAAGGACGGGCTTCAAAAAAAAATGGGCGTTCGGCTCCTCGACGTCACAATCCAGGAAATGGACGGGACGGTCGGGCTGAAGGGCCAGGGCCAAATTGACGGCGACGGTCGTCTTGCCCGTCCCGCCCTTGCCGCTGGCCACGGACAGGATCATCGGCGGGATCCCTTCAGTCCCGCCGGCACGTTCCGGTCGACGAACAGGGCGGGGCGCCGCAGCGCTCGTCCCTCCCGCAGCAGGTTGTTCCCTTGGGGGACGGGGAGCCCGTCATCACCGCCCCGGGAGACGAGATCAGTTTGTCCATATTTCTCCCCCGGCAATGGGCGCAGAGCGGCTCCTCGCCGGAGGAGGCCGAACGGACCAGGACCTCGGTCACCCGGCCGCAATCGCGGCACTTGTATTCGTATAACGGCATGGGATCGAGCGGTCAGGCCCGGCGGGTCATCTTGCTGCCGCATTTGGGGCAGGCGATCTCATTGCAGGGCACGGACCTGTCGTGCGGAATCTGCGCCCCGCAGGCGGGACAGACGCACGAGCCGCCCAATCCGAGGCCCTGGCCGCCCATGCGTCCGAGGCCGCCGCCGCGGCCCTGTCCGAGGCCTTGCCCGCGTCCCAATCCTTGACCTTGGCCGAATCCCTGTCCTTGCCCGCGTCCCATTCCGCGTCCCATTCCTCGGCCTTGTCCTCGACCTTGTCCTCGACCTTGTCCTTGTCCCGGCATCGGTTCCTCCTTCAATTGTAGGCTTTCATGATCTCCCGGTTTTCCTTCATCAGGTCCCCGGCCAGATCTTCCATCTTCGTGTCTTTCCAGAAAGGCAGTTGGGCGTGCATCTCCAAGTACTTGAGGGGGATGGGATGCGTGCCGACCACCACGGGAAGACCGTAGCGCTTTTCTATGAATTCCTTGAACTGCCTGATGCGGGGGCAGGGAGGGTATCCGACGACGAGCCCGGTGGCCAGGTGGATGACCTCGGCCCCGTTCTTCATCATCTCCTCGGGGACATACTCGACGTTTCCTCCCGGACAGCCGCCGCAAGTGGAATAGCCGACAACTTCGACGGGCTCATCCTTCGGGTATCGGGCGAACCCTCCCGTCCGCTCGCGCACGGAGCGGAAACACTTGCCGCCCCCGCAGGACTGGTAGCGGCCGCAGATGATGATTCCGATCTTTTTCATGATGGGCTCCTTCTGTTGACGGTCAAGGCGCTTCCGTGCTCACGATTTTGTCCACGATGGCCTCGAAAGCCGCGGCCGCCTCGGTCCCTTTCTCGTAAACGGCGAACGGCCGGCCGTCGTCTCCGGAGACGACGATGCGGGGGTCGAGCGGAATCCTCCCCAGGAAAGGGACTCCCATCTCCTCGGCGGCCTTCTCTCCGCCGCCCGTTTTGAACAGGTCGATCTTCCGGCCGCAGTGCGGGCAGACGAAGCCGCTCATGTTTTCGATGATGCCCAGCACCTTGAGATTGAGCTTGCGGGCGAACTGAACGGCTTTCCGGGAATCCATGATCGAGACTTCCTGCGGAGTGGTGACGACGACCGCCCCGGTGGCGGGGATGAGCTGGGCCACCGAGAGGGGTTCGTCGCCCGTGCCCGGAGGGGAGTCGACGACGAGCCAGTCGAGCTCGCCCCAGGCCACGTCGCCGAGAAATTGCTGGATCATCTTCATTTTCATCGGGCCGCGCCAGATCACGGGCAGGTCGGGTTTTTCGAGGAGAAAGGACATGGAGACCAGCTTCAAATTTTCATTGATCGAAACGGGGAGAAAGGCCTGATCGGCGACTTCCATCCTCCGGCCCTCGGCCCCGAGCATCTTGGCCAGGTTGGGGCCGTGGATGTCCACGTCCAGGGCCCCGACCTTTTTCCCTCTGAGGGACAGGCCGAGGGCCAGGTTGGCCGAGACCGTGCTTTTGCCCACGCCGCCTTTGCCGCTGAAGACCAGGATCCTGTTCTTGATCGTGGACAGCGTCTTGGTGATCTTGAGGTCTTCTTCCTTCGGATTCATAGGTTGACTCATGGTTCAGTTTCCCTTCAGCCGGGCGATGGCCTGCCTGACCGTGCCCTCTCCGGCGGCGAGGACCGCGATGCCGGCCGCGTCCAGGACGCGCCGGGCGTGCGGGCCGACCTGTCCGGTCAGCACGGCCGCGACCTCGCGGCCGGCGGCCCACCGGGCGGCCCGGATCCCGGCGCCGTGGGACGCCTCGGCGTGCGGGTTGGCCAGGGAATCACATTGCAGCGTCGCGGGGTCGACGATCAGAAAATACGGGGACCGGCCGAAATTGGGGACGATGTCCGCGTCCAAGGTCGGCCCCGCGGCGGAGACGAGAATTTTGCCCTCGGGCAAGCGTTCCGGAGAAGAGCCGGCCGCAGAATCTCCGTGGATGTGGCCGTGGCCGTCGTCGCCGTGATCCTTGTGATCGCACAAATCCTCGCCGGCTTCGAGCTCCTGTCCGAGAAATTTATCGAGCACCTCTTCGACCGTGCCTTGAACGCCGGTCAGCGACTGGATGTTCCTCTCGGCGAAGAGGGCTTGGGCGCGCGGCCCCATTCCGCCGGCGATGATGACGTCGACGCCCCTCTCCGACAGGTAGCGGGGCAGAAACCCGGGCTCATGCCCCGGGTTGGGAATCTCCTCGCGGGACACGATGCGTCCGTCCCGGACTTCAACGAGGGTGTAAGACGGGCAGCGTCCGAAATGGGCGGAGACGGATCCGCCTTCGGTGGCGACGGCAATCTTCATTTTCAGCTCCTGAGTGTTGCGTTTCTGCGGTGGGCCGGGTCGTGAGGTTGGAATCCCGGCTATTTTTTCTGTTTTTCCAAAGCGCCGATTTTTTCCGAAAGGCGATCCATGTGGCGCTGGAGGTCCTGAGCCCGTTTTTTCAGGTCCTGCAGTTCCTCCTGCGGCGACAGCGTCCGGGGAGCCGGATTTTGAGGATCCGGGTTTTGAGCCGGCGCGTCCCAGGTCCGGGCCATGCGGCCGCCTCGCCCGGCGCGTCCGCCGGCGCCCCCGCCCATTCCGAAATGGGAAGGGACATCGGGACCGTCGGCCGCCCGGAGGGCGCCGGAGGCGTAGCGGCGGACCGCATCGGAGATTGTCCCCGACACGCCGACGATGACCTTGATCCCGGCCGCCGTGAGGGTTTGGTAGGCGTTCGGGCCGCAGCTTCCCGTCAGAACGGCGTCGACGTTATTCTCGGCGACGAACTGGGCGGCCTGGATCCCCGCTCCTCCGAAGGCGGAGAGAAAAGGATTTTCCACGGTCTCATAGTCCATGGTTTCGGTGTCGACGACAAGATAATAAGGACAGCGGCCGAACCTCGGGTCAACGGGATTCTCCAGTCCGGGGGAAGACGCGGAAACGGCGACTTTCATTTTTCCTCTTTCTTTCGGGTTTCAAGTTCTTGAATTCTGTTCTCAATCGCTTCGAGCTCATCGCGGATCTGCTGCGCCTCGGAACGGAGAAATTCCGCCTCCTGCTCCGGAGTCAGCTCGGCGGCGCCCCAGGGATCATAGGGCGTGGGGAATCCCGGCATGGGAAATCCTTGCTCCGGGGGGAAGGGGACTTCCCCCCGGCTCCAGGCCTCGTTCATCTGGGGCGTCGGCCATGTCCCGTTCATCAGGTAGTGGGCGCACGGCCCCAGGCCGGACGGGCTGCGGCCGGCCCAGCCGGGAGACGTGCCGAAGCGCACCCATCCCGGCAGGCCGGTCAGCTCATACATCCTGCGGTGTCGGTTCATCATTTCTTTTCCCGGGCCTTGTCCTTTTCGAGCTCGGTCAGTCTGGTCCGGATTTGCTGGAGCTGCTGCTCGAGACCTTTGGCTTGATCGGCGAGCCAGGACGCTTCATCCTCGCGGACCGGCGGATAGCCGGTGCCGTAGGGCGCCGCGGGGACAGAGGGATATCCCCAGTATCGGCCGAAACCGAAACGGCGAAAACCGCGGCCCAAGCCCATCCCGCGGCCGTAGCCTCTTCCGGAACCCCATCCGGAACCCCATCCGGATCCGAAATACAGATAGCCCGGCGCTCCGTAGCCCGAACAATAGCCGAGTCCTCTTCCGGTTCTCGGCCCAACGCCCCAAGGGCCTGTTCGATCACCAGCTGGCATGATTATACCTCCTTCATGATGTCGGATTTATGCTCAGATCGACATTTGTCGCATAAGCCCAAAAATTCGATGTTGTGGTCCTGAATGAGAAAATTGTGCTTCCGGGCCAGGGTTTCCTCGATTTTCCTGACGAGCTCGAGCTCCTCCGGCATGAAATCTCGGTAATCGATGATTTTCCCGCATTTGGTGCAGATCAGGTGATGGTGATGGTCCCCTCCGTCTCCTTTTCTGAGGGCGTATCGGGCCTGGCCGTCGACGGCGGAGACCCTGTGGACGAGGCCCAGGCGGCTCATCAATTCCAGGGTCCGGTAAACCGTCGTCAACCCGATGCCGGGGTGCATGGCGTAGAGCGAGCCGTAGATGTCCTTGGCGCTCAGGTGCCTTGAGCTCCGGCTGAGAACGTCGAGGATGTTCTCCCGGGGCAGGGTCCATCGCGCGCATTGGGCCCGGAAGCGCCGCCGCCAATTATAGCGCCCCTGCATCAGGCCCGCTCCTAATGTAAATGATAACCATTTTCATTAATAATATACGCCCTCCTGCCGCCGATGTCAAGAGGGGTCTTAGATGTCGAGGAGAAGGCGGTTTGTTTCGGAGCGGTGCTCGCCGACCGAGGTGACGTAAATCGCCGGCCGGTCCACGACAGGGCACTTGTTTTCGCAGATGCCGCAGCCGATGCACGCCGAAACGTCCACCACCGGAGCCATCTGCGCGGACACCGTTCCGTCGGGCAGGAGCGCGGAGTGCTCGACGAGTCGGATGGCCTTGGGCGATGTCGGGCAGTGCTCCTCGCAGACGATGCAGGGTTCGCCCAGCGCGTAGGGCAGACAGCGGTTCTTGTCGACCCAGGCCGTGCCGATCTTGACCGTGAGCTTTTCCTCGACGCTGAGCTCCTTGATGGCCCCCGTCGGGCAGACCTGGGAGCAGAGCGAGCAATAGTATTCGCAGTAGCCGATGCGCGGCACGAGCCGGGGCGTCCAGAGTCCCTCGGGGCCGGCCGCGGTGAGCACGGGCTGCAGCCCGCCCGTGGGGCAGACCTTCATGCACTCGCCGCATTTGACGCACGTGGACAGGAACTCGGGCTCGGGACGGGCGCCGGGCGGCCGGATGAGCGAGGCGGCCGCACGCCGGCCGGACGGGGCGATGCGGAAGAAGGGCAGGGCGGCCAGGGCGGCGATCGGCGTCCAGAGGATCTTGCGGCGGTCGAGACTGACGCGCTTTTCCCGCCGCGCGACGTCGCGGGACGGAAAGCCGATGGCCGCCGTGGGGCAGACCGCGGCGCAGGTGAAGCAGTAGACGCACTCGGCCCGCTTCCACTCCTCGTCCGGGAAGGGCGAGGCCTGGGTCTGGCACTGGAGGTTGCAGAGGCCGCAGTCGATGCACTTGTTCCTGTCGATCTTGAGCTTGAAGACGTTCCCGACCGAAAGAAGGCCGAGCAGCGCTCCGGCCGGGCAGAGGACCCGGCACCAGAACCGCTCGCGCACGAGGTTGAGCAGGATTGCGGCCAGGAAGAGGAGCCCGAGGAAAAAGCCCTGCAAGTAAACGGGGTTGACGGTCAGGCTCTCGAAGCGCTGGCCGACGGTCCCCGCCGGGCCGCTGAGGCCGAGAGCGTAGAGAAGCGAGAGGAAACCCTTTGTCGCGTGGCCCAGGGCGGGGAAAACGGCTGTGGCGAAGGAGCGGTAGAGAAAGGACAGCGGGTCGAGCCAGCCGGCCAGGTTCAAGCCGAGCAGGGAGCCGGTCAGGATGAAAATGAGGATGACGTATTTCCACTTCAGCGGCCCGGCCGAGGCGGCCTTGGGCCGGTGAAGCTTGGCTTTCTTAAAAAGGAAGGAGAAAAACTGATGGAGGCTCCCCAGCGGACAGACCCATCCGCAGACCACGCGGCCCAGGACGAGCGTCAGAAGGACGGTCGCTCCGGCCCAGACGAACGCGGCGAAGAACGCCCGGCCCGCGGCCGTGGCCACGATCGCCAGAAGGGGGTCGAAGTGGAAAAACCGCTCCACGGGGCCGATGACGTCGCTCCCGGTGAAGCGCGTCCGGGTGAAGAGATAAAGAAACAGTCCGAAAAAGAACCACTGGCTCAGGATGCGCAGCGCCTGGAGCAGCCGGTATTTCCTAGACTTTTCTCTTTTCAATTCTCAGCTTCTCCCAGTCCAGGCGGCCAAGCTTCCTCTCCGCGGCGAGCGCGAGGAAGGGCAGTTCCGCGGGCTTGAGGCCGAAGAACGTCGCCCCGGCCGCATCCACGGCCAGCCAGTCGCGCCCCGCGACCACGGTCTTTCTCAGCTCCGTGTCCGAGGCGCGGCCGCCCTGGGGCCCGTTGCGGACGAGAACGCGCCAGGCGTCCAGCACGGTCAGGGGCGGATTGAAGAAGCGGGCGAGGTCGATCACGGCCTCGTGGATCCTCTGATGCAGCTGGTTTCGCGCCCCGCCGATCCCGCCCATCCAGTTTTTCATGCCCAGCGTCACGCGCGTCAGGCTGTGATGCTTGGCGATGGGCACGTTGATGATCTTGTCCGCTTCGTGGACGTCCAGGAAGACCTCCCACTCCTTGAACCATTCGCCCTTCAGGCTCATCTTCTTCATCCGGAAGGAACTGGGCAGGAGCACCTTGGCCCCGGCCTGCTTGGCCGCGGCCTGGATCCCGGAACGCAGAAACGTGCGGGAAGCCTGATTGGTGGAATGGTCGGTGACGATCACGGTCTTGGCCCCGGCCTCGAAGCTCATCTCCACGAGCGCCCTGACCACTTCGGGATTCGTGCAGGCGGCCATCTCCGGCGTCCGGTCCCAGCCGATGTTGGGCTTGACGCACACGACGTCGCCCCGGCCGACGAAGCTTCTCATCCCGCCCAGCGCGTCGACCGCCGCCCGGGTGAGGGCCGCCGGGGACTCGCCCTCGATCCAGGCCAGGTCGGGCGGCGCGTCCGCCGCCGGGAGGGAAAAGGCCGCGGGTCGCGCGGCGCTCAGGGCCAGTCCCCCGAGGGCGAGGTCGCGCATGAAGTCTCTTCTTTTCATGGCCGGTCCGTCCTTTCGGTTTTCATTTCATCGCCGGCGGCTTGCCCAGGGACTGCATGTAGGCGACCAGGCCGTCGTAGATGCCCTGAGCGATCTTCTGCCGGTAGGCCTCCTCCTTGAGCCGGGCGGCCTCCTTGGCGTTGGAGAGATGGGAGACCTCGACGAGGATCGACGGCATGTTGCTTCCGATCAGCACCCAGAAGGGGCCGCCCTTGACGCCCAGGTTGCGGACGTCGGCATAGGAGCGCGAGAGCGACGCCACCAGGCAGTGCTGGACCTTGTCCGCCATGTCCCGCGATTCGACGATTTTGCTGTTCCGGATGATCTTGGCCAGGATATCCTTCATCTGGCCGATGGACTTGGTCGAGGTGGCGTTCTCCCGGGCGGCGATTTCGTCGACGGCCGGGTCGAGGCTGAGGTTGAGGTAGAAGGTTTCGACCCCCGTCCGCTGGGGGTTGAGGCTCGAGTTGGCGTGAACCGAAACGAACAGATCGGCCTTCTTCTGGTTGGCGATGACCGTCCGGTTTTCCAGGGGGATGAAGATGTCCGTCTCCCGGGTGAGGACGACTTCGAGGTCCCGAACGGAGGCCAGGAGCTTCCGGAGCCTGAGGCAGACGTCGAGCACCAGTTCCTTTTCCAGTTCTCCGCGCCGGCCCACGCAGCCCGGGTCCGTCCCGCCGTGTCCGGGGTCGATGACGATCGTCCGGATGCCCAGGCCGAGCTGGCGGGCCAGGCTGTATCCCCCGGCCGACGGTTCGGCCGGCCGGGCCCGGGGCTCGTCCTTCGGCTCCGCCGGAGACGGCTCTTTCGTCTCGGCCTCGGGCAGCCGGCCGGGATAGATGTCCATGACGATGCGGAACGGGTCGGGCAGGTAATAGATGCGGTAGGACTTGACGTTCCCGAAATCCAGGTCGACCACCAGCCGGACGATGCCCCGGTCTCTCTGAGCGATGCGGATTTGGCTGATGTATTCCGCCGCCAGGGCGTAGGATTGGCCGTGGAGAATGGGGTTGAGCTGGGCCTGCAGGATGTCCACGAACAGACGGTCGGGGGCGTGGAGCTCCCCGTAGGTGTATTCCCGGAGCTCGCCCAGGTCGACGACGATGCGCGTGAAATTCGGGTGGGTGTAATGGCGCAGGGCGTAGACTTCGACCAGCGCCGGAGCGGCTGCGCCGCCGTTCCCGCCCGAAGCCGCGAAAAGAAAAAAGGCCAGCAGGGAGACGCCCGCGGATCGGAGGGCAGGGGGAAAATTCATCACGCGCCGAATTTTTTCAGGCGGCCGCCGTGGGCCAGAAGAAGGGGCATGGCTTGAAGAGCCGGAAACCGGCCCAGGATGCCCAGGCTGCACTCCCGCTCGGTGAAGACGGTCACCCGGTCCGGCATGGCCGTTTTCGCGGACAGGAGGAAGGGGTTGGGATGCCAGGAGTGCCCCTTCAGGGAGCAGGGCGTGGAGTGATCGGAGGTGACGGCCAGGACGTCGGGCTTGAGGGCGGCGACGCGGGGCAGGAAGCGGTCGAATTCTTCGATGGCCCGCACCTTGGCCTCGAAGGCGCCGTCTTCTCCGGCCGCGTCCGTCTTCTTGTAGTGGACGTAGAAAAAGTCGAAGTCCCTGTAATTCCGCTCCAGGGTTTCGAACAGGCTTTCGGTTTCGGCGCCCACGGGGAGGACGTTCATGCCCACGAGCTTGGCCAGCCCGCGGTACATAGGGTAGGCGGCCACGGCCGCCGGCCGGAGTTTGTAGACTTCGGACATGGAAGGCAGAGTGGGCAGCCGGGAAAAGCCCCGCAGCAGGATGGTGTTCGCCG
>JAFGAV010000074.1 GCA_016933515.1 Candidatus Aminicenantota bacterium
GACGGAGCACCGTGGATGAGCGGGAAGACAGCGGCCGCGCCAAGGAGGGAACGTGATGAAAAAGACTTTCGTGTTGTCCTTGTTGGGCGTGAGTTTCGTTCTGGGGACGGCCTTCGTGCTTCAGGCCGTGGAGTTCAAGGATTTCGGCCTCAAAGCGGGATACACCAGCGGCTCGCTCCGGGCCGTCGAGGACGAGGGGGACTACACCATCGAAAAATACAAGGAGGGCGGGTTTGCCGCGGGGGTCTTCGTCAGCATCCCCCTTGTTTCCTTCCTTTCTCTCCGCCCGGAAGTGCTCTTTTTCCAAAAGGGCGGCGAGTACGATGTCGGCGTGCCGGTGGGCATCCCCGGCGTCCAGGTCAACGTCATCGAAACGCGGAGCATGAACTACATCGAGATCCCGGTGATGCTCAAGGCCCGCATCCCCCTTTTCCGGGGCGTGGGCACGAGCTTTCTCATCGGCCCTTCCCTGGGCATCAGCCTGAGCGGTCAGGTCAAGCAGAACACCAGAGTCCAGGCTTTCGGCTTCACCTTCGACTTCCGCGCCGAAGACGATATCAAGAAACAGCTCAAGGCGGTGGAGCTGAGCTTCGCCCTGGGAGGTGATTTTGATATCGAAGTCGGCGGAAGCAAGCTGTTCATCGAGCAGAGATTTTTCTTCGGCCTCAAACCCAATCCCCATGTCATCTTCGTCCCTGCCCAGCAGTTCATCGACGCAGGCTTTCCCGTGACCCTGGACATCGTCCAGAATTTGGACTTTTACAATTATGTTCTCTTCGTCTCCGTGGGGTACGCCTTTTAACGGGTGAACGGGGGGTCATCGCGCTCTCGAACCGCATTTTTCCATGCGGAAAAAGGATGAGAGCATCGGAGCCGGCGCCACGAGAGCGGCCGCGCGCGCCGTAGACGAATTCCAGGATTCTCGTCCTACAGACCGTAGGCGCGGATGATCTCGTCCTTGGTCTTGCCCAGGATGTCGTATTTTTTTCCCACCTTGCGGAAAGCCTCGAGGGCCTTCTCCAGGTGGTGAATCTCGTGGCCGGCCGAGACCTGGGTGCGGATTCGGGCCTGGCCCTTGGGCACCACGGGGAAGAAGAATCCCATGGCGTAGACGCCTTCTTGATAGAGGTCGCGGGAAACGTCCTGAGACAGCTTGGCGTTGAAGAGCATGACCGGCACGATTGAGGTGTCGCCTTCCTTGAGGATGAATCCGGCTTCTTTGAGCCCCCGGCGCCAGAACTCGGTGTTGCGCTCGAGCTTGTCGCGGCGCTCGGTGCTCTTCATGAGAAGGTCGAGGACCCGGAGCACGCCCGAAACGATGACCGGGGCGATGGTGTTGGAGAAAAGGTAGGGACGGGCCTTTTGCCGGCACATCTCCACGATTTCCCGCCGGCCGCTGACGCAGCCGCCGCTCGCGCCACCGAGGGCCTTGCCGAAGGTCGTGGTGATGATGTCGATTTTGCCCATGACGCCGTATTTTTCGTGGACGCCGCGGCCGGTCCGGCCGATGTAGCCCGAGCCGTGGGAATCGTCGACGAAGACCAGGGCGTCGTGGGCCTCGGCCAGACGGACGATCTCGTCCATCCGGGCCGTGTCGCCGTCCATGGAGAACACGCCGTCGGTGATGATCATCCGCAGCCGCTTGTCCCGGTGGAGCTTGAGCTTCTCCTCGAGATGGGCCATGTCCGAGTGCTTGTAGGTGTCCTGCATGGCCTTACAAAGGCGCATGCCGTCGATGATCGAGGCATGGACCAGGCGGTCGGCGATCATGACGTCCTTGTCGGTCAGGACGGCCTCGAACACACCGGCGTTGGCGTCCATGCACGAGGGGAAGAGGATGGTGTCCTCGGTCCCCAGGAATTCCGTGACTTTCTTCTCCAGCTCGCTGTGAATGTCCTGGGTGCCGCAGATGAAGCGCACGGACGACATCCCGTAGCCCCGGGACTCCAGGCCCTCGTGGGCGGCCTTGATGACTTCCGGGTGGCTCGACAAGCCGAGGTAATTGTTCGAGCACATGTTGATGACCTTCTTCAGGGGCGATCCGGCGGGATATTCGACCTCGATGTCGGCCGCCTGGGGCGCGTGAATAAGGCGTTCCTGTTTGAAGAGCCCCTGGGCCTTGAGATCTTCGATCTCCTTCTGATACAGGCTCCGTGTTTGATCGTTGTAGGCCATGATATCGTCTCCCTTATGATTGTTCTTCCGGCCGGCGGACCGGAGACGCCTCTCCTCCTAGGGGCGGAAGAGGCCGGAGCCGCGTCGGACCGGAAGGGCGGTCATTTATTTCTTGGCCTGAAATTCGCGCACGAGCGCACAGATCTTGTTGACCGAGTCGAACGCCTCGGGGGTGGCCTTGTCGTCGGGGATGGAGATGGCGTACTTGTTCTCCAAAAACCTCTTCAGGGAGACCATGGAGAACGAATCGACGATGCCCCCCGAAATCAGGGGTGTGTCGAAGGTGATCTCCTGGCTTTCATCTTCCAGGTATTCGCGCTTGACGTAATCGAGAACGATATTCTGCATGTCATCCATGTTGTGACTCCTTATGATTTGAATTCGGCATCATCATAGCCGGAGGCCTCAGTCGTTTTCAAGGGAGGACGTGTCGCCGATTTCTTCTCCCCATTCCCTGGCGTGGAGCAGACGGCGCATGATTTTGCCGCTGCGTGTTTTCGGCAGGGATTCGACGAACTCGATCTCTTGGGGCATGGCCAGGGGGGAAAGCTTCTTGCGGATGAAGTTCATGATTTCAAGCTCCGAGTCCGCCCCGGGGGGGTGGCCCGGCTTGAGGGCGACGAAGGCCTTGACGACCTCCATGTTGATGTCGTCCGGCTTGGAGACCACGGCCGACTCGGCCACGGCGGGGTGCTCGAGGAGCGCCGACTCGACTTCGAAGGGGCTGACGAGGTGGCCGCCGGTGTTGATGACGTCGTCGTCGCGGCCGACGAACCAGAAGTAGCCGTCCTTGTCGAGGCGGGCGCGGTCGCCGGTGAGATACCAGCCGTTCTGGAATTTTTGGCGGTAGGTTTCCTCGTTCTTCCAGTACGTCCGCATCATGGACGGCCAGCCGGGCCGGAGTCCGATCAAACCGACTTTCCCGGGTTCGTCTAGAGGAGCGAAGGAGTTCGGGTCGAGGACGGCGGCGGTGATTCCGGGAAACGGGCGGCCCATCGAGCCGGGCTTGATCTTCATTCCCGGGTAGTTCGAGATCATAATGCTCCCCGTCTCGGTCTGCCAGTAGGAGTCGTGGAAGGGAAGGCCGTAGACCTTCTCCGACCAGATGACGGCCTCGGCGTTCAGGGGTTCCCCGACGCTCACCAGATGACGCAGGGAGGAGAGATCGTATTTCTTGACGACCTCCTCGCCGGTCTTCATCAGGGAGCGGATGGCCGTGGGCGCCGAGTACCAGACCGTCACCCGGTGCTTTTCGATGAATTTGTACCAGGCCTCGGTCATGAATCCCAGGTCGAGGACGCACTGGGTCGTGCCCGTGGCCCAGGCGCCGATGATGCCGTAGGACGTGCCCGTCACCCATCCCGGGTCGGCCGTGCACCAGTAGATGTCGTCATCGCGAAGGTCGAGGACCCAGCGAGCCGTCAGGTACTGTGAGATGAGGGAATAGTGGACATGCTGGACACCTTTGGGCATGCCGGTCGTTCCCGAAGTGTAATGGAGGACCGAGGGCGTCTCGGCCGAGGTGGGGTGAATGTCGAGATGCTCTACGGGAGCGGCCTTTTCCAAGGAGAACGCCGTCTCGCGCTCCTGGAGGGGGGCGGCGGGGTCGGCGTCGACGACAACGATATGGCGCAGGTGGGGCAGCTTGTCCCGGATTTTGCGCACCTTGGACACATGTTTTTTCTGGGTGATGACCGCCGCCGTCTCGGCGTTCTCAAGGCGGACGTGGAGCGACTCGTCGCCGAAGGCGGAGAACAGAGGCTGGACCACGGCTCCGATTTTAAGAATGCCCAGGAAACCCAGGTAGAGCTCCGGCACCTTGTCCAGGAAAAGGCAGACCCTCTCGTTGGGCTTGATTCCCTGACCGCGGAGAAAGGCGCCGATCGTGTTCGTCGCCAGGCGGATGTCGTTGAATGTGTAGCGCTTTTCTTTCCCTCCCCGGCCTTCCCAGATCAAGGCGAGCTTGTCGGCCTTGCCCTGACGGCAGATGCGGTCGGTGCAGTGCCACCCGATGTTGAGGACGTCGCCGGCTTTGTAGTCCAGTTCTTTTTCCGACAGGGACCAGTCGAAATTCTTGATTCTCTGTTCATAAGACCCGATGTTGGACATGGCTCCTCCCGATAAGGCCGTTTATATTACCATATTCGAAATCTTCAGGCCAGATTTGAAAAAGACATAAAAAGGCTGAACTCTTTTGTTTTGTGTCTGTTGTCTCGATATTTAAAAAAGATGAATAGGTATCGTGTCCCCCAGAAGATACCCGATACCCAGCAAGAGCTGGGTAAGAAGAATGACGAGAACATTATGGCCCATGGCCGGCAAAAGGCGGCTCGGGTCGTCAGGGTGAAGGGCGCCGCGGATGGCCTTGGCGGCCCGGCCCAAGGTCAGGAAGGCCAGAAGGCAGTAAACGGGCATGATCCCCGCCGCGACGAGGGCCGCGATCCAGACGTAGACCGCCACGGTGAAAGCCGAATAAACATAGGCCGCTTTTCTTTTTCCTATCGTGATCGGAAGCGTCTTCCGGCCCGCCGTCTTGTCGGCCTCGACGTCGGGGAATTCGTTGAGCAGGAGGAGGTTGTGAACGAGAAGTCCGGAAGGAACGGAGGCCAGCGCCGCAGAGAGGGTGTATGCTCCGGTTTGAATGAAATAGGCGCCCAGGACGGGCAGGGCGCCCAACCCGACTCCGGGGGACCATTCCGGCCAGCCGATCTTAGTCAGGAGCGGTGTGTAAAGAAGGATGCACAGGGCGGCGACTATGAGCAGCGGAAGCAGAAGCCATCCGGTGACGATCACGAAGTAAACGCCGATGGGCACCGCCAGGAGGAAGGCGGCGACGCCGAATCGCAGGACGTGCGCCGGCTTGAGGGCGCCCGAGGGAAGGAGGCCGCTTCCGCCGCTGAAGGGCGTTCTTCTCGTCTTCAGGTCAATGCCGCTTCTGTAATCGAAGTAATCGTTTAAAACATTAACGCTGATATGGCACAGGAGCAGTCCGACGAATCCCAGGAGAGCGCGAACGAGATTGAAATCGCCGTCATGCTTGGCCATCGAGGTGCCGAGGAAGGACAGGACCACGGACAGAAGCAGAAAATTCGGCCGGGTTTCGAGAAACCACAATTTCAGTTTCATGATTGTCCCAGTATAGCAAACGGGATATCGGAGAGTCTATAATCCCTCTTAAAGGGCGAGGCCTGCCGTCCTGCCCCCCGGAGCGCCGGTTCCGGTGGAGATCTTGAAATGCTCGGGGCGGCGTTGTACATTGGGCCATGCCGCGACGGAGGCCGAGCGGAGCTGTCGGCGCAACCTTTGGAGGCGCGGTCGTGACATCAACGGGGAGGCTGAACATGTCCGGATACCGCAGAACGATGCTCGTTCTGGCTCATTTTGTCTCGGCACTCGTTCTTTTCGCCGCTGCCCCCTCTCAGGAAACGATGTTTGTTCCCGAAGGCCGCGGCGGAGAGTGCTACACCGTGCTCGTCGGCAGGGACGCCAGCGCCGACGGGTCGGTCATGGTCGCCCACAACGAAGACACGCGGGGCGATCTCCTCGTCAACCTCCGCAAGATCCGTCCCGGCGACACCGGCGCGCGGCGGCGCGTCGCCTTGCGACACGGAGGCCGCTATGAAACCGACGGCCGGACCGCGGGCTTCCTCTGGATCGAAGCGACGGGCCAGGTTTTCTGCGACAGCTTCGTCAACGAGCACGGGGTGCTCATCACATCGAACAGCTGCCGATCGCGGGAGACGGCCGACGATGTCACGGACGGCGGCATCGACTGGATGTTGCGCCGCCTTGTGGCCGAGAAGGCGGCCTCGGCGCGCGACGCGGTGAGGATGGCGGGCGGGCTCATCGAGACCTACGGCTACCGCGCTTCCGGGCGGACCTATTCGATCGCCGACAAGAACGAAGCCTGGATGCTGGCCGTGATCCGGGGCCGTCACTGGTTCGCCCAGCGGGTTCCCGACGACGAAGCGGCCGTCATCCCCAATCATTACACCATCCGCCGGATCCGGCCGGACGACGAACGCAACTTCCTCGGCAGCCGCGACATCATGGCCTACGCCCGCCGGAACGGCTGGTACGACGAGGA
This sequence comes from Candidatus Aminicenantota bacterium, assembly GCA_016933515.1. Lineage (GTDB taxonomy): Bacteria > Acidobacteriota > Aminicenantia > Aminicenantales > JAFGAV01 > JAFGAV01. The sequence continues at coordinate 6,263 of JAFGAV010000074.1, forward strand.
GAGGGACGGCCCGTTCGATTTTAAAAAGGCCTTCGCTCTGCCCTCGGGCCGCGATCCCGTCTTCGACGGAAACACTCTGCGGCACTGGCGGGGTCTCGTGCTCCTTACCGGCCGCAGCTGGGAGATCGGGGGAGACTATCCGTTCTCCGTGAAGCCCGCCGCCAAAGTCACGGCGGAGACGCTGATGGCCCTGCTCCGCGACCATTACGAAGGAACGGAGTATGACGCCACCAACGGCTACACGACAGGCTCCCCGAACCGAACCAAGTACAGGACGATCTGCACGGAGACGACCATCAACGCCTTTGTCGCCTCCCTCAATTCCGTCCGGCCGGATCCGATCTCGGTTTCGATGTGGGTGGCGCTCGGAAAACCGGACACAACCGTTTTTTTCCCCTTCTATTACGGCGTGGAGAACCTGCCCCCGGGCGCCGGGCTGGGGACGGACACCCATGACGACGAAGTTTTGGCCGGGCAGCACTTCAACGACGTGGAATTCAAGACTTCTCGACATCAGCTTCTGCACAACCGCGTCCTGGAACTCGAAAAAGCCGTCGAGGCGGACTACGGCCGCATGTTCGAAAAACTGAAGCGCGATCTGTTCCCCGTCGAGAAGCATTTCGTCGAGTGCGGCCCGAAATTCGAGAGGGACTTCGCCGCTCTTTTTTCAAGGAACAGGGAGGAAGCTCGGAAGAGCCTCGACGCCTATGTCGCCGCCGCTTTCATGAAAGTCTCGAGCCTCACCTCGGCGCTCTTGGACTATTAATGGGGCATCAATAGGGGACAAGCAAAGTTAATGGGTCCTGTGTCCCCAAATGTCTCCTTAATTTCAGGAATTCGTCTCGCATTAAAATAATGTCATTGGATAAGCTGTCCCCCATTTGCCCTTATTTGAGGAAGCGGGCGAGGAACTCGAAGGCGGCGTTGTAGGCCTCCATGCGGTTCCTATAGAGCTTGAATTCGTGGGGCTCGTCGGGCTTGACGAGGAGCTCGATGGGAACGTCGCCTTTGGCGCGGAGTTTCTGCACCAGATCGACCGTCTGGGAGAAGGCGACATTGCGGTCGTCGTCCCCGTGGATGAACAGGACGGGCGACTTCCAGGTCTTGACGTCGGACACGGGCGAGGAGGCGAAGGCGACCTTGAGATCCCTCCCGGTCGTCCCGCGCCGTTCGCCGCGGGCCGACCAGTCGTGGACGCCGGCCATGTCGACTCCCGCCTTGAAGATGTCTGAGTTGCGGGCCAGGGCCATGGCCGTCAGGTAGCCGCCGTAGGACAAGCCCCATTTGCCGATCCTTTCCGGATCGATCTCGGGGCGCCCCTGAAGGTATTTCGCCGCGGCCACGACGTCCTGGTATTCCGACGCTCCGCGAGGTCCGGAGTCGGGAGGCATGCGGAAGCGCCGCCCGTACATGATGCCGCTCCGGTAATTCACGGACAGGACGGCATAGCCCCGGCCGGCGAAATACTGGTTGATGCCGTAGGCCTCGGAGTAAAACTCCATGTAATGCCAGCCGAGAAGCATCTGCCGCATGGGGCCGCCGTGGGTGTAGACGACGGCCGGCAGACGGTCGCCGGGCTTGGCGCCCCGAGGCAGGAAAAGCTGGCAGGGGATCTCCAGGCCGTCCGGCGCCCTAACGATGACGAGTTCAGGAACGACGAGTTCGTCCATCGGGAAGGAGGCCGGGAGACGGCGCGGGGCGATGACGCGCGTCTTCCCGCCCGCGGACGGAACGAGGGCGATCGACATGGGGAGCCTGGCCGTGGCGTGCATGAAAACAACGTGCGCGTCCGAAAAGAGGGCCGTGGGATGGCTTCCGATCGTAGCGCCCGTGGTCAGCGGGATGGCCTTGCCTCCGGCAATCGGGACCTTCCAGATATGGCGGCCGTGGATGTCGGCGTGATTGCCGCTGTAATAGAGCGTCTTTCCGTCGCCCGAGACCTCAAAGTGCTCGACCGAGCCGCGGCCCGGGGTGATATCCGCCGGCTCCCCGGCGTCCGGAAAAAGCGTGAAAACGTGATCCCACTCATCGTGCTCGCTCGTAAACAGGATCCGGCCGCTCGCCGTCCAGGTCAGATTGCGGACGGTATGGTATTTCGGCTCTTTGCCGGCGGGATTCCAGATCTCTTTCCCACCGCCCGTTGCGGCCTCCCCGACCCACAAGGCCGGCGTCGGCGGGTTCCGGTAATCGAAGACTTCGTCGTGCTGAGCCCCGGGCCGACGGAAAAAGGCAATGCGCTTTCCGTCCGGAGACCAGGCCGGCTCGCTGTCCCGGTCCACGCTTGGAGAGATCCATGTGATTTTATCTTTGTCGAGATCGTAGATCCCTACGAAGCTGTGGTCCTCGCGGTTGCTGACGAA
>JAFGAV010000075.1 GCA_016933515.1 Candidatus Aminicenantota bacterium
AACTTGACGGTCAAAAGGTCGAACAGCACCCGCCGCACGCGCGACAAGCCGTACTTGGACTTGCCCTTCGGCCGGACGATGTTGGTGATGGGGATCTCGACGATCCTCACTCCCGTCCGGCTGATCAAAGCCGGGATAAAGCGGTGGAGCTCCCCGTAGAGGCGCAGATCCTTGAGCACCTCGCGCCGGTAGGCCTTGAAGGTCGTGCCGAAGTCGTGTATGGGCACGCCCGACAGCCCGCGCATCATGCGGTTCGCCGCCCAGGAAGGCGCCTTGCGCAGGAGGAGGTTGTCGACGCGTTTCTTGCGCCAGCCGCTGACGATATCGTAACCCTCGTCGATTTTCTCCAAAAAGCGCGGGATCTCGGCCGGGTCGTGCTGGAGGTCGCCGTCCATGGAGAGGATGATCTCTCCCCGGCTGAAATCAAATCCCGCCTGGAGGCCGGCGGTCTGGCCGAAGTTCCTTTTGAGGCGGATGACATGGACGCGCGGATCCCGGCGATAGAGAGCCGTCAGGAGTTCCGGAGTCCGGTCGAGGCTCCCGTCATCAATAAAAATGATCTCATAGGGCTTTCCCGTCTTCTTCAGGACATCCGTCAGACGGCGATAGAGCTCCTCGACGCTGTCCTCCTCGTTGAAGAAGGGGACGACCACGGACAGATACGGCGCCTTTGTTTTTTTCTTCATGTTCGTCTTCACAGGTCGTGAAAGCTGATGAGCCGCACGCCGAGGCGGCGGGCTTCCCCGGGAAGGCGCGGATCGGTGAGCGCCTTCAACTCGCCCTCCCGGTAGCGGTTGATGTAATAAGTCCCCATCGTCTCTTCCATGCTCTCAAGCTCCCGGTCGACAAGCCCGGGGTGGACCATGACCTCGGCCGACCCGTCTTTCAGGCCGCCGAAGATTTTCATCAGCCGCCCGGCCGTTATGCGGCCGCTATTACATATACCATAAAAACGGTCGGCAATCACGATTCCGGCGCGCCGCAGGCGGGCCGCGGAACGGCGGCAGGCCAGGGAGAGGAGGAAGGCCTTGAGCGTCTGCGACGGCGAACGGGAAAACCCGAATTCGTTGATGAACCGGACTTTCCGGATCCCGTAGGCCCCGGCCAGCCCGACGACGACGTCCATCAGCCGAGGAAAAACATGGACGTTCTTCTCGCTGTCGAAGTGGCTCAGCCGGATGCCCGCGCCGAGGGCCCTCTCGACCTGGGCCCGGGCTTCCCTTTCCAGGTCCTCCGTCCTGATCCGCCCCGAAAAAAGCTTTTTCAGGAACGCGGCTCCGCTTGAGAAGAAGAGTCCCCGGCGATCGACCAGGCTGGGGACAGCCTCCGGGGGGGAGACGGGCCGGCCGCGCACCCAATTCAGGTGCAGGCCGACGCCCAGGCGCGGATGTTCTTCGGCCAGGCGGACCGCCTCCTCGAATCCCGGCGTGTTGACCATGAGCGTCGCCGAAGTCAGGACGCCGCTGCGGTGGGCGAAGACGACGCCTTCGTTGACCGAGTGCGAAAGCCCGAAGTCGTCGGCGTTGATGATGAGGCGCTTCATCGCGCGGAACCCAAAACACTATACCTTGGCGGGGAGAGCATTTCAAATGGCCCGAAGCTTGGGATCCTCGGCGAAACGACTCAAGATCAAGAGGACGGGCGAGGCGCCATGCACGGCTCGGATGAGAGGCGAGAGATTTCACGGTGCTTCCTGCGCATTCTTCCCGGCCGCACAAGCACAGCGCCCGAAGGAGGGCACATCATCCAGTCGAGAGAGAAACAACGAGACTAGTCACGGACGGCCGGATTGGGTTATAAAAAGGATGCGACGCCTATGAAAGAAGACCTTCTGAAATATCTCGTTTGCCCCGACTGCCGAACGCCGCTCGCGCTCTCCTCCGTTCTGAAGACGGAGGGGGAGGAGATCATGGAGGGATCCCTCGGCTGTCCCCGCTGCTCCGTTTCCTTCCCCGTCAGGGGGGGCGTGCCCCGCATCCTGGCGGGGAACGAATACCGTCTCAAGGAAGAAACGAAAAACAGATTCGCCTTTTCCTGGAAAAAATTCTCGGACATCTATGAGGATCCCAAGGACTTTCTGGACTGGATTCATCCCAAGACGCGCGATTTCTTTAAAGACCGGGTGGTCCTCGACGCCGGCTGCGGGTCCGGCCAGCACGCCGTCTTCGCCTCCGAGTTCGGCGCCCGGGAAGTCGTGGCCTTCGATTTGAGCCCGGCGGTGGACGTGGCCTTCCGGCATTCCCGGACGAAAGACAATGTCCACGTCGTTCAAGCCGACATGTACCGTCTGCCGTTCAAGAGCGATTACGATTTCCTCTACTGCATCGGAGTTCTTCAGCATCTTCCGGATACCAAAGAAGGATTCCGCCGTCTCCGGAGCCTTCTGAAACCGGGCGGCTGGATGTCCGTCTGGGTTTACGGCTATGAGGGAGCCTGGTTCATCCGCCGGATTGTCGATCCCGCAAGAAAATTCGTCATGTCGCGGCTCCCCCTGCCCGCGATCCTGTCCCTGAGCTTTCTACTGACCGCGATTCTCTATTTTCTGGCCAAGGTCGTCTACGGCCCCCTGTCCAGATTCCGACCAGCAAAACATTTGTCCCGCAGGCTTCCTCTGGGAGATTATCTCTCCTACATGAGCGCCTTCAACTTCACCTATCTCTTCAACTGCGTTTTCGACCAGCTCATCGCGCCCATCACCCAGTATTTCAAGGAAGAAGAAGTCCGGGGCTGGTTTGAGAACGCCGGTTTGAAAGACATCGGCCTCACCCGCCGGAACAACATCAGCTGGAGGGCGACGGGCCGAAATCCCGGCTGACGCCGGCGGCGCGCTTGACCCGGGCCTCAGGGACCTTCTTCAACGGGGAGGAGGTCGAAGCCGTCGAGCCACACATCCGTCTCGCCCCTGTAGACGATCTTCAATGTCAGCCCGCTTTCCCGGGGCAGAAAAAACCTGAAGGAAAAATCACGAAACCTTCCCGCCGGGGCGAAATCCGCCGCCCGGGCCCAGACGGAACGAAGAACAGTCCCGTCTCCGGAGGAGAGGACGGAAATCCCGAGCAGCCGCTCTTGGGAGGGGGGGGATTCCACGGATGCGATCCTGGCCCGGAGCACGAAATTGTAGGGGCCGGGTCGAAACGGGCCCCGGAGCTCGGTTGCTGTTTCGAGGTTTCGATCCCGGATCTTGTCCAGAGAAAGGGCGCAGTGTTTCGAGGCGTCTTCCGGATAGACGACGTCGCCCCCCGAAACCGGGAGCCATTCGGCCTCCAGAAGACGGCCGGGCCCGGTCAAATCCCCTGCGCGGTCGTGCCAGAGAAAGACTTCCGACATCCCGTCCCGGCCGCGGAAAACCCTTTTGTCTTCGTTCGCCTTGATGAAATCCGCGATCTCCCGGCTGATGTGGTCGCGCCGCTGGAGCGAGGGGGAGGCGATCAGCCAGACTCGTCGCGAGGCGTTTTCCCGGAGAACGGTTTTCAGGCCCTCCAGGCTGTTGATCCAGCGGGCGCCGACATAGAAATCCTTCCAGCCCCCGGGCGTTTTTTCCCAGGCATCCCATGTTCCCGGGCCTCCGGACCAGAGCCAGTAGTCCGTCCGCCCGGCATAGATGTGCTGAAACACCATATGCATGGCCACGACGCGGTCGTCTTCCCTCAGGAACGTCCTGACGTAGGATCCGACGCCCTTGTGATCGTAGTGCTCCAGCCGGCCCGAGCGGGTGATGATGTCCGTCGCGATCCTGTCCCCGTATTTCCGGTTGACGACGGACCGGACTTCGCCGGGGCCCGCCTGGTCCGTAAAGGCCAGAAAGCCGGCCGCCAGGAGGCCGCAGGAAAGGGCCCGGAGGGTTTTGTCCCTGCCGGCATTCGGGAAAAACGGGCGGAGAGCCAGGAGGGAGACGATGGAGGCGACTCTCCAGAGCGCCGTCAGATACAAGAGAATGAGCACGGGCCGCAGTTGAAAGAGGTAGCGGGGCTGGACGTGCGTCCGGAAAAATCCGAAGAAGACAAGGGGCAGGAGAAAACAGAGAGCCAGGAAATACCGGCGTTGAAATCCCCGTTCGTCCTCCGGGGGATTTTTCTGCCGAAGAACCGTTTCTCCCAGAATCAGGGCCGCGCCGAGGAAGGCGAGGACACCCATCGCCGGAAACGATTTTAGTATCTCTTTGAAATAATCGAGGGAGAAACCGGTGAAAAAGTAGCGCACGCTCTCGGCCAAAGAGCCCACCGATTTCTCATACACATAGCCGACTTTCCAGAAAAGCGCTTCATGGACCTGGACAAGGACGTAAGTCAAAGTGACGAGGGAGAAGGGCAGGAGCACGTCTTTTTTGAAGAATCTTCGGGCGCCCCTGACCAGGAAAAGCGCCGGAAAGCAGAACCACAATCCCATGCCCAGTTGATGCACATGCGGAGCGAGGACAAAAAGCACCGCGGCGAGCGTCCGGTATTTTCTTCGGTCCTCGAAATAGCCCTTGATGAACCACAACAGCCCCGCGGCGTAGACGAGCTGGAGAGGGGCGAAATAGAGGACCGCCCGGGCGTATTCCGTCTCCCACGTCGAAAGGGCCAGGATGACCACGCCCAAGAAGGCCAATCCCCGGGAGAGGAATTTCCTGGCCAGGAGATACATCACCGGCAGGGCGGCCACGCTCGTCAGGACGCTGAAAAGACGAAGGCTGAATTCATTCAAGCCGAACGGCGCGGCAAAGGCGGCCAGAAGATACGAATAGAGGATGCCCTTGAAGAGGACATGTCCCGACGGATAGAGGGGATAACCGTGTTCGAGGATTCTTTCGGCGGCCAGATAGTAAAACCCCTCATCCATCCACAAGGAGAGGGCCCCCAGGTTTTTCAGCCGCACAAGCAGGACAAGCAGGCTGATGACTCCCAGAGAGACGATGACGGCATAACGCAGCAGTTTTTCTCTTTGATCCCGGATTCGAGTTCCGTTTGAGACATCGTCCATGATTGGAATCTCCGGCCCCCGACCGATTGAGGATTTTCCGCCCCTCCTCATCGCCCTGAACCGTCTTCCTATTATTCAGGCCCGGCCCGGAAAATTCAATCCCTGACTCCGGCGAAGAGACGAGACGCCCGCCGGGAATCCCGAAAACGCTCCCCGCCCCCTTCGGGAAAAAACAGAGCGAGGCGGTCGCGGGAATCAGGAAAAAACGCTCAGGGCGATGAGGGATGCCTCTCTCAGAAAACGCTGAATCCGTAAACGAGACTGAAACCGAATTCCCTTCCCCCCAGATCGACTTCGATGTCATTGTTGATCGTCAGGGCTTTTGTGCTTTTGTAGTAGAATTTGGCTCTCAGGGCGTCCAGGCCGGGGATGCGGAGAAAGAGTCCCGCTTGGAAATGGCTGCCGTTCGCCGTCTCTTTCACAAAACCCGGAAAAGGATAGAGAGGGCTGGTCTCTCTGTAGGGACAGATGTCCAAACCCCCGCCGCCGAACAGGATGAAATATTTCGTGTTCCAGAGGAGAGAGGCGCCGATCGAGAGGGGAGTCATCGTGAACCGGGCTTCCTCCTCGGTGACGGTCGCCGCTCCAGGTTTGGAGAAGATTTTTCCGTCAACGGACAGGAGGACATCAAAATCCCCGGCGGAAAAGAAGGTTCGGGAGAGATGGAGACCGTAGATGAGGGCGCTTCCGGGATAGACTTCCTGAAAACGCACATCCGGAATGTTGTGGCTTCCCGCCGTGAGTCCGATCATCGTGTTCAAACGCCCCTTCTTGACGGGAGGGGGCGCCACAACCGGTTTTGCGGCAATCTCTTTCCGGGGCTGTTCCACGACCGGCTGAAGGGGCTCGGGCGCGGGCGGAGGCGGGATTTCTTCCTCGATGGGAATCAGGCTGATTTTCAGGATGTTGTCCGATTTTTCGACTTCATAGGCCAGGAGGGATTCGGAAAAATCGAAAACGACCCTGACGATCGAGGGATGGAACTGGCCGATTCTGATGCCCATCAGGCTCCATTCGTTGATCTCGTAATAGGTCTCGGAGAGAATCTGGTCAACCGGCGAAAAATCGAAGGCGATGCGCAGGGGATCGGTGTATTGGGAAACTTGATGGATGTAAACCCCTTCGATCTCGATAAATATTTCTATGGCCTGATCCGTTTTGACGACATACAGGTTTTTCAGAATCCCATCGTACTGATCGGCTTCATTCCCGCTCCACCCAAAAGAATTCATGCTCAGGCTGAAAAACAACAAAAGGACCGTCAGGCCCGGGATCGTTCTCTTCTTCATGTCCGTTCTTCTCTCCTTCGCTGCGTTTGCCGTGAATGGCTTAATGAAAACCGGTCTTCTTTGCCGCCGCTTCCAAGCGCACCTTCGAAAAATGGGCTCCATTATATGACAGAGCCGCCCCCCAATCAAGACATAAAACGGGAGCCTCTTCCCCCCGCGGAAATCCGGGATAACTTGACTTATGGATTTTTCAGACTAAAATAGAACTCCCTTTGATAAGGAGAGCGTTCATGAGAAAGACAGTGATTCTGATTTCGTGCTTCCTGGCCATAGCGGTCATGACTCAGGCCATGACTCCGGATGCGGAAATCTCTCCCGCGGAGAGACAGCGCGCCGCCGCCCGGTCCGCCGACCCGGACTGGTCGACGCCGGTGAACGTTTCGAACACGGGCTCGGACTCCTTTACGCCCCGCGTCGGAGTCGACAAGGACGGAGCGGCTTATGTCCTCTGGACGGACTGGACGGATGTGCCCCAAATCGTGTATTTCAAGACCAACCGGGGGGGGACCTGGTCCGGCATTCAGACCGTGCATCGGATGTCCTACCAGTCCGGTGAAGCCTGTTTTCCCGAGTTCGTCACCTCCCCGGAAGGCGTCTGCCACCTTGTTCTTCAAGACGTCATCCAAAGCTATGAGATTTTGTACTACCAATTCAAGGACAACGTCTGGAAGGGCCCGGAAAACGTTTCCTCGAACGCCGAAGGGGCCTCGATTTACTCCTCCATCGCCATCTCTCCCGTAGACGATTCCGTTTATTCCGTGTGGATGGACGAGGTCTCCAGCGAGTGGGATCTGATGTCGAGCTACCGAGACGAAGAGACCACCTTCGGGTGGGACTGGCCGTTTCTCATTCCCCTGTTCGGCGGGTATCAATACTTCCCCAACGTTGCCGTCGACGGCCAAGGAACTCTCCATCTTGTTTTTCATACGCGGGACGGCGAAAATTCCTCGGTCTGGTACGTGAAAAACGAGACGCCCCGCAACAATGCCGGCTGGACGTCCCCCGTGCCCGTCGCCTCGAACACGGGAACCGAATGGTGCTACCCGAGAATCGCCAGCGACGACAACGGAGACGTCGCCGTCGTTTGGAACGGCCGAACAGCCGCGGGAAATCTGGACGTCTTCCTGAGAAGGACGGTCAACGGCGCCTGGCAGGCGACCGAGAACGTCTCCCAGGCTTCCGACAACTCCGCGGGGGTCTGCGTCGCCGTCAATCGAGAAACGGGAGATATCTACGTCAGCTGGCATGAACTCGTCAACGACATCTGGCAGGTCCTGTTCAAATCTTTCGAAGCCGAGAGGACCGGAGGGGAAAAGAAGTGGTCGGAGGTCTTCAATCTGTCCAACAGCCCGCGCTTTGCGGCCTATCCCCGAATGGCCGTCAACGAAGAGGGGGACGTCCATGTCGTTTATTCCGACAGGAAGTCGGGCGTTTTTGACGTCTACCACACCTTCAAGGCCAAAATCCGGATCTATCCGCCGGTCAACGCGACTCTCACGACATCCTTCAACAAGGTCCTTTTCTACACCGAAAAAATCAACACCATCACGTTCGAAGAGAATCCCGAGAACGACCCCTCCATGGTGACCGGCTACAACATCTACCGCAAAGAAGCCGATGAAAGCAACGACAAATTCGTCCTTTTGGCCACATTGGACACGTCGACCTTCCTTTACGACGACCGTCGGCTGCCGCATGACGTGAAATACGCCTATGCGGTCACCACGACGGACGTGGACGGCAACGAGAGCAAAATAGACGAAATCGTCACCGAGCAATAACGCCCTCGGCCCGCGCCCGGGCCCTTCGGCCGCCGGTCTGCGGGACGGCGGCGATGGCCATTTTTCTCGAAACCGGATACAATGAGCGGCGATGTGCGGCATCTGCGGCATCGTGAGCGTCGGCCGTGACCCTCTCCCCCCCGGTTCCCGGGAGACGGTCAAGGCCATGTGCGACGCGATCGTCCACCGCGGCCCGGACGACGAGGGCTATTACAACGACGGGCGCGTCGCGCTCGGCATGCGGCGCCTGAGCATCATCGATCTTGAGACCGGCCGCCAGCCGATCTCGAACGAGGACGGCTCGGTCGTCACGGTCTTCAACGGCGAGATTTTCAACTTTCCCGAGCTGCGCCGCGAGCTCGAGGACAGCGGCCACCGCTTCGCGACGCGGTCCGACACCGAGGTCATCGTCCACCTCTACGAGGAGTTGGGCGAGGAGTTCGTCACCCGCCTCAACGGCATGTTCGCCGTCGCCGTGTGGGACACGAAGGAACGGAAACTCGTCCTCGTCCGCGACCGCATGGGCATAAAACCGCTCCACATTCTGCGCTGGCAGGACCGTCTCTACTTTGCCTCGGAGATCAAGGCCCTGCTCCCGACGGGTTTTCCCCGCGAAATCGACTTCGAGGCCCTGTCGCAGTATTTCACCTTCGAATACATCCCCGCTCCCCGGACGATCTTCAAAAGCGTGGAGAAGCTCCTCCCGGCGCAGATGATGACGATCCGGGACGGGCATGTCGGCGCGCGCTTCTATTGGGACGTCCCCTACGGCCGTGAAGGAACGGCGGGACGGAGCGAAGAGGACATCGCTGCCGAGCTCTGGAGCAGGCTCCGCGAGTCCGTCCGCCGCCGGCTCATTTCCGACGTCCCCCTGGGCGTTTTTCTGAGCGGCGGCATCGACTCGAGCGCCGTGACGGCCTTGATGGCGGACGTCTCGACGACGGGCGTCAAGTCGTACTCGATCGGCTTCACGGAAAAGAGCTTCAACGAGCTGCCGCGCGCCCGGCGCGTGGCCGAAGCCTTCGGCACGGAGCACACGGAGTTCACCGTGGACTCCGGCCTGGCCCGGGACCTCGTGCCCGAACTCATGGCCTTCCTCGACGAGCCCCTGGCCGACGCATCGGTCGTCCCGACCTTTCTGATCTCCCGCCTGGCGCGAAAACACGTGACCGTGGCCCTGGCCGGAGACGGCGGGGACGAGCTCTTCGCCGGCTACGACACTCACAAGGCCTTCAAGGTCGCCCGTCTCTACCGAAAAGTCCCGCGGTTCATCCGCCGCGGATTCGTCGCGCCCGTTGTGCGGAGCCTGCCCGCCGCCCGCAAGCGCCTGAGCTTCGAATTCAAGGCCAAGAAATTCGTCTCCGGCGCCGAATTCCCCCCCGAGCTGTCCGATATCGTCTGGTGGGGCGCCTACACTCCCGAGGAAAAAGCCAGACTCCTCTCGCCCGACTTTCAGGCCGCCGCCGCCGGGGACCCCTTCGCGCCCGTCCGGTTTCACGGTGCCCGCAGCCCGGCCCGCGATGCCCTGGACCGGATTTGCTACCTCGACCTCAAGCTCTATCTCCAGGACGGACTCCTGGTCAAGGTGGACCGCATGAGCATGGCCAACTCGCTCGAAATCCGGACGCCCTTCCTGGACTACACCTTCGTCGAGTTCGCCGCCTCGATCCCCAGCCGCATGAAACTCAAGGGATTCAGCTCGAAGCACATCCTCAAGCGCGCCCTGAAGGGCCGCGTGCCGGGCGAAATTCTGACCCTGCCGAAAATCGGATTCGACATTCCCCTCGGCGTCTGGATTCGGAACGAGCTCAGAGACTTTGTCCGGTCGGTGCTCTCGCCGGAAGGCTTGTCCCGACACGGATTTTTCGACCGGTCCTACGTCGAACGCATCCTCAACGAGCACATGGCGGGCCGCCACAACCACCGCCAGCTCCTCTGGCCGCTCATCATCTTCCAGTTCTGGCACGATCGCTATCTCAAAGGGGGGGCTTGAACAGGCGGCTCGGCCTGAGAACCGGGGCGACGGCCAGAACCTTTTTCCGTCTTGTGCGTCATTGAGTATGAAGAGAAATTTCATGGCTCCAACCGGGTCGGAAAGCGGAACCGGAGAGACGATTCCCTGCCGCTCCGCTTTCGACGAGATTTACGACCGGCACAAAAATTTCGTCTTCAAGCTCGCCTTTTACCTGGCCCGGGACAAAAGCGAGGCTGAGGATCTCTTCCAGGAGACCTGGCTGCGGGTGGCCAGGAATTATGCCGGAATCAAGGGCGACCCCGGGAAGCTGAAGCCCTGGCTGGGAACGATCGTCTGCAACATGCACAAGGACAGGCTCAGGAGAAAAAAAACGCGCCTGAGGCATTTCGGCCGACAGATTTTTCCGGAGACCGCCGAAGGGACCGGCGCCGGGGCTTATGAAGCCGTCGATTCGGCTCCCGGACCGGAAAAATCGGCCGAAAATGCCGCCTTAGCCGTTCGGCTGAAAAAAGCCCTGGATATCCTTCCCGAGCGACAGCGCCGCGTTTTTATTCTCAAGGAAGTCGAAGGATTAAGCCTCGAGGAGGTCGCCGAAGCGCTCGGGACCCCCCTCGGAACGGTCAAGTCCCTGGGATTCCGGGCCGTCCGGAGTCTCAGGCGGCTGCTCTCGGAGCAGGAAAATATAAAAAGGAAAAGCCTATGCGATGTCGGGATTGTGAAAGCCATCTGACGGACGGGCGCGAGGCCGTCCTCGGCGAAAGCCTGAAAAGAGAGCTCGCGGCTCACCTCGAAAAGTGCCCGGCCTGCCGCGCTTTGAGGGACGACCTCAAGCGCCTGCGGGCTTCGGCCCCCGGCCTCGCCGCGCCGCCGCTCCCGGCCGCGCTCGAGCGGCGGGTCCGAGCCTTTTGTCACGACGAAATCGGCAAGCTCGAACGGCAAACGGAGGAACGGCGAAAGAGACCGGCCCTCCCTGCTTTCTTCTGGCCGGCTTTCGGCGCTCTTGTCGCTCTGACGGCCGCCACGATCCTTCCGGGTTTGAAGGATCTTTTTCTGGACGGAGAGTGGACTTCCCGGACCACTCTGGCCCTGGTCTTCGTGGTCCAGAATGTCCTGACGCTCCTCTTCGCCCCGGTCATCCTGCTCCGGCGGCTCGACAGCGGCAGCCTGTGCAGGGAATAGACTCTGGAGGTCAACAATGTCCAACGCATCATCGAAAGCGATCGGCATCATCGTGGTCGTGATCGCTCTTATCGCTCTTTTTTTCCTCGGCTCAACCAGCATGAGGTGGTTCGGCTGGCCTTTTCGGGAGCACGGATTGTTCTTTCCCTTGTCCATGCTTTCGATCCTTTGGCTCCTGCTGGCCGTCTGGGTGTACAAGGACGCCGAGGGCCGCGGCATGAACGGGCTTCTGTGGGCCCTCCTGGTATTCGTCGGCAACCTCATCGGGCTGATCATCTATCTCATCGTCCGTTCCGAGCGGAAAGCCGCGGAAACGCTCGGCCCGGCGGCGGTCAAGACCGTCTGCCCTTCCTGCGGCGCGGACGTCTCCGCGGGCTTCAAGTTCTGCCCGAACTGCGGGAAGTCGGTCCAACCCACATGCCCTTCGTGCGGCAAACCGGCCGAGAGCTCGTGGAAAGCCTGCCCCTACTGCGGCCGGACGTTCGAGGACGGGCCGAAAATCTGACGCCGCGGCAGGCCTGCCTGCGGCTGAAAAAGCCCGCGCTGCGAGCTCAAACCGGTCCGCCGCCCTTATCGTCCTGAACTCCGGATAAGGCCCTTTATGGGAGTGCGGCCTCACGAGGCCGCTTTCAAAGCGGCGACGCGTCGCCGCACTCCAAATAAGAGCCGATCCGGAAAAATCCCATCTGCCCGGCGGAGGAGGACTGAGGCGCCCTGAGCGGTTTAGCCGTGTCGAATCGAAAGAAGAATCCCAGGAGTGTTGTCTCCCGGATGAAGAAAAAGATATGATGAGGCGGCGGATTTGCGGAACCGTTGAGGCCTTCGCAATATGGTCCAGAAAAAGATTCTTCAGGAAGCCTTCCGGAGCGCCGGCCCGGCGGTGAATCTTTACCTGCGCCTCAAACTGAAAATCTGCCCGCTGCTCGAGGTCGAAACCCATGTCCCCGCCGGCGGGCATGTCGTCGACCTGGGCTGCGGGAACGGCCTTTTCGCCGCGCTTCTCCTCCTGGGCTCCTCAGCCCGCCGCGTGACGGGCTACGACCTCGACCGGTCCAAGCTCCGGGTGGCCGAGCGCCTCAGGCGGCGCAACGGTTGGGAGAGGGCGGAATTTCATGAAGCCGACATCGTCCGAATGGATCCCCCCCGCGCCGACGTCTTGACTCTCATAGACGTCCTGTATCTCATTCCCCGTCCCGGCCAGGAGGACGTGCTTCGCAAGTGCGCACGGGCGCTTCCGCGGGGCGGAACGCTTCTCGTCAAAGAAATGGACACGCGGCCGCGCTGGAAATACGCCTGGAATTGGTTTCAGGAGACGGTCTCGGTGCGCGTGGTCGGGTTCACTCTGGGCAGGAAATTCTTCTTCCGCCCGCGCCGGGAATTCGAAACGCTCCTTCGCTCCCTGGGCTTCAGCGTTGAGACCGTCCCCCTCGACCGCGGCCAAATCCACCCCCACATTCTCTACGTCTGCCGGAAAGTCTGAAGCTTTCCTCAATCACGAAGCGAATAAACCGCGGGGGCGGCGAGGCCCTTTCGCCTTGCCTGACTGATTTGCTGGAGTGCTTGCGGCTTTTTTTTTGGGAGTGCGGCCTCACGAGGCCGCTTTTAAATCGGCGACGCGTCGCCGAAATCCAAAGCGGCGTCGTGCCGCCACACTCCAAATATACCGCCGTATTCAAAGAACACCGCATAGCTGCAGATCAGGCCTGGAGAGGGAGGGTCGAGGCGCCATGAGCGGCTCAGCCGCGAAGCGACGGGTTTCGAGGGAATTCCCGGCCGACCATTCTTCTTGTTGATTGTTTTTATCCCTCGGTTGTGGCATAAATAGGCATCTCCGAGGGAATTCCGCGTGTCCGGCCCGACTGTCAAGCCCGACTGCCGCTTCTTCCGCGGCGACAAGCCCTGCCGCTTCGGCTATCCCTGCGACGACTGCCCGCATTATGCGCCCGTCCGGCATCAGGTGCTCCTCATCAAGGCCCGGGCTCAGGGCGACGTGCTGAGGACGACCCCTCTTCTCCCGGGATTGAGGCGGAAGTACCCGGACACCTTCCTGACCTGGCTCACCGACCCGGAGAGCGTTCCTTTGCTCGAGAACAATCCCTTGATCGACCGGATCCTTCCTTTCTCCCTGGAGTCGGTGCTTTCCTTGCTGGTCGAGCGCATCGACGCCGTCATCTGTTTGGACAAGGAGCCGGAGCTCGCCGCGCTGGCCACCCGGCTGAACGCTCCGGAAAAATACGGCTTCGGCCTCAACGCCCAGGGCCGTCTTGTCCCGCTCAACGCCGCGGCCGAATACGCCTACCGTCTGGGCATGGACGACGAACTCAAATTCCGCCTCAACAACCGGACCTACCAGGACATCGCCGCCGAGGCGGCCGAGGTGGAATACAACCGGGACGAATATCTTTACGCTTTTCGGGACGAGGCCGGGAAAAAGGCCGCCGATTTTTTCCGCCGCCGCCGCGTCCCCAAAGGCCGTCCGGCCGTAGGGCTGAACACGGGATCCGGGACAAAATTCGAGACCAAGCAATGGCCGGAGGGGCATTTTCTCAAACTTATCCGCCTCCTTCACCGCGACCTCAAGGCGAACATTTTCCTCTTGGGCGGACCCCGGGAAGGCGCTTTCAACGGCCGGCTCCTCAGGCGTTCCCCGGTCCGGATCTTCCACACCGGGACGGACAACTCCCTCCCCGAATTCGCCGGCTTCCTCGAGCGCATGGATGTCGTCGTCTGCTCCGACACCCTGGCCCTCCACATGGCCGTCGCCCTGAAAAAAAGGACGGTCGCGCTCTTCGGGCCGACCTGCCCGAAGGAGATCGACCTCTACGGCCGGGGAGTTGCGTTGTTCTCCGGAGCCTCCTGCGCGCCTTGCTACAAGCAGACCTGCGACGACGGCCGGTGCATGCGCGACATCAAACCCGAGGCCGTCCTGGCCGCGGTCAAAGAGCTTCTCGGAACCGGCGGAAGCGGGAAATGAAAAGGGCGGCGAAACGGCCCTGCGCGGTGGCCATGATCCCCACCTACAACGAGGCGGAAAACATCGCTCCGCTGATTCGGGACATTCTGGCCCTGGACACGCCCTGCGACCTCCATATCCTCGTCGCCGACGACGACTCCCCCGACGGCACATGGCGCATCGTCCGGAGAATGGCCGCCCGCGACCGCCGCGTGCATCTTCTGCGCCGCCTGAAGCGCCGCGGCCGGGGCGCGGGCGGAATCGACGGATTCAGGGCCGCCCTGGATCTGGGAGCGGATTATGTCGTGGAGATGGACGGAGATTTCTCCCATCGCCCGGCCCACATTCCCGCGCTTCTCGATGCCGCCGGCCGCGCCGACCTCGTCATCGGCTCGCGTTTCGTCAAGGGCGGCCGGGACGCCGACCGCAGCCTCTGGCGGCGGGCCGTCACCTGGGGGGTGCGCCGCTTCATCCGACGCCTGTTCCGCGTTCCGGTCCGGGACGTCTCCTCAGGATTCCGGGTCTTCAGCCGCCGCCTGCTCGAGGCCCTCGACCTTGAGGACCTGATTTCGGTCGGCCCTTCCGTTGTCCTGGAGACGCTTTTCAAAACCCACCTCATGGGCTTCCGGACGATCGAGGTTCCCATCGTCTTCGTCGATCGCGTCCGAGGCCGGACAAAGCTCGACTTCGTCACCCTCCTCGAAACCCTGGCCATGGCCCTCAAGTTCAAGAAACGCTATGCGCCTCTCGAAGCGCGCCGGGCGGCGGCCGCAAGTCCGTCCCGCCCCAAAAGCGGACGGCGGCGGAACTGAAGCGGGAGCCGCACCGGATCGTTTGCCGGCCGGCGGAACGACAAGGCCTTCGCCGATGATAAAGACAAGACGCCAAATCTTGGGACAGCACTTCCTCCACAACCGCGGCATCCTGGAGAAGATCGTCCGCGCCGTGGAGCCCGGGAAAGACGAACTGGTCATCGAGATCGGCCCGGGCCGAGGCGCCCTGACCTTCCTTCTGGCCGAGCGGGCCGGCCGGGTCGTGGCCCTCGAGAGGGACGGCCGCCTCGTCCCGGTCCTCCGGGAGCGGGCGCCCTCGAACCTGGAAATCGTCGAAGCCGACGCGCTGCGGGTGTCCTTCCGCGACCTGGCGTCCGGCCGAGTCCACTTGGAGGGGGAACCCGCTTCGCGCTTCTCCCTTCCGACGCTTGCCGCGGCAAGCTGCGGGGCCTGCCTGCCTGTCGTCAAGCTGGCGGGAAATCTCCCTTACTCGATCTCTTCGCCCCTCCTGTTTAAGGTCCTTGAAGACCCCGGCCTCTTCACGCGCTGCGTCTTCCTCCTCCAGAAGGAATTCGCCCTGAGGATCTGCGCCCGGCACGGATCGAAGCGGTTCGCCCCCCTGTCCATTCTCCTCCAAAACCGATTCGAGGCACGCATCCTTTTTTCGGTCTCGCCCGCGTCGTTCAGCCCGCCGCCGAAAGTGGATTCCGCCCTCGTCCGCCTCGAGAGGCGGCCGCAGCCTCTCTATGCGTCCGAGGACGAAGCCGGATTCCGACTCTATCTGCAATCCGCCTTTCATCAGCGCCGCAAGACCCTGTGGAACAACCTGGCCGCGGCGGGCGCGGCCGAAGCGTCTCTCGAAGCCGCCTTTCATCGCCTCGATCTTGATGTGCGCCTGCGCGCCGAAGCCCTTCCGGCCGAGGCGCATTTCCGGCTCTGTCAATCTCTCAGAAGCGCTTACGGCCGCCGAGGCTGACGGCTCTCGGGCGTTTCGCGGAGTGTTCCTCCGCATCCGTGTCCCGGAAGCGGGCTTTGAGTTCGGGCGGCGTTCGGGAACAAATTTCATGCCCAATCCCGATGCGCCCCGAAGAGAAACACAACGCCTGAGGCAAAGGAGATCCCGGGGGAGGGGCGGAAGATGGACAGGAAGCCGGTTTGCCGCTACAATGAAACCTGCGCCGATGACCACACTCGACTACTACCGCCGCCTGGCCAAGATCTTCTGGAGCTACAAGCGCAAAAAAGCCGTGTTGAACTACCTTCCCGTCCGGTTGTGGGTCGAGCCCACGAGTTTCTGCAACCTGGCCTGCGTCATGTGTCCCAACAAGGACCTGGACAGGAGCCAGAAAGGCTATATGGACTTCGCCCTGTTCCGTAAGATCATCGACGAGGCCTCGCGGTTTGTGTTCGACGTCCACCTCCTCCACCGGGGAGAGTCCCTCCTCCATCCCGACTTTTTCCGCATGGTCAGCTATGCCCATCGTGCGGGAATCGTCACCCGCTTCCACACCAACGGCACGCTCCTCGACGAGGAGAAGAGCCGGCAGCTCCTCGCCTCCGGCCTGGACCAGTTCGCCTTCTCCTTCGACGGCTACGACGCCGAAACCTACGAGCGCATCCGCGTGAAGGCGGATTTCGAGAAAACCGTAGGCAACATCATCCGCTTCCTGGAGATCAAGAAGGAGACGGGCGCCCGCCGCCCGATCACCATCCTGGAATTGATCGACTTTCCCGGTCTGTTCCGGGGGGAAGGGGAAAAAAAGCGAAAAGCCTTTCTGGCCCGCTTCCGGGGCCTGCCCCTGGACAAAATCAAAATCAAGAAGCTGCACAACTGGGCCGGGGAAACCGAATCCGGCCGGCGGGCGGGAAGCTACATCCCCTGCACGTTCCTGTGGCAGGCCCTGATCATCTTCTGGGACGGGACCGTCCTGCCCTGCACCCAGGACTTCCACGGCCTGACCGCCGTCGGCGACGTCAAGAAGTCGAGTTTGGCCGACATCTGGAACGGAGAGAAAATGCGGGAGCTTCGGCGGAGAATCTCCGTCGGAAACATCAAGGGCCTGCCCGTCTGCGAGAAGTGCGACAGGTTGTGGCGCCCTCAATTTCTGGGCGTGCCCCGGGAATATTTGTGGCGGTTCCTGCTGAAGAAAATGAACTGAGGGCTCGCCCTTCAGCTCAATGCCACTCGGGAAAAAGATCCCGCCGGCCGCTGTCGAAAAGGGGGAAAACACGCTTTGTTTCGACCTTCACCAAAAAGAGCGCCCATCGGCCTCCGTCCAGACTTCCCCGCTTGTCAGAGCAGAAAACGACGTATTTTCCGTCGGGCGACCAGGAGGGAAAATAATCGTACATGTCGTCCCGCTCCGTCAGCCGCTTCTTGTCCGTGCCGTCGGGATTCATGATCCAAATGTCGCCCTTGCCGTCCGCCTCGGAAGAGACATAAACCACTTTTTTCCCGTCGGGCGAAAATCGGCCCCGGCAGCTGCGCCCGCCTTTTACGAGATCCGTGAAGCGGCCGGCGGACAGGTCGAGCATATACACGTCCCATCCCATGAGCCGTTTTCCGGTGAAGGTCACGAGGGGCGCGGCGGGCGAAAAATCGGGGAGAGCATTGGAGCCGCGGAATTGGGGAAGCAATTTTTCGGCCCGTTTCGTTTCCAGGTCGAATGTCCAAATCGAAAAATTCCTTCCCGGAGCCTCGACGGTGTAAGCGATGCGACGGCCGTCCGGATGCCAGGCATGCTCGATGGCGTCGTGCGGAGCGCGGGTCACCTGGACGATGTCCGTTCCGTCCGTGCTCATGGTGTAGATCTGGAACGTGCCCGAGGGATTGGCGCTGAAGGCGATGCGGCGGCCGTCCGGGGAAACGCGCGGGTATTCGTCCTGCCAGGAGTTGTCGGTGAGTTTGGTCACTCCCTGGGCCGTAAGGACGAAAATCTCGCTGTCCCCGTCCATGTCGGACTGGAAAAAGATTCGTCCGCGGAATTCGAACTGCGGGCGGAGGCTGCTCAATTCCGGGGGGGGAGCCTGGGGCCCGGCGCTCTCACCGTCCCCCGGGGAACAGCAAAACAGGGCCGCCGCATAAGCCAAAACCAGCAAAGCGAGACACCGCTTCAAGAACAACGGTCTCAGAATGATCGCCATTATTTTTTCATGATAAGCATCCCTGCCCCGGACGTCAAGCCGGCATCGGCCTCTCGGCCGGAGAACGCGGAAGCGGGAAGCCTCACGGCCTCCCGGCGACGAAAGCGGATTTGCTTTTAAAAAAATGGCGTGTTATAAACCGCCCGAAGGTCATGAAGCTTCTTTTTCTCCTGCGTCGGACGGGGATGTTGGGCGGCGCCCTCCTGGCCGCGGTTTTCCTCGCGGCGTTGGAGGGAGAGGCCGCGCGCCTTGTGTCCGTAAAGCACGCGGTTCGGGCCCGGGAGATCGAAGTCTTCGTCCGGGTCGAGGGTTCGTTCGAGCATCGTTTCTATGAACTCCGGGATCCGAAACGTCTGGTGATCGACTTGACGCCCGTCGAGGCAGTCACGGCTCCGCCGGACATTCGGATCGGAACTTCCGGCGTCCTGGCCGTCCGGACCGGCCTTCACAAGACCGGGACGGGCCGCGTTGTTTTCGACCTGGCCGAGCCGTCGCCTTTCTATCTGATCAACAAGAAACCCGACGGCATCGAAGTGGTTTTTCTCATCGGCCGGCCGGCCGGAGCCGCTGAAGACCGGAAGGCGCGGCCGACGCCGCCTGCTCAACCGGAAAAACCGTCTCCCGTCCCGCTTCGCGCGGAGGGAGAACAGCCGCCGCAACGCCGGACGACTTTTCTGGGATTGAGCGCGGTCAACAAGTCGCTTTCGGACGAACGCTTCCAAACCATTTTCGGCAAGCAGGCCGAGACCGTTCTGGGTTTCGATGTCGCTCAGGACATCCTGTCCGGGGGGTCCTGGGTTTTGGCCGCGGCCGCCGAATTCCATCGGTTGTCTCTGGAGGGGGAATCGACGATTACGGCCAAAGCGACGCGCGTGACCGTCTCCCCCATGGAGTTCGGACTCAGAGTCTTTTTCCGTTCCGGAGCCTTCCACCCTTACTTCCAGGGCGGCCTCGTTTCCTGCAGCTACGAGGAGCGGAGCCCGCTTGAGGACACCCTCGGCCGCGCGACGGGTTTCGGCCTGCAGGGCGGTCTCTATTGGGGGCCGGCCTCATTCCCCGCTCTAAAAGCCAGAGCCTTCGTCAAATGGACCCGGGCCGTGGCCGTGGAGAACGGACTGGAAGTGAACCTCGGCGGGTTGGAGATCGGAGCGGGCCTCGCGCTGGCTTTCAGTTTCTTTTGAGAATTCTGGAGCGGAAACCTGTTCCGGTTTCGGGACGGATTCTTCCCGACGGCGCGTTCTCGGACGAGGAGCCGCCTCCTTGGGCTCCGAGACGGCTTTCGTGCCCCGCGGAATCCACGGCCGTGATGCTGTAGGCGTACAAATCCCGTCCGCTCACGTCCGTATCGCGGTACTGGAAGACATCGGCCGTCGTCTCGGCGATGAACTTCCACCCCCCGGACTCGCCTTCGTTCTTGCGGAAGATCCTGTACATGACGATGTCGTATCTGTCGTTCTCCGGGTTCCTGTCCCACGCGACTTCGGTGACGTAGCGGGTCATGAAGACGCTTTCGTCCACAAATGTCTCCCACCGCACGTTCAAGGGCGGATGAATCCCCAGTGTTTCAATCGGCTTGACGATGCTGTCCGTCAGCCCCCGGTCGTCGACGACGGTCAGCTTGACCTGGAAAACACCCTGCGTCTGGAACGTGTGGAAAACGCGGCCTCCGGAACCCTGCTCGCCGTCTCCGAACTGCCAGTGCCATTGGACAACCCGGCCGTCCGGATCCCGGGAGGCCGTCCCGTCGAATTCCGCCTCGAGCGGTGCGAATCCCGTCTGCGGCTGAAAATTGAAATCCGCTCTCGGCGGCTCGTTGGGAGGGGGTGGGGGGGGAGCCGGGCCACCGCCTCCGCCTCCGCCGCCTCCGCCGCCGCCGCCGGAAGCGGTTCCGAAATAGGTGACCCCGGAGCTTGTCCATACAAAGCCAAGAGCGCCCTGGGGGTCCACGGCCAGATCCATATGCATGGCGCCGTCAGAATCGGCGACATAATATATTCCCGACAGGTCGTTTCCCCATCCGCTTCTGTAGTACAGGCTTCCCCCGTAATACGACCCTTCCTGCCAGAGAATATGAACGATATTGTTCTGCTCGGCCATGAAGGGCCAGTGGTTGTATGTCCAGCTGTTGAGGTTGATAGGAGCCGTGAACCACGAGCCCGAGCGCCACGAATATCCGACGACGTTTCCGGTGTCTTCCTGATCGACGCGGACCCACACGACGTGCGGTGTCCCGGACGAATCCACCTGAACGTAGGGATGCTGGGCGGCCATCGGATACTCGGAATACACCGCCTGCGGCGAGGTCCATGAGGCGTTAAAACCCGTTCCCCGCTGGCAGTACATCATCTGATAATCCGCGATCGTCTCGGTGAAAACGGCCGCCACCAGGCCGTTGTTGACGGAAATGGCCGGGAATTTCGCCATCTCGTTGCCGTCGCTCAGCCGCCGAACGCCCTCCCAGTTCCCGCCCACCTTGGCCCGGGAAAAGACCTCCCGGCTTCCCCAGGTGAACCAGATGATGAAGACGTTTCCCGATCCGTCCGCGGCCATCCGGACATAATCCGCGTCGCCGTAGGAGGCGACGTGCTCCACCCCGCTCCACGAATCGCCGGACAAGCTCCTCAAGAAGACTCCGTTTCCGCGCTCCCCCCAGGCGACGTAAAAGCGCTGGGAGTCGTCGACGCCGACTCCGTTCAGCATCATGCTCTCGCTGGCCACCCGGCCGCTGTTGCTGACGTTGATCGGCGTGCTCCACTCGTCGGCGCCGGCCGAATAGCGGCTGTAATAGATGTCCCCGCTGTAATCGCTGTAGGCGTCCACCCAGCAGACATGGATGTTGCCCGAGGAGTCGTAGGCGATTCTGGGCGAATAGCAGTAGCCGCTTTGATTCACGGAAAGGCGGGTTCGTGCGTCCGCGCCGGCGGCGCAAACCAGGAAAACCAAGGCCGAAGCCCAGACCGTTTTCAGACGAAGGCGTCTCATGAATTTCGTCCTTTCGCTCCTTGCTGCCGCGCGCATCGTTCACAATATCAGTAGCACATTCTTAATGTCTCGACAAGGCCGACGGCCGCATGGGAATCACCCAGGCCCCGTCCCGAACTTCCAGCCAAATGCTGCGGCCGGGGAGAGTCCGCCCCGAAACGTCTTCCGCGGAAAAGACCAAGGTGCCGCCGTCGGACGGACCTTCGGGAATGAGGTCCAGCTTCATTTCGAACTTGTGCCGCCAACGGTTCCGAAACCGCACGGGGCGGGCGGCCAAGAGAAGCGGAGCCTCCTTTTCTCCGCCGCCCGAAACAGGAAGCCGGAAGAGTTTGAACGTGAAACGGGCGTTGTCCTTTCGGCTGTTGGCCACAAAGGTCAGGTAGCGAGACGAACCGATGGTCCGAACGCAATCGGGATAGAGGTCTTCGCTCAATCTGATCATCATTCTTTTGTCGAAAATCACGCTGGGGATAGGGAAAAAATGCAGCCGTCCTTTCACCGGACGGGCGATGCGGCCTTGGTGGCGGACGGCAAACGTCGGAGAGACGGGGACATCCTGAAAAACAAGGTAAATCGTCGAAACGACGGTTTTGCCGATACCGGGCGTCACCCTCATTTCCCGCGTTTCACCCATGAAGTCCAGCGCCAGAAGCCTGAGTTCCGGGGGCGGGTCGTAAAGCTCAAGGTCCACCTTGTAGCAGCCGGGGGGGCAGGCGTCGGCGAACAACCCCTCTCCGAAGCGCACGACCGTCTTTTTCGGATCGGGGAGAAGCTCCACGGGAACTTCCCATTTGAAAATATCCAAGTATTTCGCGTCTCCCTTGTTTCGGGCCGAAGAGGGATGGCCTTTCGGATGCAGGGCCGCCGTCTCCGACCCGGCGACCTTGTTCAGGGCGGCAAAATAGGAAATGGCCATGGTCTTGTCGTCCCAGTTGGCCAGAAAAACGGGGACATAAGCCGCGGACAACACCACGGCCGAGGCGGTCAGCGTCTTCCGCAACCAGCGCGAGCTCAAGAGAGTCCGAAGTCCGCGGCGCGCATTTTTGACGACCTCTTCAATCCTCTGAAACGACAACGCGCCCAAACGTTTTCTCGTCCATAAATCAAGCCCCCATAAGGCCAAGATGAATCCCGCCAGGACGAAAGCGCATTGGATGATATAGCCGACCTGATGAGGCAGGATCAGGACATTTCCCAAGCTGATGTTCCAAAACCGGTGCGCCCTGTTCAGGACAACAAAACCCAGGCCGGCCGCGTAGAAAGCCAGATGCGCCCAGGACGTGCGTGCCTTCAGGGCGCGCACCGTATAGCCGATGAAAATCAAAAAAACGGGGTAGAGCGCCAGACTCATGCGGGTCGTTTCCCAGGGCAGGCCGTGCCAGGGGGTGATGCTGATCAATACGAAATAAGGAAGGGCGAGAGCGAGCAGCATCAGGGCCCGGCGTCGGTCGAGCTTGATTCCCCAGTAAATCCCCGTCAGGGTGAAAAAAAACGCGGGCGTCAAAGAGAGAAGTCCGGATCCGGTGTCGAACAGGTATCCGAAAAATCCGGAGGGCAGGATGGCCGCCCGGGTGTAGCTTGTCCCCCACAGGCTGTACAGGCTCCAGGGAAGAGGGCTTCCGGTGATGGCGTAGAAGTAATACAAGTACCCGGCACCGACAGCCGCCAGGGGAAGGCTCACGCCGAGAGCCCGTTTCCAGTTCTTCCGCTCGAAGATCTCCCGTAAAAGAAAAAGCCCGTAGAGACCGGCGGCCAGGGGAAGAAATCTCTGGTGAAGCCAGGGAAGGAAACCGACGGCCAGGATCAAGGCGAGCGCGTTCCCTCCTCCCCGCCGGAAAGGAAAGAAAACAGCGTTCAGCCCCAGGAGAAGAAAGAATATCGCCGCGGATTCCGGATAGACCTGGAAAAGGAACTCCGGGATCTTCGTGGCGAACAGAAGGACAAGGAGAAGAAGGGCGGCAACGGCGGTCGAGCGGAACATCCGGTAAAAGAGACGTGCGGCCAGAAGAAACAAGCCCACGGCCAGCATCAAAAAAACCAATCGGATGAAAACCATCTTGGCCGGCAGGAACATCAGGGCCTGGGTGTTGGGAATGTCCCGCTGAAAAAAGGCCAGATCGAGGAGAAAGCCGGGGAGCATCAAGAAGGAGATTCCGGGCATATGAAAGTGATAAATCCCGCCGTCCCGGCCGACGATCGAAAAATGGCCGATGGCTCTCTTTCCCGAGGCGATCGATTTTTGCAGGAGCCAATCGACCTCCACATCGTCGCCGACGAAATTGTTGGTCAGGTCCAGGTCGCCGTCGCCGGCCAGGGAATAGGCCATCCGGAGGTATTTGGGCTCATCGCCGGTGAAAACCATCAGGCTGGTGAAGCGCCTATAAAAGGGACTTTGTCCCAGAAGATGGACGAGGATCAGAGCCGCCGCCGTCAGCACGAGGGCGCGCTGTGTTCGCCCCCTTCGTCCCGGCGCCGCCTCGGCGGCCCGTCTCTCCCGGCCGCCTCCGAGGCGGAGTCCGAAATGAAGAGACGCGTTCAACCACAGGACGGCCGCAACGGCCGCGGCCGTCAAAAGAGGATAAAGGGGGACATCGAACAGGGACTTCAGGTATTTTCCATAGACAAACCGGCTGAAAAACAGGGCCAGGAGCGGAAGCAGAGTCTCCGCCTGAAGCAACACGCTCTCCGCCGGAGCGCGTCCCGTCATCCTGGACCGAAGGAAGCCGAGAAAAAGAACGGCCGCGCCGAGCAAAAGCGCCGCTCCGAGGGCGCATTTCCAGAGCAGCCCGAGATCGGCCGCGTTCGTAAAAATCGTCGTTTTGTGGGGCTGCACCTTCTTGAAAACGATCAGGGCGCGGTCAAAGAGAAAAACGCCCAGGGCGAAGGAAGTCAAAACGACGATCCCCCCCGCGGAAGCCCAAGCCAGAGAACGTCGCATGGTCAGAACAGAAAACCTCTTCACGGAAATGGATTGGGTATTATTTCACAGGGGAAAAGACCGAGTCAACTTGAGACCGGAAGGACGCATGATTTCGCTTGAAAAATAAGCCCGATACCGTTACATTGTCCTTGCCGAAAATGCCCGATAAAACGTTTTTCAAGTGCTTTTTGCCGTCTTGCGCCCTGTCTCTTTTGTTCCTTGTCTTCCCGCCGCTCGAGGCGGCCGCGGGATCGTCCTTCACCAAGCCTGAAATCAACGAGCGCGGCGAAATCGTCATCGTCCGCAGGACGGATGAATCCCGCCTCGATCTGTTCGTCCTCGATCCGGCCGACGGCCGGATCGAAACCCGGGAGCTTGCGCTCGGCTCTGTGACGGGCCTTCCGAAACTCAAGAAAGACAGCCGGGGCCGGCTTTGGGCGGCATGGACCGAAGAAGACGGTTCCCGCCGTCGTTTCGCCCTGGGGCTCGTCGAACAGGAGATTCATCCCTTTGTCCGGATCGAAATCAGCCTTCATCCCTCGCTTCCCTGGGATTGCGGCTTTGATGCCGCGGACACCGCGTGGCTGATCTGGGTTGAGGAAGAAGCGGGCCGCCAGTCCGTTTGCGCCGCAAACACGGCCACCGGCCGAACCTGGACGATTTCCTCGGCCACGGAAGAAGCAAACTCGCTGTCCATCATTGGAGACGCCATGGGGGGCTTATGGGCTTTCTGGACGGCCGTCACGCCCGACCGGGAGCAGGTGTTCTCCAGCCGGTTCGACGGGTCGTCCTGGTCGAGGGAGCAGAGGATGACCCCGGGCTCGAAAACGCCCAACATCACTCCCCGCGCCGCCGCCGGCTCGGACGGACGGATCTGGCTCGTATGGTCCGGATATGACGGCCGCGGCTACCGGATACTGGTCAGTAACTGGGTCGGTGGCAAATGGACCCCCGCCCGGGCGGTCACGTCCGAACCGGAGGCTGTCGACGTTTTCCCGTCGGTGGACCTGGCTTTCGGAGATCTGCCGGTCGTATCCTGGGTCCGCTATACGACCCGGGGACGCAGCGAAGGCATCCGCTGCGGAGAACCCGGAGGATGGCACGAAGAAATTGAATTGTCTTCCGCTCCGGGCAGGCATCCTTTCGTCCCCCTGGCCGTTTCGGGCGACCGGGCGTTCCTTGTCCGGCCGGACGGCGAGTCCTTTCGGGGCGAATGCGCGCCCCTGCCCTTTCTGACCCAAAAACCTCGTGAGCAGGAAATGCCGCCGATCTTCATTGAAGCCCCGCAGGCGTCTCTTCCGGACCTCATATACAATCCCGCCCTCAAGGAAAACGTCTACATCGCTTTCGGCGACAGCATCACTTACGGCATCTGCGATGAGGACGGCTACGACGATCCGGGGGATTACATACCCGACAAAGCCTACCCCCCGCGATTGACGGTCCTCCTCTCTCAGAACTTCGGCCCCCATCAGGTCATGAATGAGGGCGTCCCGGGGGAGAGCACCCTTCAGGGGCTGGCGCGCCTTGATTCCCGCCTGGTCCTCCATCAGGCCCGCTACATCCTGATCCTGGAAGGGACGAACGACATCATCTGGAGCGACTATTCCCTCGACACGACGGCCTTCAATTTGAGGGAAATGCTCCGCCGCAGCCTGGAATACGGACTCCTGCCGGCGCTGGCGACCAACATTCCGAAATTCGGCCGGAACGCCTTTCCCGTCCGGCTGACCAACCTGAACGAACGGATCCGCCTCCTGGCCGCCGAGAGGCCCGTTCCCCTCGTGGATCTCAACAAGGATTTTTCGGAATATCCGGAGGAGGACGGAGGCCCCGAATCCCTCTATTGCTGGGGAGAGGACAGGACCCACCCGAACGAGAAGGGCTACCAGTTCATGGCCGAGAAGTGGTTCGAGAGGATCAGGAATTTTCCCTTTCCCCCCGGCGGCTTCCGCGGCCAGCGGGCGTATGATGAGATCTTTTTCTATCGAGCCGAGGGAAATCTCCTGGAATGGGAAGACAACCCCAAGATCCTCGACCCGGAACAAATCCAGGAATACCGGGTCTATCGAAAAAAATCCTCGGACAGCCCTTCGGCATTCAGGCTGCTGACGACCGTCGCCGGACAGCGCTTTTATTTCGACGCCGATATCGATCCGGACGTCGTCTACACCTATGTGGTTTCGACCGTCATATCCGGCGATCTGGAAGGGCCCTGCGCACCGCCTTTTAACCTATAACCATACGGAGGTATTCTTGAAGATTTCACCTCTCCGCGTGTCTGTGATCTTTTTCAGTATCGCTCTTTTCGTCGTTCCCTCGTTTTCCGGAACGTCCCAGGAACCGCCGGCCGAGCCGGATACAGCCGCCGAGGAAGCCGTCTCCGTCCTCAAAGACATCTCCTATAAACAGATCGGCGGCGCCGACCGGCTCGTGGTGACGATCAAAGTCGAAGGCCCCTTCCAAATCGAGACCTTCGTGCTCAGCGCCCCCAAGCGCCTGGTCATCGACTTCAGCTCCGTGTCCCGGATCGAAGCACAGCCGATCTCCCAGGTCAACGAAACAGGACTGCTGTCCATACGCAGCGGGCAGTTCATGCCGACCGTCGCCCGAGTCGCATTCGACCTCGAGGACCCCGCGCCTTCGTACAGCATCTCTTCCCTGTCCGACGGCGTGAGAGTCGCCTTCTGGCGCGATGCCGAGACCCGGCCGGAAGAACGGCCGATCGCCGCCCCCGAAAAGACGCTTCCGGCCGGAACCGCCGTTTCCGGAGCGGGTTTCAAAGACATGTTCCTGAGAGTCGGTCCGGGAATGACCCTCTATCTGAAACCCGAATTCTCGGTCACGACCGATCGCCCTCTCTACGGCAGGACCGCCTCCGTGACCGAGACGTTCCGTCAGGGGATCTCGCCGGTTTTCGAGCTCGGCGCAGGCAAGCGCATCAATCCCAAGTTCAAGGCCGGGCTGGGCGTCGGCTACCAGATGCTCTGGGTGGAGCCCGCCCTGGAGGGCAGCCTGCCCCATCCGTCGCTCCCCGGCACATTCCGTGAAGTCGCATTCGAAGCCGAGGACCTCGCCCCCAACATGTGGGTCCTCTCAATGGAAGGCGCGGTGCCGCGGGCCGCCGAACACCTGCGCTCCGGCATGTGGACCGTCTATGCCTGGGCCCTGTATTCCCTCTACCAATCGGACAAGGCCGACCTGTCGGCCGGCCCGGTCGTGGGATTCTCCTTCGGCAAGCTGTATTCCTTGGAGGACTTCGAGGTCGAAGAAAAGGCGCCTTACGGGGCGAAGGACGTGACGATCGCTTCAATCACGTTCCTGGAGAACTCCTTCGCCAAAATCGATCCCGGACTCCTCATATCCGGCACCCTGAGCCTCGGCGAGAAGCTCTCGGCCTTTGCCGCCCTCCGCGTCCATTACGTCGACGTCATGGTCGAAGCGCTGGAAAGGCGGGCCAGCCTGTTCCGCGCGAGCATCAGCCTGGGCCTGGAACTCGGTCTGTAGCCGCCGGTCGGGACTTGTGCTATGCTGAGGACGGACGGCCGGATGAGATGAAGAACGTCAAAAAGTTGACGGGACTCTTTCTGGCGGCGCTTTGCGCTTCGGGGACGGCGTGGAGCTCGGAGAGACAGGGGACTCTCGAGTTCTATACGGGCCGGTACAGCATCACCGAGCCGTTGTTCAAAACCGTCTACCAGGAGGGGGGGGCCATCCAGGGCCTCGTCCTGTCCTCGTCTCTTATTTTCAACGTCGACTTTTACCTCGAACTCAAAGCCGTCTACAAAAAAGGCGAATTGACCTACAGCAAGGAGCCGACAACGCTCGTCCTCGCTCCCGTTTCGCTGGGTCTGCGCTATGTCCTTCCCCTGGGCATTGTCCAGCCTTACGCCGGAGCGGGTGTCGATTTTTTGCTTTTCTTCGAAAACAACCCTATCGGCTCCTACTTCAATTATGTCCGGGGCTACCACGGTCAGGGAGGAGTGTATATCCGCTTCGCCAAGGGATTTCCCGTCCTCCTGAACTTCAAGGCCAAGTTCACCAAGGCCACGTTCCAGATCAACGACCGGGCCATCGAGCTGGGCGGTCCCGAGTACGGAGCCTCGCTGGTCCTTGCCTTTTAAAAACAAAGTGGCGGACGTCCTCCTCCTCAATCCCCCCGGCGACAAGCTCTACATCCGCGACTACTATTGCAGCTTTTCCTCCAAGGCCGACTACTACTGGCCTCCCCAGGACCTGATCGTCCTCAGCGGCCTTCTGGACGGATCCTTCCGGGTCGACGTCCTGGACGCCATCGTCAACAAAATCGACGCCCGCTCCTGCCTCGAACGCATCCTGGAGAGCGGATACCGGGCCGTCATCTTCACCACCGGAACGGCCACCCTCAAATCCGACCTGGCCCTCGCCGCAGCCGTCAAGGCAGCCAGACCGGGGATAAAAATCATCGCCTCGGCCGGCATTCTGAAGTTCGAGGGTCTGAAGCTTCTCCGGGCCCATCCCGCCCTGGACGCCTGCCTAACGGATTTCGCCGATCCCGAACTGCCGGCTTATCTGGACGGCGAAGCGCGCCGGCCGCTGCGGGGCCTCCTCTACCGGCGGAACGGCGCGTTCGTGGCTTCCGAAGACCGCCCTGCCCGCGAGTTCTCGATCCCCGTGCCACGGCACGACCTCTTCGACTTTCGGAAATACAGGATCCCCATCGCCCGCCGCCGGCCCTTCACCGTGGTCGTGACCTCCCTGGGATGCCCTTACCGCTGCCGATTCTGCACGGCCGGAGCTTGGGGCTACAGGTCCCGCCCGGTGGCCAACGTCATCCCCGAACTGCAGCGCCTTCAAGACCTGGGCGTCAAGGAAATCCTCTTCCAGGATCCCACCCTGTCGATAAGCGCCAACCGCGTGGTCGAGCTCTGCCGGGCGATGATCTCCGCCGGATTGGACTTCACCTGGAGCTGCAACGCCGACGTCCACACCCTCAACGAGGAAAAGATCTCGTGGATGAAAAGGGCGGGATGCCACACGGTTTCGGTGGGCATCGAAAGCGGGGACGACGGCCTGTTGAAAAGATACGCGAAACCCATCACCGCGGACATGGTCCGCCGGACGGTGGGGCTTTTGAACCGTTACCGCATCCGCGTCCTGGGATACTTCATC